>CAZBJH010000142.1:0-7782 GCA_964492185.1 uncultured Bacteroidales bacterium | reverse complement strand
GATTACTATAATGCAAATATAAAAAGCTTGATCCATCATAAATATTCACCATTCCCAAGGTTACTACAGCTATGCGGCCATCATGTAACTGACAAATACTTCGAACCCCGTTATCGGAAAGTCCATTATTGGCATCAATGGATGAGAAAACAATATGTTCCTGTGCAAAAAGTTGACTATAAATAATACAGTTTACAAGTATTAGAATAATCCTCATTTTAACTTATTTGTGATACCAACAAAATAAAAGATAATTTTATAAATTTTCAGCAACTTTTACAGAAAATCTTTCATTTCTATTATTTAAACACATTTTTTGTTGTTTTCCTCAAATCGTTTATATATTATTCTTTTTCAACCAGGGAGGTTTTTTTTTCAACATAAGTTTCACTTACGTTTCTTGTCGCCTGCCTACTTTTGTTTTTACCACATAATTTTTTAAAAATGTTAACAAATTTTGTGCAAATGGAAAGTATAATCAGGTCATTAAATGTAAAACGAACCTCTTTAATGAGGATAACATATAATTTAATCTTCCTGTATTTTTATTAAATGTTTCAACTTTATACTTTACCAATATGCGGAAGAGTAATTATGTTTTGATTAATTGATTATTAAGTATGGTAAGAAATTGTTCTAAGATTCGATGCTAATCTTCAATGGAATATTTGATAATACTATATTTATTCAATATATTTGTTAAACGAATTAATTCTATCTAATTAAATCTAATTAGGGTATGTGTATAATGTCCGATATCTGCATTGCTGCTAAAATTTTAAATTCTCAAATACATCAGTATTCTGCGGTTTAAAATGTTTTTCACAACGTGTAATTATTTTTATAAAGGTGGTCAAGAGTTCACTTTTAAATGAGTTGAATAATTTACGTCGTTGGGTTTATGCGCCTTGATTTTGAATATTATGAACAAACTCTAATTAAATCTACTAATCTATTTATATTATGAAAAAAAACAGACTTCTTAAAGTAGCAATTTTCATGTTACCTCAGCTATTGTTTTCGCTCTGGAGCTTTGGTCAAACTTCAATGATACGAGGCACTGTAACAGACGAAAACGGAGCCCCGTTGGTTGGAGTGAATGTAGTAATTCAGGGGACAACCATTGGTGCCATTACTGACGTAAATGGAGAGTATCAGATTGAAGCCGGCGCTGAATCGACTCTTACTTTCTCATTTGTTGGCTACAACAGTGAAAGTGTTGTCGTTGGCGACCAAACAGTGATCGACATAATGTTGTTACCAGACATTACGCAGTTGCAGGATGTTGTTGTAGTTGGTTATGGCACTCAAAGAAGGGAAACGATGACGGGTTCGATATCAAGTGTCAACGGTGAGGAGATTACTAAAAACCCCTCGAATAATGTTTCAACCTCTCTGGCGGGTAAGCTTCCGGGCCTGGTTATTAACCAGCGCGACGGATGGCCCGGGAGAGAAGGACTCAGCATATTGATCCGCGGGGGCGGTACAATGGATAGTAATCCAAACGATGGTATTGATCCTAATTCGCCTCTCGTCATTATTGATGGAGTGCCCCGTGATAATCTGAGCCGGCTTAACACGGAAGATATTGAAAGTGTATCTGTGCTGAAGGATGGATCGGCTGCCATCTATGGCGCCCGTGGGGCAAACGGTGTGATTCTGGTTACTACCAAAAAAGGATTTCGGGGCCGCCCCGTGTTTAACGTATCCTATAATTATGCCCTTAACCAACCTACGATGTTTCCTGAAATGATGGATGCAGTTTTGTTTGCAGAAACGTACAATGAAGGAAAATGGTATCGGGATGGACGGCCTGACATGAGCGAATTTACTCCTCATTTTACGGATGAGGCTATTCAGAAATACCGTGACGGCTCGGATCCTGTTTTATACCCGAACACAGACTGGGCAAATGTGGTAAGGAAGAAGCATACCATTCAGCAGCGGGTAAACATGCAAGCAAGCGGGGGAGGTGAAAATACCAGGTACCTGCTCTCTTTCGGAATGACAGACCAGGACGGTATTTTAAAGAATAATCCCACCCATTATAGGCAGTATAATATGCGGGTCAATGTTGATGCTGATATAGCGGAAGGTTTCACCGTTGGAGCCAACATTAATGCTATTATCAATGAAAGAACCAATGCTGCACATCAATTCATAGGAGTAAAACAAGACTTTGTTAATACAATACAATCAAATCCTACGCTGGTAGCCGTATATCCTAACGGGTTGATCGCACCTGGCCGGTTCCGTGATAACCCTCTTCTGGCAGATCGGGGTGGATATGAGAAAGTAAAGGATTATCCGCTGTATTCGACTTTTACAGCTAAATACGAAGTTCCATTCGTAAAAGGATTGACACTGGATGCTTCCTACAATTATGACATGAGAAACGAATTCCAAAAGTGGTTCCGTAAACCGTTATACTACCATCAATATAACGTGAATACCGAAGAGTATGACCGCATGATGACCAACAATCCTGTCGAGTTAAGAGATGACTATCGTAAGTGGACAATGTCTCTGTTCAACTTCAGGGCCACTTACCGAACAACGATCGGTCAGGATCATAACTTTTCCGTAATGGGGGGGGTTGAACAACAGCAGAACAGATATAGTGGAGCATTTGCCTATCGGAAAAATTTTGTTAGTGCTGCCATTCCACAGATCGATCGGGGAAGTTCGGATGCGGAAGATAAGGACAACGGCGGTTCCGCTAGCGAGGATGCTTACAACAATTACTTTGGCCGGTTGAATTATGATTTTAAACGCAGGTACCTGCTTGAATTTGTGTTCCGATATGACGGTTCCCCGGTTTTTCCGGAGGGAAAAAGATATGGTTTCTTCCCTTCAGTTTCTGCGGGGTGGAGGTTGACGGAAGAAGATTTTATCCGCGACAATGTGTCGATCATAAGCGAGTTAAAGCTCAGGGGGTCATACGGGGAGTTGGGTAATGACCGTGTTCCAAAATGGCAATACATGCAGACTTTCCAATTTGGAAGTAATTACGTTTTTGGCGGCAGCGATGTGCCTGGAATTTACTCTGGCACAATGCCCAATCCGGCTATTACTTGGGAAGTGAGCAAGAAACTCGATTTCGGACTGGTTGCTGAATTATGGGACGGATTGCTTGGCGTAGATTTTACGATATTTAAAGAGAAACGATCAAATATCCTGTGGCCACGCATCCTTTCGATAAGTCGGGTGTTTGGTTTTCCAGCCTTGCCCGACGAAAATATCGGAAAATTGGATAATAATGGATTTGAGTTGATATTAAGTCACGGGAATACCCTTGGAGATCTGACGTATTTAATCACTGCAAACACTACTTTCGCACGAAATGAAATAATTTTCATAGACGAAGTGCCGCCGGCCGAACCTTATCAGACAGCAACCGGTCATCCGTATAGATCAGGTCTTTATTACAAGTCTGACGGGATTTTCAATACACAGGAAGAGTTTGACAACTACCCACACGGTAACGGAGCGCAGGTGGGAGACATTAAGGTGATTGACATGAATGGCGACGGGGAAATAAATGGAGAAGACCGGTACCGTGTCGATTTTAATGCAATTCCCGAATATGTCTTTGGTCTGACCGCCAATTTACAATACAAGGGGTTTGACCTGGCTTTGTTTTTCCAGGGACAAACCAATGCCTATACTTATGACGGTACGCTTACAGAATTTGGTCAAGAAGATCTTGATAATAATGTGGTTTACCGGGCCACCAACCGCTGGACAAGGGACAACCAGGAAGGGGCTACAATGCCCCGGGCGGATGCCTGGGAACCGGGAGCTACCGACTTTTTCCTGTATGATGCGACTTTTGTCAGGCTTAAAAACGCTGAATTAGGCTACAGCCTGCGTAACATAATGTCTAACATAAAAGGTTTTGACGACGTTCGTTTATTCGTAAGTGGCACGAATTTATTAACCTGGGCCAAAGAAGTTACGTGGAGGGATCCGGAACTGGACGGCGGTTTTACGAGGTATCCGCCGTTGCGGATTATTAACTTCGGTGTTAATGTCAGATTTTAAAATGATTAAACGATGAAAAAGATGAAAAAGATGAAAACTATAAAAAGAATAATACCATTTTTTCTTATATTAATATTCAATTTTTCTTGTGATCAAAACATCCTGGATATTGAGCCGCAGGACCGTGTTGCCGAGAGCGCCGTATGGAGTGACGCAAACCTGATAGGCGCCTATCAGGCAGAGCTTTATAATGCTATCCCTCACGGGTTTTACATCCATATGCTTTCAAAATATACAGATGAAGCTTATAACACCGCGCCATGTTGCTGCGCTGAACATTTCAGAACGAACACCTATTCACCTGATAACATCGCTACCATGGCAGGCGATTGGTGCGGTAATTACCTATATTATTGGGACAGGGGTTATGAATATATTCGCAAGGTCAATCTTTTCCTGGAAAAAATGGAGGAAATCGATTTTGAGTTGGAGGATAAAGACAAGTTGGTCGCGGAAGCCAAGTTTCTAAGGGCGTTTATCTATTTCGAGCTCATAAAACGGTTTGGCGGCGTTCCCATCGTCTCGCAGTCTTATGAACTTGGTGATATTGAGAGTGTGACTTTCAAGCGAAATACCTTTGATGAATGCGTGGCATTCATTGAGCAGGATTTGACCGAAGCTATGCCGGACCTGGATGATCAATATCGATCGAGTCACTCCAATTACGGAAGGGCAACAGCGGATGCATGCCGGGCATTACTCTCCCGTACATACCTTTATGCTGCTTCGCCTTTATTCAATCCATCCAACGACCAGCAAAAATGGCAGAAAGCATCTGATGCCGCTAAAGCTCTTATAGATTTAGAGAACTACGAACTGTACCCCGACTATCAGAAGCTTTTTGAACTCTCACAGGGAGATTCCCAGAAAGAAGTGATTTTTTCGAGAGGTTTTACCACGTCCAACGGACACCAGGCGCCCGTGCATAATTTTAACCGCCGTTATGAGGGCTACGGCGGTTGGTGGGGCAGTAACGGGCCTTCACAGAACCTGATTGATGATTACGATATGATCAATGGAGAACCACCATTTTTGCCAGATGGAACGGTTAACCCTGATTCAGAATATGATCCGCAAGACCCCTTCGCGAATCGTGACCCCCGGTTTGATGCGAGCATTGTTCATGACGAAACCGTATTCCGGGGAGATACTTTTGAGATGTGGATCTCAGAAGATGGTTCTCAATGGGGGTATGATTCATATAAGAATACAGGTGACAATCCCCGGACAAACTATGTACTCAAAAAGTTCATGCCTACAGAGGGCCCTTTTAACTGGCAAACGCAATATACAATTCAATGGCCGCATTTCCGGTTGGCTGAGATATACCTGAACTACGCGGAGGCGCAGTTCGAGCTGGGCCACGAAGATATCGCCAGGGAATATTTGAATAAAGTAAGAAGCAGAACGAGCGTTGAAATGCCCGATATTCCAGCAACTGTTACCGGGGAGGACTTGAGGAGAAGGATATATAACGAACGAAGGATTGAATTGGCCTTTGAAAACCACCGGTTCTACGACATCAGACGATGGGATATAGCCATTGATATCGAGAATCGCCCGATCAGAACCTTGGATATTTTCTTAGATCTAAATACCGGCGAAAAAAGATATGAAGAGGTGATATTGCGCGATAAATCAGGAACATATGAAAAAAAGATGAACCTCCTTCCTATTGAACGGGATGAGATTCAACGTAACCCTGAGTTGGAGCAAACGCCCGGCTGGTAGCTAATATCCAGCTATTATTCCGCCAAGTGTAAGCTTGGTTGAGTAGATAGAAATCAAGTTATTCTGGCCAGACCTGGTTATGACTCCGAAACACAAGGAGAGAACCGGGCTGGCCATTTTTATAAAGGACTTAAAATGATCATAAATAAGTTATTTATAAAGTGACGGTATAAATCATTATTATTCAAACTTCGTTACAGAGTTTGGATTTTCTTTATTTGGTCATTATTATTATTGTTTTCGGCTTATACTTCGGGTATTACTGCAGGTAAGCGAGTATTAGAGGCTGAATCTGCAGAGCTTGTTGGAGGTTCTTTAAAGGCGTCTGATAACGCGGCATCAGGAGCTTGTTCGGTAAGTCTATCTAAAACAGGAGATGGAAATAAAAGTATCATCAGGTCGCTGATGGAGAATGTCAGTCGCGAAGGAACGATGTTGCTCGACCTTACGCGGCACGGCCGCGGGAATCTTGATCCTGAAATAATCCGAACATGTTATCAATTTTGTTAATCATGGATTCGGACCGGTAGCTATAGATGCAATAGTAGTTAAATAAGCGACACAATTTATATTGATTTCATGTTAGCTGGATCATACTCCTTATTAAGAAACAATAGTGACAGTAATGTATAAATCAAAAATTATCAGGAAAATTATTATTAATATGGTAAATGAGTCTACCCTTACCATGTTATTAACAGCCATACTTATGGGTTCTGCCTGTAATATAACGCGGCCTGAAAAACCCGATTCAAAGGAAATGGTCGTTTGGTATAATAAACCAGCTGGCGATGCCTGGCATGATGGTTTATTAATAGGCAATGGTTACATGGGCGCCAATGTCTTTGGAAGAGTTGAGAATGAGAGGATAGCTTTAAATGAATCCACCTTCTGGTCGGGAAGGCCTCATGATTATAATGATCCTGGCGCGTACAATTATTTCGAAAAGATTAAGGAGCTTGTCTTTGCAGATAAATTCAAGGAGGCAGAGGAAATGGTAAATGAACATTTTTACGGGATACCTGTGGCGCAACAAGCCTATCAGCCACTGGGCGATCTTCTCCTGAACTTTACTTTAAGCGGTGATTCCATAAAGGATTACTACCGGGAATTGGATATGGAAACGGGGGTGGTCAAAATTAGTTACATGGATGGTGACGTGAAGATGACCCGTGAGGCATTTATGTCCTATCCCGACCATGTTATGGTCATGAAAGTATCGGCTAACAAACCTGGAAGGGTGTCTGTGGAAGCAAAACTCCGGAGTTATTTCACGGGGGAAACAATAGCAGAAGATAACAAGCTCATCTTAAACGGAACATGGAAGTACATTCCGGAAAGAGAAAGCTGGCTGATAGCCAAGGTTGAAGGAACAGGAATGAATTTCCAGACATCCCTGACTGCCGCAGCTGAAAATGGTAACCTGGAAGCAACCGACTCGAGCCTTGTTGTTACTAATGCCAATTCAGTGACATTCATCCTCACTGCAGCAACAAGCTTTGTTGATTATACCGATATAAGCGGAGACCCCGCGGCCAAATGTGAAAAAATAATGGCAGGAGTCAAAGGGAAAAGTTTTAGGAAACTAAAGAAAACTCATCTGGAAGATTTCAGTAACCTGATGTGTCGGGTTCACCTTAAGATAGGTGATCCCATGATGAATGAAATGCCAACAGATGAAAGGGTTACTGATCTGAAGAATGGTCAGCCTGATCCGGAATTATTATCCAAGATTTTTCAATTCGGGCGATATATATTGGTTTCAAGTAGTCGTAATGGTAGCGAACCAGCTAACTTACAGGGACGATGGAATGAGGATTTGCTTCCAAACTGGGGAAGTAAATATACTGTTAACATCAATACGGAAATGAATTATTGGCCTGCCGAAGTTACCAATTTATCAGAATGCCATATGCCACTATTTGATATGTTAAAGGATTTATCCATAAATGGAGCAAAAACTGCAAAAGCATATTATAATGCCAGTGGTTGGGTATTACACCATAA
>CAZBJH010000141.1:0-8098 GCA_964492185.1 uncultured Bacteroidales bacterium | reverse complement strand
TAAGTAGTGTCTGTCCACAAAGACCCATTTGCTACGTTACGCTTGTCCTAAAATTTCTCATTTACGACAAGTAAACTTCGCATTTCAGGACTGCGCAAGCCTTGCAAATTGAACCTTCTGAACAGACACATGTTCGGTTAAACATTTTGCCAACTTAATTGACAGAAATTTAACAGAAGATTCAATAATTTATTCACCGTGACAGGATCACATAACAAATCCGGATGAACTGAATTTCGATGTAAGAGCAGAAAATGTTCTGCCCTTACATATGTTACAGATTAAATATGTTTCTGATCAGAATAGCTTAACAGTTGCCTTCATCGTTGCAGTTTTCGCAACCATCATCACAATCTTCATTTTTATGAACATGCCCGTGTTGCAATTCCTCATTGGTGGCATCTCTTATTTCTGTTATTTCGCCTTTAAAATAAAGCTCTTTACCAGCAAGAGGATGATTAAAGTCCATTTTAACTGCACTGTCACTAACCTTCTGAACAGTGCCATGAAGTCTGTTTCCTGCTTTATCCTGCATAGGTATGGTCGTGCCAGGTTCCAAAAGGCTCTCATCAATTTTACCATCAATTTCAAAAGCATCTATCGGAACATCAACGATTGCATCTTTATTCATTTCACCATAAGCTTCATCATTTTTTAAATTAAAGTCAAATGAATCACCAACCGAAAAACCATCAATGTTTTCTTCAAATTTAGGCAGGAGTTGCCCGTTTCCGTATAAAAAGGTTAACGGAGAATCCGGATTCAGCGATTCAACAACATTACCTTCTGCATTGTCTAATCTTAATTCATAAGTAAGTGATACAACTTTGTCCTTTTCAACAATCATAATTACTTTTTTTAATGAGACGTAAAATTAGTCAAAAAAATATCCCAATTCAATGTATATCATATATATTAATTCTAAATAAAATCCTAATTGCAGATATTTAAATATACATCTGATAAACAAAATAACCGGTTATTATTTAAGTTCTCTATTATTCGTGCGTAAGATCCGGATCAGATGCAAGGCTACCAGGGCTGAAGTTGTGGTGACCTGCCGAGAAGCTTTATATTACCTGATTTTTATTCATTTTTATGCATTATGCAGGTAATAATGAAACTTTGTTATTATATTGTCAGGTTAGGAACATATAACCGGTTAACATTTTGCCAACTTTATAGACGGATTCTAATTATGAAATATTTATTGAGCAAAATTCTGTAATAATTGTTATATTTTATAAAGAAAGAATAAGAAAACGCTAAAATATCAGATTATATGAAAAGGACTATAATATTTATTTCTGCAATGTTTCTTTTAACCTTACCACTCTTTTCCCAGGTAAGATATGGTATACGTGGTGGTTTGAATGTAAGCAATATTAATGCAAAGGACCTTATTAATAATAATATCCGCATTTCTTATCCTCCGGATATTGAGGCAGGCTTTCATTTTGGGGCTTTTTCGCAAATCCGGTTTTTTAATGTTTTCATTCAGCCTGAACTTTTACTTACAACAAATAAGAGCCGTATGGAAATTGAAGATCTGCGATCAGAGGCCAGGGGAAGCGTGCTGCTTACCTATAACAAGCTGGACATTCCTGTTTTGGGTGGAATAATGATTGGACCGGTTAAAATTGAAGTGGGACCGGTGGGAAGTTTTTTACTCAACAACACTTCTGAACTTGTAGAGTTTACTGATTATAAGCATAATTATAAAAATGCTGTTATTGGTTTTCAAGCTGGTGCAGGATTAGAGATATCTGATTTTACATTTGAACTGAAATACGAGCGTAACCTCAGCAGGCTGGGAGAAAGTATAAACATTGCATCAGAAGAATTTATACATGATAACAGGATGACTCAGTTTATCTTTACCGTAGGTTTGTTTTTTTAATATTTCAGGAATGGAAGATAAATTACAATACCGGCATGATGCCGGGTTCGAGGATCCGGGAATAGATACGAGTGTGTATTATGATAATGAATTTTTTTCTGATGTTAATAAAGGACTATCATCATCGGCGAAATATTTGCCTTCAAAATATTTTTATGATGCTAATGGCAGTAAATTATTCCAGAAAATAATGGATCTTGATGAATACTACCTTACCGGTTGTGAGCTTGAGATACTGGAACAATTTAAAAACAGGTTAATTGATTTTTTTTTACGCGGATGTCATGGATTCAAACTGATTGAATTTGGTGCCGGGGATGGTTTGAAAACCGGGATATTGATCGATCATCTTTTAAAAAATAATGCTGATTTTGTATACCGGCCGGTCGATATTTCTCAGAAGGCTATAGATCAGTTGGAAACAAGATTAATGAAAGATTTTCCTGATTTGCACATAGATAGTTCAAATGCCGATTATTTCCAGGCTCTCGAAATTGTAAAAAACAGCCACTACGATAAGAAAGTAATACTTTTCCTGGGTTCAAACCTGGGAAATTTTACCAAACAGGAAGCAATTAATTTTTTAAGTTCCATACGGCAAAAGATGGATAAAAATGACATGTTGCTGCTGGGGCTGGATATGAAAAAAGACCCACTGATCATTTTAAATGCTTATAATGATAATTCGGGTATTACTGCCAAATTCAATCTCAATATTTTAAGGCGTATTAATCGTGAACTTAATGCAAATTTTATAACAGACCGGTTTTACCATTATGAAAATTATGATCCTCTTTCGGGCGAAACAAAGAGTTTTATTATAAGCAAATGTGATCAGGTAGTAAAAATTAAGGAGTTAGGCAAAAGTTACGTCTTTACTTCCGGAGAAGCAATATTCACAGAGCTCTCCCAAAAATATGATATGGAACTGATCAGTGAAATTTCCGCAAAATCCGGTTTTGATATAAAGTGTAATTTGTTTGATCCCAGAAAATATTTCCTGAATACTATCTGGCAAATAAAATGAAATACTTTTATGTGTTATACCATAGAAATTAATCTCACACGTGAGCAGATTGAGCAGCGTTTTGGTGTTTCACTCACAAACCGGCGCTATAGATCACAATCAGGAGTGTCAGCATTCACCCTGCCTGAGGTTCCCGTTATTGCCCAGGGTAAGCCTGAAAACGCTGATTTGTTTATTTGGGGATTTATACCTTCCTGGATAAAAGAAGAAGAATCGGCAGCCTCAATCCGAAAAAAAACATTCAATGCCCGGTCCGAAACCCTTGCTGAAAAGCCTTCCTTTCGGGGATCACTAAGAAGTAAGCGGTGTATGGTTTTAATTAATGGTTTCTACGAATGGCAAGACCGTGGCGGACTAAAACAACCCTTCTTTATCCGCCTTAAAAATGAGCAGCCCTTTGCACTTGCCGGTTTGTATGATAAATGGCTGAATAGATCAACAGGAGAAATATTGAATACTTTCACCATTATAACAACCAAGGCAAATCATATGATCGGGAAAATACACAATACAAAAAAAAGAATGCCGGTTATTCTCCCCGAAGGTATTGAAAAGTCATGGATAGATCCTGGATTGTCACAATCAGGTGCTCTTGAATTTCTTAAACCTTTTGATGAAAAACTTATGGAGGCCACTGAAGTTGACAGGGAAATATTCAGGAGAAAGTAACAGTAAATAGTATTTCGCGAAATCGGGATTTAGTACAAAAGTAAACTAACAAGAGTTACGGGTGGTTTGTAAAGGTATCCGGTAATCGGTAATCAGTAAAATAATGAATAACAGTTGTTTATGGGTTTTGTTAGACAGGAGTGTCTGCTAAAAAAGTCTTTAGTGCATCATATCATCATTTAAATTCTTTCTTAAGCTGCATACACCATTTCTTAACACGCTCGGTATTCATCTTTTGCTGATTCTCAAAATCAAGGGCGAGTCCTGCAAATTGTTTTCCGCGTAATGCTTTTGAGCTTTCAAAAGTGTACCCCTCGGCTGAAGTCTTTCCCACAATAGTTGCACCCTGCATTTCAAGCAACTCTGCCATAATACCTATTCCATCCACGAAGTTTTCAGGATAGCCTTTCTGGTCGCCGGCACCATATATGGCAACTTTCTTTCCTTTAAGGTCCATATCTTCTATTGCAGGCACAAATTCATCCCAGTAGTTGGGCAGTTCTCCGTCAAACCATGTTGGCACACCCAATATCATATTATTAAATGACAGGAATTTTTTCTCATCCACATCCTCAGCATTCACCTTTTCAACGTCCTTGCCAAACTCCTTTTCTATTTTTTTTGCAATTTGTCCCGATTTTACGGTGTTAAAACTATAAAACAAGCCGATTTTTTTCATCCGAATATAATTTTGTTAAGTCATTAATAATTAATTTGTTATTTCGTTTAACCAAAGTTGGTGGTATGTGTTGCCTCACCAAATTATTATATTATATAAGGTGTTCGGCGAACCCTCATCCCTACATAATAAGTTCTTAGTAAATATTCATGTCCTGTTATTCACCCCTTTATTCATTTTAATTGTGTTCATGAGCTCGCTTCGCTCGGTTGTTTTTGTACTTTTTAAATTAAATTCCTTAAGGATGAGGGTTTCATTTAATAATTTTTTTAGTTAACATTTTGCCAGCTTTATTGACAGACACTAATTAATTATTTGAAAATCACTATTATTATAGGGATGTGCATTCCCCTCTCGCGTGATAAAAGTTTAATAATCCAGCAAATCTTTCATTGCATTTTTTATTTTTTCGGTGTTTGGCAGGATTGCTTTTTCCAGCACAGGGTTAAAGCCCACAGGGGTAAAGGTGCTGCCGATACGGCGGACAGGTCCGTCAAGATACTCGAAGGTTTTTTCTGAAATTTCCGAAGCTACTTCCGCTCCAAAGCCCGAAAAAACCTTATCTTCATGTACGACCAGTGCTTTACCCGTTTTCTTAACAGAATCAATGATCATTTCAGTATCAAGAGGAATAAGGGACCGCAGATCAATCACCTCGATATTTTCTCCTGTCTCCCCTGCAATTATATTGGCTGCCTCAATGCACATATGAGTCGTATTGCCATAAGTAAAAACAGAGAGATCGGTTCCCTCACGTCGTTTCCGGGCTTTTCCGAAAGGTACTTCAAAATCATCAGGTATAGGGGTTGCAGCTATATTAGCATTGTACAGTGCTTTGGGCTCAAGAAACAGGGTCATGCCTTCAGACCGGATAGATGTTCTTAATAATCCTGCCGCGTCGTCTGCAAAAGAAGGGTAAACAACACGTGTCCCCGGGAAAGTTGTCAGTGCACCTTCAGTGGTTTGTGAATGATATAACCCTCCCCCGATATATCCTCCTGAAGCCAGCCGTATTGTGATATTTGGTGAAAACTGTCCTTTTGAGCGCCAGTATTCATGAGTAGTTTCGACAAATTGCTCCATCGCGGGCCAGAAATAATCGGCAAATTCAGCGCCTTCTACAACTACCCTTATCTTTTTATCATATTTTGACATCCCGTTTGCAGTGCCCATAATATAATCTTCGGCAATGGGTGCGTTGAAGACTCTGTCTTTACCAAATTCCTGCTGCACTCCTTTAGTTACATTGAAAATCCCGCCTTTTTCCTTATGTGCTATGTCCTGTCCCCATATATATGTATCGGGATTGTGTCTTAATTCTGCCTTCAGTGTTTCATTAAGTCCTACTATTATTTTCTTTTTCGGTCCATCGTGGTTATGCGTTCCATCAGGATATTTTGAAGCTTTATACGGATCTGTAATTACAAAATCATGTATTGACCCCGGATCCGGATCGGGGGCTGCCATACCTTTCTTATGGGCATCCTTAACCTCCTGTTTTACCTTATCTTCAATTTTCTGAAGCTCATTTTCTGTAAACCGTTTATATCGCAACAGCAATCGCCGGAATTTTCCCATTGGATCATAGTCACTAACATAATTCAATTCATAATCATCACGGTATAACTCATGCCGGTCTGAATTGGAATGGGAGTGAATTCGAACACAATTAGCCTGCACAATTACAGGCATTTGGTTTTCAATGGCCCATTTTTTTGCTTCTGTCATAGCATTCACAGAATCAAAAACATCCTTACCATTACAATGAATAATACGCAGGTTTTTAAAACCTCTGAAATTATTCGCCACTTTCCTGTTGGCTGTCTGATCTGCTTTTGGCACAGATATGCCGTAACCATTATCCTGAATCACAAATAAAACCGGAAGTTTTTCATTAGAAGCGCCATTGATAGCTTCATAGACATATCCTTCGCTAACGGCTGATTCGCCCATGGAACAGATTGCCACTCCCTTACCCTTATATAATTTCATGGCTCTTCCTGTTCCGGCTGCATGTACTGCATGATTTCCCGTTGAGGATGATACATTGTGAATATTCCAGGCCGGTTTTGCAAAATGATTTGACATGTGCCTTCCGCCACCGGCTACATCCGTGTCTTTTGAAATGCCGTTATATATAATTTCTTCCGCGGTCAGACCGGCCGATATTGCTGTGAGCATATCCCGGTAGTAGGGGTAAAGATGATCTGTTTCTCTATCGAATACCTGTCCGATAGCAAGCTGAATTCCGTCATGACCGGCATAGGGTGCATGATAGGACCAGCCTATGGCTTGTTTAAGGTAATTAGGTGCACGGTCATCCAGTGCCCTGCCAAGGACCATTAAATAATACCATTCTTCAAGTGTTTTTTTATCTGTTTTTTTAACACTGAATTTTGCAGGTACTTCTATGTGATTGTAATTTTTCATAAACAATACATTTATTTCAAGTGATACTATATCACTGTATTCTCATCAAAGTTTTCAAGATATTCCGTAAGTTTCTTCAGAAATACACCAGCCAGGGCACCATCAACTACCCTGTGGTCATAAGATACTGACAGTATCATTTTATGACGAATGGCAATAACATCACCTGAAGGTGTTTCCAGGACTGCCGGCTTTTTCTCAATACTACCAACAGCCAGGATGGCAACCTGGGGCTGGTTTATGATAGGTGTACCGGTAAGATTTCTAAAAGTACCGAAATTTGATATACTGAAAGTACCTCCCTGGATATCATCTGGACTGAGTTTATTCTCCCGGGCTGCATTAGCCAGATTATTCAATTCGATAGTCAGACCCAGCAGATTTTTCCGGTCAGCATTTTTAATAACCGGTACAATTAAATTTCCCGAAGGTAAAGCCACTGCAATGCCAATATTAACATTTTTCCGCAGAATAATATTATCACCATCCACAGATGCGTTTATCCCCGGATAGTCCTTTAGTGCTTTTGCTACAGCCGCTGTAAAAACAGGTAAAAACGTCAGTTTCTGTTTCTCGCGCTTGAAAAATTCATCTTTCACTTTATTTCTCCAATTTACTATACCTGTTACATCAGCCTCGATAAAGTTGGTTACATGAGGTGCCGTTTGTTTTGACCTTACCATGTGGTCGGCAATGATCTTCCTCATACGATCCATAGGGATAACTTCATCTTCAGGATTTACAGATACACTTATTTTGGGTTGCCCGTGTTCGGTTTGTTTTTCAGCCCCGGACGGCCGCTCTTCTTGCTGTCTCTTCTGTTCAATATATTTTAGTATATCCTGTTTTCTAACCCTTCCGTTTTGTCCCGTACCTTGAATTTTGTCAAGTTCTTCTGGACTTATTTTTTCCTTTTTTGCAATGTTTTGTACAAGCGGAGAATAAAATTTTTCTGATTTTTTATATTCTCCGGAAGATTTCGGTTCTTCTGCTTTTTCTTCAGTTTCCGTTTTGGCGGATGATTGTTTTTTGTTTTCCGGGGACTCTTTCTTTTCACTGTCCTCTGCAGTTCCTGAGTCATCACCCATAGAGATAACCGCGATAACTTCTCCTACTGCAACTACATCATTTTCTTTATATAATACTTTTTTTAAAGTACCTTCAACAGGTGAAGGAATTTCAGTATCAACCTTATCGGTTGCTATCTCCACCAGGATATCGTCCTCTTCAACAGGATCTCCTTCCTGTTTAAACCATTTGGTAATGGTCGCTTCCTGTACGCTTTCTCCCATCTTAGGCATTACTATGTCAAATGTTGCCATGATATTATATCGTTAAAAGTTCAATTCTGAAAGGGTTAAAGTAACTGACACTAAATAGTGTCTGTCCATAA
>CAZBJH010000140.1:0-8170 GCA_964492185.1 uncultured Bacteroidales bacterium | reverse complement strand
AAGTGAGCTCTTTAACTCACTTTTTTAAGCGAGTTAAAGAACTTATTTATAAGTGAGCTCTTGAACACCTTTAAAAATAATTAACGTTGTGAAAAAAATTTTAAACCGCGGTATACTAATGTATTCGAGGATTTAAAATTTTGGCAGCAACGCGGATATCGGACATTATGGACAGACACTATTTATCCGGGTTGTTGCCATTGGTAATGCTAATTATCAAAGTTAACCGGGAAAAATATTTGTCCAGATTTTCAAACTTATAGTTAATTTTTTCATTTGAAATTTTTGCCATTTCAATAAGTCCCAATCCCGCTCCTCCCTGGTTGCTGAAATGACCGTTAGTAATTGTTTTACGGTATAATTTTCGTAAATCATTAAATTCAAGCCTGTTTAACCGGTCAAGCCTGTCGGCAAAGGGCTTCATGTCTTCATTTTTAATAATATTTGAAGAAGATATAATTATTACCCCGTTTTGTTTCCTTATTATGGAAAAGGCGGGAAGGCTGACCTGTGGTAACGATACTTTGTCAATGCCGTTACTCACATAATATTTATAGATATTTTCAAGCGATTCTATAAGAATAACCAATACTTTTTTGTAGGTCACCAGACTGATATCAAAATCGGCAATTTTATTCTTGAGCAGGCCTATTAAATCCCCTATTGCCTCAAAATCAACAAATCCTTTATAGGAAAGTACTGTTTTATTATCTGCTGCACCTTTCATGTCTCAGGCAAGAATACGGATACAAAAATATTGAAAATGAAATAAATATAAAATATATTTTTAAACAATGGCAGTTTGACCACTATCAGATCCCGCGTTAATATATCCTTCATCTTCAGGTAATTCTTTCTTATGATATGCTTTTACAGCCAATCGGTCACACCTTTCATTCTCCTTAATCTGTGCATGCCCTTTCACCCATATGAATTTTACATTATGCTGACGGAATATTTCCAAAAAACGCCGCCAAAGATCTATATTTTTTTTGTTTTTAAACTTCTTCTTCTCCCAACCAAAAACCCAGCCTTTTTCCACGGCGTCGACAACATATTTTGAATCGGTATAAACATTGACATTACTGTTCTTTTTTTTCAGCATCTCCAAACCGGTGATCACAGCCATTAGTTCCATCCGGTTGTTAGTAGTAAACCGGTAACCCTGAGAAACCTCTTTACGATGCTTCCCGGAAATTAACACAATACCGTATCCGCCCGGACCGGGATTACCACTGGCGGCTCCATCGGTATACATGGTTATCTCAGGTGGCATTTGGCAATTTTATTCCTGTATTCGAAAGAAATAACTTGATAGCAATGGCCAATAGTATAATTCCAAACACCTTTTTTAATATAATAATCCCTGTGATACCAAGTAAACGCTCAAAAAAATGGGTTGCTTTCAATACAGCATATACAATGATGATGTTCATTACCAGGGCGATAAGTATCTCAAACATAAGGTATTGTGATTTCAGGGAAATCAATGTTGTCATTGATCCGGCACCTGCTATTAATGGAAATGCAACAGGCACGATCGAAGAAGCCCTGGATGATTCGTACTTGAAAAACTCAATACCCATCACCATTTCCATGCCGAGTAATAATAACACAAATGCCCCGGCAATTGCAAAAGATGAGATATCTACCCCGAACAAATTCAGGAAAGGCTCCCCTAAAAACAAAAAAAGCAACATAATTCCAAATGCAACCAGTGTTGCTTTTCCTGCCTGCAACTCACCCGTTTTTTTCTTTATGCTAATCAATAATGGAATGGATCCTGTAATATCAATTACAGCAAACAATACCATGAAAACAGTAAAGATATTTACAATATTTATGTTCATCCCTGGCAAATTAACTGACTTTATATAAACACATAGTGAAAAATTGATTTCCTGAACATACGATTAACAAATTTGTCGGCGTCACTCCTGAAGTATGTCATCAAATGATAATTTTATCATGTAATATTAGCTGATTTAACAGGATTATACAAATATGCTTATCAGAACTTAATATATAACTGATCACCATATAGTCTGAACGACCTTCGGTGATGTGTTGTCAGGCCAAACTCCCTGATAGCCTCCCTGTGATATTTTGTAGCATATCCCTTATTGGCGTTCCAGCGATATTCAGTGAAATCTTTATGAAGTTCGATCATATAATCATCACGATAAGTTTTCGCCAGCACAGAAGCCGCTGCTATTGACATATAACTGCCATCCCCGTTAACGATGCATGTATGGGGAATACTCCTGTAAGAATAAAACCGGTTGCCGTCAACTATTATATTTTGAGGGCACCTGTTAAGCTTATCGAGTGCTTTGTGCATGGCCATAATGGAAGCACGTAAAATATTTAACCTGTCAATCTCCTCATTACTCACCCATGCAACTGACCATGCAATTGCTTCTTTCTGAATTTCAGTCCGTAAGCTATATCGAACTTTTTCATTTATTAATTTTGAATCATTCATCATGGGATTTGAAAAATCTTCCGGTAATATCACAGCAGCGGCAAACACCGGGCCTGCCAGGCATCCCCTGCCAGCTTCATCACATCCGGCTTCCAGCGAACCTTTCTTATAACAGCTCTTTAACACAAATGAATTTAGTTTTGATATTTAAGATTTACATGATATTATTGATAACTTTTTACATTTGTAAAATAAACCAAATTGAAAGACTTTGAGAAGAAAATTCGTCACTAATCTTGCTTTACTACTTTTTCTGAACATTCTTGTCAAGCCTTTCTATGCATTTGGCATCGACCGAACCGTACAGAATGTTGTAGGGGCAGGGGAATATGGTTTATATTTTAGCCTATTCAGCTTTTCCATGATGCTCAACATATTACTTGATATGGGCATCGAAAATTTCAGCAGAAGGGAAATTGCCCGGCAGAGTGACCTGCTCAAAACGTATCTTTCAAATCTCATCCCGCTAAAATTGCTACTGGGCGTTTTATTTTTTATAACAGGTTGTGCTATCGGATTTATGCTGGGATGGAGATTCAATGAATTCCGGATACTGATCATATTATTGATCAATCAGTTTCTTGCAAGTTTTATTCTGTATATGCGGTCAAATCTGGGGGGACTTCACCTATTCAAAACTGATAGTGTTATTTCCGTACTCGACCGGCTGATAATGATCGTTGTCTGCAGTCTTTTATTATGGGGTAAGGTAACCAATCAGCCTTTTCGTATAGAATGGTTCATTTATTCCCAGACTTTTGCTTACCTGATAAGTGCAGTTGTTTCCTTTCTTCTTGTTATACAAAATACTCATACATTCAGCTTCCGGTTTGACCCCAGGTATTTTATACCCCTTCTTAAACGCAGCGCTCCTTACGCCCTGTTAACCTTATTAATGGCTTTGTATTTGAGAATGGATTCGGTATTGCTTGAACGCTTACTACCCAATGGTGAAGAACAGGCAGGTATTTATGCCCATAGTTTCAGGATTCTGGACATGTTCTCAAACTATGGATATCTTTTTGCAATACTGTTGCTTCCTATATTTTCCAAGATGATAAAAAACAAGGAATCCATTGAGGAATTAACACAATTTTCATTTTTGCTTATTATCATCCCCACATTAACATTTGCCATTTCATGTATCTTTTACAGGCAGCAGATCATTGCACTTCTTTACAAAGAACATATTGAAATGTCATCCAAAGTTTTTGGTATTTTAATACTAAGTTTGTTCGGCATGTGCAGCACTTATATTTTCGGCACCCTTCTTACTGCTAACGGAAACCTGAAACAACTAAACATAATGGCTGCTTTCGGAGTAATACTTAACCTTACCCTGAACATAATTTTGATCCCGAAATACAATGCTATGGGATCGGCAATTGCCAATCTCAGCACACAAATGTATGCAGCATTTGTTCAAATGTTTCTGGCTACGAAATATTTTCATTTCAGATTTAATTCTAAACTGATCATCAAACTGGTACTGTTTATTCTTCTCATTATTCTTATCAACCGGTTTTACGCCCTGCTAGATTTTTACTGGTTGTTTCGTTATTCCGCGGCCTTATTTACAGGAATAATCCTTTCAGTAATCATCCGGCTGTTTAATCTGAGATCATTTATCAGCATTATTCGTTTCAAAGACATTGAATAATTAGTGTCTGTCCATAAAGTCCCCTTTGCCGCGTTACGCTTGTCCGAAAATTGCTCATTTACGACTAGTAAACTCCGCGTTTTCGGACCGCGCGAGCCTTGCAAATGGAACTTTCTGAACAGACACATGTCCGGTTCAGCATTTTGCCCACTTTATAGTCAGACACTAATTAGAGCCTATCAATAAACTCATAGTGTTTGTACAGAATGTTCGAGATCAAGGCGCGTAAACATTTTAAACCGCAGAATACTAAGGTATTTGAGGATTTAAAATGTGAGCAGCAACGTAGATATCGGACATTATGGACAGACACTAATTATAAACACTCATCCATCTGAATGTTCAGCCATACTATCACATAAAAAAAAATTTATCGTATCAACACGGAACCATTTGCCGGTTTCCCCGTCTTAAGTATAAAATACCTGTATCAGGCACAATTTACCAACAGGATTTCTGTCTGGATTATTTCAACTTTCGATGCTTTACATATGCTTTAAACATCATGTATGAATAACACAGGCCAGGTGATTATTTAAAAGAAAAGAAAACATTATACCGGAAGGATTGAATAAAATGTTGAAAAATGATTTTAGAACAGAAAATGATTTTTTTTATTTTCGATCCGGAAAACAGGTAATAATGGGATATAATAAAAATAAAGACACTGATTTAAAGAGAAGGAATAAGCAGTCAATAATGTTTAATAACCATGAGATCAAGGCAATAAATAACTATTGCCGGCAGTTTAAAATTAAGAATAAATCAAAATTCATGCGTGAGGCAATCATAACAGAAGTGTTAAAACGATTTGATGAAAATTATCCGACTTTATTTGAAGATAAACAATTGAAATTATTTCAATAACATATATATACAAGCATAATAATAAACCTTTTAATCATACGTTCGTAGAACAACATGATTAATGTAAAAAAGTTAAATTATGGATAAATTGGAGTAACCGAAATAATATCAGGGCAAAACATAATAATTGTTTAGCGCAACAACGAATAGAAATCTGCTTATTAACTTCTTAACCTGATTACATAATCCGGCATACCATAACATGGTTTATCCGGCAGGAGGATTTTATTAGTCCTTTAAATAATTAATAAGCGATTTTTTACATTTTTTATATCATTAAAAATGAACTTTACCAGAATATCAAAAAAAGTCACAAATTACCTGGCAGCAAATAACAGTCCGGGATGGATCACCCTGGCTGTTGATTTGAGCATAAGCCTCATCTCCATCATACTGGCCTTTTCATTACGATTTAATTTTTCCATACCAAAAGAATATATTAATAACCTCTATTATATTGTTCCTTTGGTATTTTTTATCCGGGGATTCTTCTTTACCCTGTTCAGGATACACACGCATATTATCAGGTACACGGGATTTCTGGATATTAAAGGAATATTTTTAAGTGTAGCATCAGGATCAGGTATCTTTCTGCTGATAAATATTTTAGGGCATTATTACAACTCGCGGTTTTTAATACCCTTGTCTGTTATACTGATAGACTTTATCCTCACAATTTACTTAATGACCAATCTTCGGCTACTGGTAAAGTATTTGTTTCTCAGGATGACTTATTCCCAGGAAGGTACAAAACGTGTAATTATTTTCGGCACAAAAGAGCTTGCTGTCTTAACCAAAAATGCACTGGAACTTGATCCGAAAACCAGGTATAAAATAATTGGTTTTGTGGATAATGCAAAACTGATATCAAAAAAGAAACTCATAGGGTTGAACATATACGCAATACATGAACTGGCAAAGGTTTTTAAAAAACAAAATATATCGCATGTGATTTTTGCCAAACAGAATATCCACAAGGACGATAAAGACAGAATTGCAAAACAATGCATCATTAACAACATTAAAATGATGACCGTTCCGGATATTCATTCATGGATAAGTGGTGAATTCAAAGCCAGCCTGTTGCGTGATGTGAATATTGAGGATCTGCTGCAACGCGACCCTATCAACCTGGATAAAGATCACATCTCCGGATATTTGACGGGAAAGGTAATACTTATAACCGGTGCCGCAGGTTCGATCGGCAGTGAGATCGTTCGCCAGGTTGTCAATTACAAACCCAAAAACATTATTTTGGTTGACCAGGCTGAAAGCCCGCTATATAATATTGAACTGGAATTGATTGAAAAATACGGCTTTAAAGATTTTGAAGTGGGCTTATGTGATATACTAAACAAAGCCCGTCTTGATAAGATATTTGACATCGTCAAACCCGACATTGTATACCATGCTGCAGCATATAAGCATGTGCCAATGATGGAAAACAATCCCATAGAAGCCTTTCAAAACAATGTCATGGGAACACGTGTCCTGGCCGACCTGTCGGATAAACACCAGGTATCCAAATTCGTGATGGTAAGCACCGATAAGGCGGTAAACCCCACAGGTATCATGGGCGCTACCAAACGGATAGCCGAAATGTATATTCAATCACTTAATGATGTAAGTAAAACGAATTTTGTCACCACCCGTTTTGGCAATGTCCTGGGGTCAAACGGATCTGTCATACCACGATTCATGAAACAGATCAAGTCCGGTGGCCCTGTAACTATTACCCACCCCGAGATCACCCGGTTTTTCATGACCATACCCGAAGCCTGCCAGCTGGTTCTTGAAGCCAGTGTCATGGGACAGGGCGGCGAAGTTTATTTGTTTGATATGGGTAAGGCGATAAAGATACTTGACCTGGCTAAAAACATGATCAAACTATCGGGCAGGATCCTTGATAAAGAGATAAAGATCAAGTTCACCGGTTTACGGCCCGGCGAAAAGTTGTATGAAGAATTATTACTGGCAGCAGAAAACAATAAACCCACCCACCATCCCAAGATCATGATCGCCAGGGTTTCTAAACATGAGTATAATGAGATCAAACACCGGCTCGACAGTTTCACCGATCCTGTCAAAAGCCAGAATTACCTGACCGTTGTGAAATTTATGAAAGATATGGTCCCGACTTATAAAAGTAAGAACTCAGTATTCGAGAAACTGGACACTTCAACTGCTGTTTAAAATTATTATTGAAGATCCGGATATTATTCCGTAAATTTCCACACTAAGCAAGGCGGCTTTCCGGACCGCCAAATCAACTTTAACAAAACAATAAGCACAAATAAAGAAATGGAAAACAAAATCAACCAAAACCAGGAAATCGATTTGCTGGAACTGTTCTCCAGAATGGGCAAAGGCATAAAAAATGTTTTTCTCGGCTTATTCAGGGCTATCGTGTTTCTTATTATTTTTGGTGTAAAACATATCCACTACCTGCTGCTTTTTGCTATAGCCGGCGGTGCAATCGGATGGCTAATTTATTCAAACACTCCCCGTTTCTATTCTTCCAACCTTATTGCCCAACCCAACGGTATTTCCGCCACAGATATGATCCAATATATAAATGACCTTCATAAGCTGTGTGAAAGGAAAAATATAGCCGCGCTGGCTAATGACCTGCAAATGCAGGACACCACCGCAAAAAAAATAAAAGATATCCAGGCATTTTTCATAATTGATGCCAACAAGGATGGTATTGGAGACTATGTAGATTATAAAAACACCTACAATCCTAAAGACACCACCCAACAGCGCCTGGAAGACCGTATTCACGTATCAGTTGAAGTATTTGACAACACAGCGTTCGACAATGTAAGGAACGGCCTTTTCAGGTACATGCGTAAAAATCCGTACATTATTCAGCTGAATGAAATACGAAAAGATGAGCTAAAAGAGCTCATTGCACAAACCGATAAAGAGATCCTAAAGCTTGACAGCCTGCAGAATACTGAATATTTCTCCGGCAGGGCAAGAACCCCTGTTCGTGAAAGCCAGCTAATGTTCCTTGCCCAACAGGAACCCCAGATGTATTACAAAGACATAATGACACTCGTAAGGCAAAAACAACATTATAAAAAAGAACTGGAACTGGCCACTGACGCCTTTACCGTTATCAAAGATTTCACCAGCCTGGCGGTGGCTGAGAA
>CAZBJH010000139.1:0-8242 GCA_964492185.1 uncultured Bacteroidales bacterium | reverse complement strand
TGTCCATAAACTCGCAGTGTTTGTTCAGAATGTTCGAGATCAAGGCTCGTGAGCATTTTAAACCGCTGTATACTAAGGTATTCGAGGATTTAAAATGTGAGAAGCAACGCGGATATCGGACATTATGGACAGACACTATTTAGAGTCTGTTTATAATATTCGATATTAGCATTAGTGCTCACATATTAAATCCTATATTATGAAAATTCACGGGGAAGGAGGTTCAACACTCAGTATTGTATTTATTATACTGCTGGTTGTCAATGTGATTTTATATTTTGTGTTATCTACATTTTTGTTTTATCTGATACTGTCGGCTTCTCTTGTTTTTTTCGCTTTTATCACCGGGTTTTTCCGTGTTCCTTCCCGTAAAGTCATTAGCGATAATAATATCATTTATTCGCCTGCCGATGGCAAGATAGTTGCAATTGAGGAAACCGGTGAAAAGGAATATTTTCATGAGAAACGCCTTCAGATATCCGTGTTCATGTCACCCTTGAATGTACACGTTAATTGGTATCCTGCAGGAGGTAAGGTATCTTATATAAAATATCATAAAGGTAAATATCTGGTTGCATGGCATCCGAAATCATCTGAAGAAAATGAACGTGCTACGATCGTTATTGATACAAAGGATAATAATAAGATACTGGTTAGGCAAATCGCCGGTGCAGTTGCACGAAGGATAGTAACTTATCCGAAAGTTAATGATGAAGTGATGCAGGGCAATGAGATGGGATTTATAAAATTCGGATCACGCCTTGATGTGCTTCTGCCACTGGATGTAATACCCCTGGTGAAGCTTGGTCAGAAAGTTAAAGGCAGTCTGACCCCACTTGCATCCTTCCGGTAAACAATCATTTTTTAATAGTTTTAACATTTCATTAACAGTATCTTACATTCTTTGACTGTATCTTCGTCATTGTAATGTTTAACCAAAAAATAAACAGGATATGAAGAAATTAATCGTATTATTATCGTTTGTAGCCTTTGTAGGTTTTTTTGCTACTCCGGTATCAGCAACAATAACAACGAACAATTCCGAAATTTCAGTTGTTGACGAAGAACCGAAAGGTGACGATACTGAAAAGAAGAAAGATGACAAGTGTGAGGCTGACAAAAAAGAATGCGACAAAGCTAAGGAAGATAAGTCAGATTGTGAAAAGCCCCGCGATAAGAAAAAGGAAAAAGAATAATTAAATCTTAAAGCTCCCCCCCGGGGAGCTTTTTTTTTTGATAAAAATTTGATACTGCTTATAGTTGGTGATTTAACCGAAGTTTATAATTTTATGAATTATATAAATTAAACAGCAACAAGTAATGGATAACTCAAAAATACTGGAGATCACCAAAGATGTAAGCTGGATTGGTATCCTCGATGAAGACATTGTTACTTTTGACATTGTGATGGAAACGCGGTTCGGAACGACCTACAATTCGTATTTCATCAATGCTGAAAAAAAGACAATAATCGATACAGCCAAAGCAGGCTTTAAAGAAGACTATCTGAACAAGATAAAGCAGGTCACGGATCCTTCAAAGATAGACTATATTATTCTTAATCATACGGAACCCGATCATTCCGGGTGTCTTGGCGATCTGCTTGAACTTGTCCCCAACGCGGTGGTTTATGGCAGCCGTCAGGCGATCAATTACCTGAACGAAATGTTGGGTAAGCTTTTCAATCATGAATTTGTAAAGGATGGTGATGAGCTTGACCTGGGTAATAAGAAATTAAGGTTTATCAGTGCGCCAAATCTGCACTGGCCGGACACGATATATACTTATCTTGAAGAAGAAGGTTTACTGTTTACCTGTGATTCATTTGGCGCACATTTTTGTGATGAAAAAATGTTCGATGATGAGGTGGATGATTATTCGGAAGCTTTTAAATATTATTTTGATGTGATCCTTCGCCCTTTCAGTAAGTTTATGGAAAAAGCCATTGAAAAGATAGAAAACCTTCCCATCAGGATGATCTGCCCCGGCCATGGCCCTGTCCTCAGAAGCACCTGGAAAGAAAAGCTGGATTTGACCCGCGGATACACTCAACAGTATCTTGCTGATGCCAAATGTCAGGATAATGCTATCCTTATAACCTATGTTTCGGCATATGGTTATACAAAACTAATGGCTGAAAAGATTGCCGAAGGTATTAAAAGAGTTGTTGATTATAAGGTGAATGTAATAGATATTGAGAATATATTGCTGGGTGATCTTGAAGAGCTTATTGTTAAAAGCAATGCCATAATTATCGGATCACCGACAATCAACCAGAACACCCTATTACCTGTTTACCGGATGTTCTCAATAATAAATCCCATTCGCGATAAAGGTAAAAAAGCTGCATCATTTGGTTCGTATGGCTGGAGCGGTGAAGCGGTCGGGCTGATAGAAAACCAGCTTAAGTTACTTAAGCTCAATGTCGTACAACCCGGTTTTTCATCAAGGTTCTATCCTCATCATGACAAAGAAACTCAACTGATCGGTTTTGGTGAAGAATTTGCCGGTCATCTTGTTAAGAAATGATGGTGTCTTTATTTTTTTTAACTATCATTCCGACAGGATCACTTTTTCGCTGCAAATGACTTTATTTTTATGGAGTATCCTGAGGTAATAGATACCGTTCCTGAGATTTTCCGGATGAATATTAATGAAATTACCTGTTACCGGTTGTTTCTTTTGATATACACTTTGACCGGTTGTATTATATAATTCAATAATAACCGGTTTATTCAGTACGTTATGAAGCAGTATATTAAAATTATGTTTGAAGGGATTAGGATAAATAATGTAGTTTAATTCCGTATCAAATGGAACAGTTAGATTAATTGCAGATATAAGATCATTTTTATCTATTGCAGCCTGGTAAACTTCTTTGGTTGCATCATCCTGGATAAATCCCACAACCCTGATCTCATCAGGATCATAAACATTGGAAAATGGCCAGTTGTAATTGACGGTTTCTTTGTCACCCGGTGACCAGTTCCTGAAATAGTTTGAGCCTGCAGCACTGGGTAACAAAGCTTTAAGCACGCTTTCGTATGTTGCGCCATTTTCTTCGGGTTGAATATTTCTTTCAACAACAGCAAGATGCAGACTTATTTCACGGTTGTTCAGTGTCTGAAGTGCAGTTATCGTTGCCGACACCGATATTGCATTTCCTGATATTTCAGTCCCGATATCAAGTCTGAATTTTGCATCCTGCAATGATGCGAGGTTAATGTCCAGCGAGTCCGGGATATTGTATTCAAAATCGAAACGTGTATCATTGCCGGTTCCCCCGTCAAGCAACGCATAGGGTATTGAGGACAATCCGTAATATAATAATCGTGCATTCGGATCTACCGGGTTATGGGCATAAAAAGGATCACTTCCTGAAAGTGATGTGTGGTAATGAACATCTACAGCGTCACGCGGGTTACTGTTTACCGTGTGGTTGACAATACTATCCGCTTGCTTACTGTTATTATTCTCTGTACTGGTGAAATGTTCAAGAAGGACCATCTTTTCGCGTTCGCCAATCCAGATATCATCAAAAGCAATACCTTCATTAATGATACCGGTGCCATCCGAACCATAGGCTATTCTTAAACGGACATTGTTCTTTCCCCTTAAAACGTCAAGTTTATGACGGGATTCCTTCCAGTTATTATCGCGTATGTTCGACCAACCTATCGACTGTCCGCCGGGCAGTCCTGTGATCTGGAATTCATTGTACCAGTTGATACCGTCTGCAAGAGAACCCACGTTCACCCATGTTGCCCCGTGATCAACAGAATACTGTAACACCGCACCATCCCTCATCTGGTCAAAAACTCTCCAAAGGTTTAATTTGATCATTGGCCTTCGCGCGTCTTCAAAATTAAAACAGGGGCTGGTAATTGCCGATTGTTCTTTTTCTGTTCCGGATGAAAGATCCGTGTACCATGCTTTTGTGCCCGAGGCTGCCCCGTTGAATATCTCACCGGCCGGTTCGTCTAAGGTCCATGTATTTGCCTGGTGCAAATTAATTGATTCACTGATCCAGCCCTTCCTGCCCGACTCAAAATTCTCGTAATAGGGATCATCACTTATGGTGATTACCGGCCGCAGGGTAATTGATTTTTTTATTGTATCGGCACAACCGTATTGCGTATTAATAATAAGTTCAATGTCGTACTGATCCAGCTCATTGAAATCAAATACCGCGTTTTCGGTCCTGACCGAGTTATAATTATTACCCGAATATTTTCTCCATAAATATGATTCGATAGGTGTGTTGCTGGTTGATGTATTGGTAAAATTTACTTCAATACCATCATAGAAACATTCATTATTCCATGTGAAGTTTGCGACAGGTTTATCACCGAAATCAATGATCTTCTCAATACTGGCAGAGCAGCCGTTTACATGGCTGGCGGCAAGTTCAACAACCCGCCTCGAGGCGTTTGTGTACAGGTGCTTTGGATCTTTTTTCGAACTGTAGTTGGCCGCCCCGCTGCCGATATCGTCAAAATCCCATGACCATGCCGTTATACTGTCATTATTTGGTGTTTGATTAACAAACTGCACTGAATCATTGTTTCCCAGGTGTATACACACATCATCCACGGCAAAGTCCGGAGAGGGTGCATCTTTAATTTCCACCACTTCGAATATTTCACGCTTACACCCGCCGGCTGAAGTTAATGAGTAAAAGATGGTATCCATACCGGGGTCTGCCATTGGCGGGTTGAAATAATACCCGCTTGCATAATTGCCGGTCACGGCATCTCCATGAAAGATCCCCTGTTCGGAATTTCCGTTAAGCCGAATTGAATTGTCATTATTGCAAAACTCTTCCTGTACCGCAAACGAGATGGGGTCAACTACCTCTATTGAGAAATCTTTTTCCACATATATCGCGGGATTGGTAACATCTTCAAACCTGACAGTGTATGTATTATCATCTAATACCGAAGGGTCTATGGTCGCAGTATTATCACCATGGTCGGTCAATCCCAGACCTCCTTCAATTGAAAATATGCCCTGTTCAATACCAAGGATAAAACCATGGATCAGGAAAGGTTCATCATTAAAACAAAAATTTGTTTTTGTGCTGTCTTCCGCGTAATAGATCGTTGCATTATGCTCGATAATATGAACTGTTGCCGTATCATAACCCAAACACTCGTTATTTCCCTGGTATGAATAGACATACTCATGTATCCCGGTACTTTGTAAGTTGGGATAAAATTTCATGACCGACTCGTTGAAATCGTAAATAAAAGGTGGCGATGGAAAATCCCAATGAGGCGGTGATGGATAATAATACCCGGGTTCGGGTATAAATTGAACAGGTACAGCCGGGCTTGCAATGCTATAGGTATGACTTAATCCTGAAATTTCCACATCCGGTGCGCTGAGTGTATCCACATAAGCGCTACCACTGACAGCCCCGGGGCAGTTCGGGTCTTCGAGGCTGACCAGCGTATAGGTGCCTTCTTCAGAAACAGGGAAAACGTACGGGCTTGATTGTATATCTGATACGGTAACAGTGTCCTTATTATCCCGTGCATAGCTGAATGTCCAGGGCGCTTCGCCGGTAAACTCAACTGTAAGGTCGGTGGTGGTGTATTCACATATTGTTTCACCACCCGACAGCACGGCTGAGGAGGTGGAATATGATTCCACAACAGCGGTCCCGTTTGTCATTCCCGTGCATGACTCATTTTCCACATGGGTGAGCTTCACTGTCCCCGGCTGGTCAACATGCAATGTATATGGGTTGTCGCTAATATTTTCAACAAGGGTGGGGTTAAGGTCATCAATAGTATAGGTAATATCCCATGGCCCCGGGCCTTCAAATTCAACGGTCAGTGAAGCTTCATCACCGGGACAAATGGTATCGGTACCCGAGATAGTGGCTACGGGTGATTCCGGGTCATAGCTGATAACCACCGGGTCTAATTCTGAAGTATCCCCTTCGCATCCGTTGTCATCGTAAAAACTCAGTATTTCATATGTTCCGTCGCGGCTTTCTTCTATGGTCCATGGTGATTCGGTGGGATATATGGTTGTATCGTTGACTGGTGTGTTACGGAAATAATTTACTGTCCAGGGAGCCTCCCCGGCCTGGAAAGTAAAAGTCAGCGGGGCGGATGAATATGAATCCTTGCATATCTCGCCTCCCCCGCTGAAGGTCATCCGGGGTTCTTCGTGGTGGCGGATAATTGCTTTGCCTGATACTGTTCCACTGAGATATATGGAATCTGATACTTCAGTGGGTTCGTAGTCACCGGGTTCGGTTACCTCGAAGGTAAAGGGGGAATCATTGATCACGGTATCTGTTGTTTCGGTTATCCCGTCAGTATAAGTGACAGTATAAGTAAGGGACCATGGCGACGTACCGGTAAGATCAACAGTAATTTCGGCCGCTGATCCGGCACATACGGTGTCCGACCCGCTCATGGTGGCTGTGGGCAATTCGCTGACAGGCCCGTACCAGTCGCTTGTTACCTCCGCCCCGGGTGTTGATCCGCTGGTTGCAACCGGGGTAATTGTAAAACGTATATAGTTGTTTTTATCGGCAGGTATAATCTGATAGCTGGGGAGGGTATCAGGCAGCAGTGTTCCTGTGCCGTAAGGATTATTATTCCGGTACCATGCATATGAATGCTCGCCCTCCGGGTCACTTTCCGTATCCGAATAATCGAATATGGCGCTGACGGTTTGACCCTCGGCCACTATACCGTCAATCTCCGGGTTTTCTGCAACAGGTTTAGCATTAATATAGCACCAGTTGCTTGTTTCGGGTTCGCCAGCAAGCTCGTGTTCATCATAAGGAATGATCTCAACCCGGATGTACTGTCCCCCGTCTTCATCGGTAGTTGTATAGCTTGCTGCTATAGCCCCTGAAATGGCAGTACCGGGTAGCGTACCGGTAGCCGACCGGTACCACTGATATTCATGTTCGCCTTCGGTATCACCATCCGGATCGTCAAAATCATATGTCGGTGTGATTTCTGCATCGATGGTATCATTTACAGGGATTATAATATTGTTGATGATGGGGGGTTCGTTTATATCATTTACCGTAATAGTAAAAGATTCTTCCATTGAGCCGCCACTCTGGTCTGTGCTTCGTACTATAATCCCGTATTCGGATATGGTTTCAAAATCGAAGATTTCGGTAGTCACCAGTTCATCGTCAGAAATATCAAAATATTCCGTTTCACCTGAAACAAGGGTATATACATGGGTGTTGTCTTCGTCCGGGTCAGTTGTGGTGAATACACCCACCACTGTGCCGGCCGGTTCGTTTTCATCTACTGACTGTGGTGTAAGATCGATTGCTGTTGGGGGAGAGTTTGCATTGCTCGCCGTGATCTCATTTACAGGGTCTGATTCATCCACATCGGGGATATTGTTCCAGTCATCTTCCGCGGCGAGATTATAAGTTGTTCCGTCGGAAGCCCGGGTTCCGTCCTTATCGATTATGCGGTCGACCTCCGTTTTGTCGGATCCCGTGACAAAGAGTGTAAACTGGTTTTCACTATCGACTTCCCGGTCCGGAGATGATAATAATCTGCGTGTTTCCCCGTTTTTCCCGGTAATTATGAATCGCGAGGCAACAACATCATTATTGTGGATACCGGCAATCTTTGCAAAATAGTGGCCGTCGACTATTAGTTCTCCCGTGTTTTCATCATAGGTGCTGTTTGTAATTTCCGGTTTATTATAATTGCTTACCGTAACAGGGTTGACAGTATCTTCAGCGGCAGAAGATCCGTTCCAACCGGCTTCTGCATCCAGAAAAAAAGGGGAGCCACCTGCCGAGATATTTCCGTTGTTGTTTAAGATCGCATTAATGTATAGCTTGTCCTCACTATCGAGCGTTAATGTTGCTTCGGTTGGTGAAGTTGGATTTACATTAGGTGTGGTTTGTAAGGCCCATGTACGCGAACCGGCATGAATGGAGAGTTTTGAAGCATCAATATAGGCATGAGGGTCCAAGTTTCCCTTTATAACAAGCTCACCTGTTATAAAATTATATGTTGCACCGGCTATTGTGTCTGGCTGCGAAAAAGCAGCTATACTGAATAAAAGGAATAAAATCCCTGTTGTGATCTTCTTTATCATGATTTGAAAATTAAGTCTGGCAAAATGTTTCATCTTTCATGTGTCTGTTCATAAAGTTTCATTTGCAAGGCTTGCGCAGTACGAAAATGCGGAGTTTACTATTCGTAAATGAGTAATTTCCGGACAAGCGTAACGCGGC
>CAZBJH010000138.1:0-8281 GCA_964492185.1 uncultured Bacteroidales bacterium | reverse complement strand
AGCAGGGTCGGCATTCTGGGTCCAGGTACCAAGTCCTGAACCGCCGCTCCATGCAACACTGCTGTATGTGCCGGTTGCCGATGCGCCGGTCATGGTCACCGGGTTTAGCGGGGTGTTATCACAACGTTCAATATCACTGCCTGCATCTGCCCGTGGGGTTTCTCCCCATGATATGGTGCGGGTGTCTGTGGCATCCGAACCTGTGCAGGCTCCTGATGCGGTCACTGTTAAAGTAGCCGTGAAACTTCCTGATGATGTGGTTGGTGTAAATTCAGCAAGGGCCGGATCAGCGTTCTGGGTCCAGGTACCAAGTCCTGAACCGCCGCTCCATGCAGCACTGCTGTATGTGCCGGTTGCCGATGCGCCGGTCATGGCGACCGGGTTTAGCGGCGTGTTATCACAGCGTTCGATATCACTGCCCGCGTCGGCCTGTGGCGTTTCACCCCATGATATGGTGCGGGTGTCTGTGGGATTAGTCCCTGAACAGCCATTTTCTCCGGTAAGAGTCAAAGTAGCCGTGAAGCTGCCCGCGGATGTTGTCGGTGTAAAGGTTGCCAAGGCAGGATCGGCATTCTGGGTCCATGTGCCAAGTCCTGAACCACCGCTCCATTCAGCACTGCTGTAGCTGCCGATGGCGGATGCGCCGGTCATGGCCACAGGGTTTAGCGGTGTGTTATCGCAGCGTTCAATATCACTGCCCGCATCGGCCTGTGGGGTTTCTCCCCATGATATGGTGCGGGTGTCTGTGGCATCCGAACCTGTGCATGCTCCTGATGCGGTGACTGTAAGAGTAGCAGTAAAACTTCCTGATGATGTGGTTGGTGTAAAGGTGGCCAAAGCAGGGTCGGCATTCTGTGTCCATGTGCCAAGTCCTGAACCGCCGCTCCATGCAACACTGCTGTATGTGCCGGTTGCCGATGCGCCGGTCATGGTCACCGGGTTTAGCGGGGTGTTATCACAACGTTCAATATCACTGCCTGCATCTGCCCGTGGGGTTTCTCCCCATGATATGGTGCGGGTGTCTGTGGCATCCGAACCTGTGCAGGCTCCTGATGCGGTCACTGTTAAAGTAGCCGTGAAACTTCCTGATGATGTGGTTGGTGTAAATTCAGCAAGGGCCGGATCAGCGTTCTGGGTCCAGGTACCAAGTCCTGAACCGCCGCTCCATGCAGCACTGCTGTATGTGCCGGTTGCCGATGCGCCGGCCATTTCAATCGCGTTCAGCGGGGTGTTATCACAGCGTTCAATATCATTGCCGGCATCTGCCTGTGGCGTTTCACCCCAGGTAATAGTGCGGGAATCAATCGAATCAGTCCCGTTACAAACACCATCACCTGAAACAGTAAGCACTGCTTCAAAACTGCCCGAAGTCTGTGAAGGTGTAAATGAAGCAAGTCCGGGACTGGATGTATTTTGTGACCATGAGCCCAGTCCGCTGCCCCCCGACCAGGTAGCCGTGCTGAATGTACCGCTTGCCGAGGCTCCTGTCATGTCAATAACTGCTGTCGGATCACTACTGCAACGGGACATATCACTTCCTGCATCAGCAACCGGACGGGCTTCTTCTGCTACAGAAATATCAGGGGCCTGCGCCGTACACCCGTTATCATCAATAACCCAGGTTCGATAAGTACCTTCCCCGAGCCCTGTGAAAAACTGACCTTCCTGGAATGTCGAATCGGAAGTGGATGTGTTAACAATGGCAAAATCATGATCAGGTGTACCACCGTTTGCATTAATGGTAATAGTGCCGTTATCCTGGTCCTCGCATGTGTTTGTCCCTGAGGATGTTGCCGATAAGGCAGGAGGAATGCCGGGAACACTGTCTTTGTAGAAAAAATAAATAAATTCAACATTGGTAGAAACTGTAGGACAACCATTCGCGTCATCTATCAATACTCTGTATTTCGCCTGGTCCACACCTGTAATAATCTGATCAACCTGGGGATAAACACTATATCCGCTTCCTGCATCCCTGTACCAGGTATAGGAATATGGCTGGGTACCGCCGGAAGGATTTGCCTTTAATTCGGCATCGCTGCCATCATAGCAGGACAAACCTTTGTTCACCGATATATAACCCGGGTTTAAAGGATCGGGTTGGTCTACCCGGATATTTCCCTGGCTGGTGCCGACAAACAAACTATTTTCCACCGAAACGGAATAGTATCCTGTATCCAGGTCAGAAAAGGAGACCGAAGTGCCTGAGGTGACAATTGTATCAAGAGGCGTACCTGATATAACGCTTTTACCGGAAAACAAAATATAAGTAAAATCAGGATCCTGGTTTGTAACGGTAACCGTAATGCTTCCGTCAGCAAATCCATGACAACTAACTGAATCAACATCGATATCATCTATATAAAATTGTGAAAAGCCACTTGTAAAAGCAAGTGACATGATCAATACGATGAGGCTGTATAATTTTTTTGTAAACATTTGGCATGCTTTTTATTTGCAGTTATAGGATTCAATTATTCATCTCGTTTATTGTAATTCGTCATGTTTCAGGATCACTAACTTGTCATTAACGGTAATCAACCTTGAAGCCCCCGTCTCATCTTCGTTGATCACAGAAACATAATAAGTGCCGGGGTTTATGTTATCAAACACATATGACCGGTTATGAGAAAAGTCGCTTTTTGCAATTATCTTTCCGCCATCCCAGGGATAATTATCATACAAAGTATATTTGAAAGCGGGGTTCCCTGTTTTTACTTCAACTGTGATCATGGCAAGAGGTATATTGCTTGTTGAAAGTGTTCCCGGTGACACTGAAATTTCAATAAGCATAGGTTCATGCTGCTGAGCATCAGCAGGCGAAATATTAAAAGCAGCAAATAATACAATTAGAAATATGATCGGATTTTTCATGTTACAGATGTATTTCTGAATGGATATGCCTGTCCAAAAGCAGGAAATGCAGGACAAACGGGTTTGATATGAGAATTTCAGGTGCACAGTGTGAAAAACTATTGTAAGGTTCATAGTTCGTATTAATATTTTTTACGTAATGTTCATAATTTAGTTTCATACTAACTGTCACGTTTCCCGTAAGAACAGGTTCGAACCTGTATTATTCATTCACGCTAAATTACATTATTAATTAACCGGGGTAAAGACCGATTTTTAAAACAGTATCAGATCAACAAATAAAAATATGTCTAAGCGTCTCTTTTACTGCGTTTTACAAAATACGCGGTAGAATATAAATTGTTAATAAGTCTTTGATATACAATCAGACCCGGGGGAGCATCGTAATTATAATGCAGTGGGTTTAATAAAAACCGGTTTTTAAATACGAATCTTACTTTTTATTACCAGTTAAACATTTTGACAACATTATTGACGGACTCTAACTAAAAGTCGCCGGGTAATAAAACGTATGGGATACCATGATGCAAAAAAACCAATCATCAGGACAGTAATAAAAACAGCAAAAATATCAGTGATCTTGATTGAGACCGGGTAAGCATCAATAACAAATGTCCCGCTGCCCTGAAGTTGTACAAGCTCAAACTGAAGTTGTACCCAGCAGATCAACAAGCCCAGTACCAGTCCTGAAACAGCTCCTGAAGCAGATATCAACCATCCTTCAAGCAGGAAGATCTTTCGTATTAATGGAATGGAGGCTCCGAGATTGCGCAATGTGCCGATATCTTTCTTTTTTTCTATGATCAGCATTGTTAATGACCCTATCACATTGAAAGAAGCAATGATCAAAATAAAAGCAAGAATAAGGAAAATGGCCCATTTTTCCGTCTGCATGGTTTTATAGAACAACTCATTTTGCTGATAACGGTTTTTTACAATCAGGCCGGGTCCCAGTAGATCCGAAACAGCCTTCTGAACCTCTTTGACACGGGCACTGGGTTTAACTTTGATCTCAAGGGCGCTAACCTCTCCGGAATAGCCCAGCAACTGACTTGCAAAATCAATTGGCACAATAATATACCGGGCATCAAACTCCTGTTGTATGGAAAATACTCCGGCAGGAAAAAGATATTTGCGGTTAATCGCCCTGTCAGGATTAAATGATACTGTTGATAAACGCTTTGGCACATATACATTGATGGGTGTTGCCATATTAAGTCCTATACCCAGAAATATAGCTATTCCCTGTCCCACAACCGTATAATCTATATCTCCTTTTTCCAGCCTGAAATTTCCGTCTGTCAGCATCGTATCCATTCCCGTTACGGACAAATAGTGATCATCCACTCCTTTTACAATGGCAACTGTTTGCCTGTAATCATATTTAAGCAAAGCTTTATCTTCAAGGACACTCGAAAAATCTGCAACACCGTCAATTTCAGAAAGCCTGTCCATGTATACCGTATCGGGTAAAAACACTTTACCTGTTGCCGGTATCACTTTAAGATCGGGATTAAAAGAATTAAAAAGTGAACGCACCAGATCATCAAAGCCATTGAAAACTGACAGCACAACTATCAGGGCCATTGTTCCCACAGCCACGCCAACCAACGAAACTGACGAAATTATATTAATCGCGTTATGCGATTTTTTAGCCATTAAGTATCGTTTCGATATGTAAAACGGAAAGTTCAATGATATAAAAAATTATTTCTTTAACAACTTATCGATATTATCTGCATAATCAATGGAATCATCAAGATAAAACATAAGTTCGGGTATCCTTCGTAACTGGTTTCTGATCCTGTTCCCCAGTTCGAACCGTATACGGCTTTTCTGATCATTCACAGCCTTCAATGCATCTTCATCTTCCTTTACCGGAAATATACTAAGATAAACTTTAGCCAGTCCCAGATCACCGGAAAGTCTTACCACGGTAACAGTGATCATTTTCCCGTTAAAAAGACGACGGCTCTCCAACTGAAAAATCTCAGACAATTCCCGTTGTATCAATCGTGAAACCTTATTTTGTCGCAAAGAAGCCATAACACCGTTATTTACTTTTATCAGAAAAATTCCTGAAAAGACAATAGTTTTTTCAAAATGAAAAACTGTGATCATACTGATCCCGGTCAGCAGGTAAAAATACAACAATTCTTTCAGACTGTATGAATATAGTTGAATAGTTGAGTAGCAGAATTCAATTACATTTTATAGTTTTGTGGCTTCGTTGAATTATTCCTCTAATATGTATTCAGCAGGTATTTAACACTTTCAATTTTAATACAATGACAAAAAAAAGGGTTCTGTCCTGTATTCAGCCGACGGGTGAAGTTCATATAGGCAACTATTTCGGGGCCATCAAAAACTGGGTAAGTATCCAGGATCAGTATGACTGTGTATATGGTGTGGTAGATCTGCATGCAATGACAATGCCATATGATCCGAAAGCATTGCGCGATAATACTTTGCGTATGGCTATAGATTTGATGGCCTGCGGTATTGACCCTGATAAATCGGTATTATTCATCCAGTCACTTGTACCCCAGCATACTGAACTGGCCTGGATATTCAATTGTGTTGCATCATACGGTGAGCTCAACCGGATGACACAATTCAAGGATAAGACCGACCAGCTTGACGGCTCGGCAAGGGGACAGTTTATTTCAGCAGGACTGTTTACCTATCCGGTTTTGCAGGCTGCCGATATTTTGATCTATAAAGCCAATTATGTACCTGTTGGCAGGGATCAGGTTCAGCATCTTGAGCTTTCCAGGAACATTGCCACACGCTTTAATAACCAGTACGGTTATTGCTTTCCGGAACCCGAACCCCTGCTGACAGAAATTCCCAAGCTGGCTTCCCTGGCCGATCCGGATAAAAAAATGAGTAAAAGTCTGGGCAACAAACATTACGTGGGAATATTTGAAGAAGAAGCCTCCATAAGAAAAAAAGTCAGATCGGCAGTTACCGATACCGGGCAGCAACAGGGTGAAAACATGAGTCCCGGAGTTCAAAACCTGTTCACTATCATTAAAGCTTGTGAAAAAGCAGGAGAATACAACCGGTTAATGAATGATTATACCAGGGGTCATCTAAAATACAAAGACCTTAAAGAGGCAACCGCCGATTCCCTTGTATCAGTTACCGCTCCCCTTATTGAGCGCAGGAATGAGCTGATGAAGGATAAACAGCGAATTGAGAAACTATTGAATGAGCTTTCGCAAAAAGCCAGGGATTTAGCCGGCGAAACACTGAGTGAAGTAAGAAAACTGACAGGATTACCGGCATTATTAAAATAAAAACCCCGCTTTTGGCGAGGCTTGCCCCGAATAGAAACCCGGGTATATCTTGAGGAAGAACTGTTAACTATTATATTGCAAAATCTGTGCCAGCTTTAAACTCTTGTTATAAAATAATACCCTTTTTGTTACAAACCCCATTAATTCATGCCGGTTACCGCATACCAATCAACTGGTCACTCCGTCTCCTCCTCTTTTCAACTACTCAATGCTTACCGGTAAGTTGACCGGATACCAGTCATCATTTACGCTTTCACTACTCCTCCTTTTCAACATCAGACGTGTCATTCACCGGCTTTTCGGTCTTCGTCGCTATTTCCGGTGTCAGGATTTTACATTTATGTATCATCTGATTCGCCCATTTCAATTCTTTCGGGGCATCTCCTGCTTTCTCCAGCGAATTTTTGTATTTGACAAAAGCATCCTGTGCTTCCTTATACCTTTCGAGACGCATCAGTATGATCCCCTGTTCGGCATATACATCACGCAGTCCCACTGTACCTATTGAAACCGATTTCTCCAGAGCACTCAGCGCTTCAAAATTTGCTTCCCTTGTGTTTGCCATCTGCCGGAATATCTTTGCCTTCAACAGGTAATCCTCATCAGTAGCAATATTATGATCGATCAACTTATTGATAAGAGTAAGTGCATTGTGGTAATGCTGGTTATAATACTCCTGCCATGCTGAATAGCTTATAATACCGGATATGTTATTATAAAATATTTTATTACCCAGGTATAACTCTGTCGTATCTTTACCTTCCTCGAATTCCTCCATGAATTGCCCGGCAATATTTTTCACAGCCTTTTTAGCAGAAGATTTGTATATTGCCCCTAATTGTTTTAGTGTCTGGTCAGAATAATTGTCAATATTTTTCAGGTTACTGTCCAGTAATATATGACCCACTGCAGTAGCCAGTAACCTTACCAGTTCCCTTTCTGACGGGGTGATTGCCAAAAGCTGGGTGGATATCAACATGCTGCCGTTATCAAAAGCATACAATACGGGTTTATCAGAATTCAGTATTTTAATTCTCAGGTACTGATCGCGTCCTTTATAAAATTTCGGATAGTGGATACGCTGAATAAGACGCTGAAGATAATCCTCTGCAAACTTATCCTTGTAGATCCTGTTTTCAATTTCAAGATCAGCAATATAATTCAGGGTTTTATCTTCCAGTTCCTTTCTTTTCTTCACCTGCCATCCCTTCTTCTGAATATCATCACCGGTATATATAAACCTTTGTTTCTCCCAAAAACTTATATCCTCATCATGCAGTTCAACATATTTTGCAGGAATTGCTTCGGTTCTATTTTGATACAGGGTTAAAAAGAAAACCTGTTTTCTGTTATTAACTGCCCTTCCGTGAAAAGGTATCACATCTCCTTTGGTAAAAGTCCTGTAGTTACGTGTTATAGTACCCCTGATTATCACCTGATGGTCATTTGCCTGAAGTGGGAGGAAAAATACCATCAGAAATAATTGTAGTATATTTTTCATGGTTCAGTGTTTTAATGTAATGTGCGGTTTACCCGTGAAACATCAAAAAATATGCCGGAAATTATACATCACCTTATCCGTACATAACACAATCTTGTAATAATTTAGCCGGGGCTAAAACTATATTAAAGGCAGATTGTTAAATAAACAGGCGCGGGCAAAGCAGACATCTTAATTAAAACGTTTGCATGTATACAAACAAATAGCTCTGTTTTCACGTACACTTGTGAAGACAATAAAATAATACAATTATGAACGAATATATGATAGATATTTATTTACCGCGACAAGCAGATGAGGATTATTTCAACCTTATACCTTCGCAGCGTGTAATGGTAAACAAACTGTTGAACGAGGGTGTAATTATAAACTACAGCTTATCGGAAGACCGTAAACGGTTATGGGTAATATTACTTGCCGGTTCACTTTTAGAAGCAAAAAAGATCATCAGTAAATTCCCTGTCTTTCCGTATGTGGAAGCAAAGATCTATAACCTGTTGTTCCACCAGACTACCACTAACAGTCTCCCCCAACTGTGGCTGAATTAGCGTCTGTCCATAATGTCCGATATCCGCGTTGCTGCTCAACCGAACGAAGTGAGCTC
>CAZBJH010000137.1:0-8406 GCA_964492185.1 uncultured Bacteroidales bacterium | reverse complement strand
TTTTGAAAGAAGAAAAATTGAAAAAATGCCGACTTTATAGACAGACTCTATTTAGAGTAGATCTATAAAGTAGTCAAAATGTTTAACTGGCCATAGCAGGATATGAAATGAAATCGGAAAAGATAACAAAAATAGTACTGTTAGTCACTGCCGGCCTGATTATACTTATAGCAGCCGGTATGGCTTATTCTCTTTTTGGCGGGGCCATGCCGGTTTTTCAGAAATTCGGGTTGAAGTTTATAATTTCATCCGACTGGAATCCGACTGAAGGCAGGGAATCATATGGGGCCATGCCTTTTATCGCGGGGACTTTGTTGACATCGTTACTGGCGCTTCTCATTTGTTTTCCATTTGCATTTTCAACCTCATTATTCATTGGCGAATATTACAGGGGAAAGAAGATAGGAAGTATACTGGGAACCCTTGTTGATCTGCTTGCCGGTATTCCTTCGATCGTTTATGGTTTATGGGGTTTTTACGTACTCAAACCCCTTATTGTGAATTTAGGCATCAATCAGCACGGGCTGGGGATATTCACAGCTTCATTAATACTCGCGATAATGATCATTCCATATGCTACTTCACTCAGCAACGAAATTATTTCGCTTGTGCCGAACGAATTAAAAGAAGCTGCTTATTCGCTTGGTGCTACACGGCGTGAAGTGATTACAAATGTTATCCTGCCGTCTGCAGGTTCGGGAATTGTGGCCGGTTATGTGCTGGCTCTTGGCCGGGCACTTGGAGAAACGATGGCTGTTACAATGCTTATAGGAAATGCAAATATCATCCCTGATGATCTTTTTGGAATGGGCAATACTATGGCCAGTGTGATTGCAAATCAGTTTGGTGAGGCTGAGGGATTAAAGCTGAGTGCACTGATAGCTATCGGATTATTGCTGTTTCTTATCACTGCATTAGTGAATTTCCTGGGCAAGTTGATCATGAAAAAATTGTACAGTTGATAATAACAAAGGGTATGGTGTTATCAGATATAAAGCTGGAAAAAAGAAGAAAATTAAAAGACCGCATCTTTCAGTTTATGGTGATCGGTTTTTCAGTTATTGCCGTGATCCCGCTTTTGCTTATCATCGGTAAACTTGTTAAGGAAGGGGTTGGACAGATAAATTTTGATTTTTTTACCAGGACAGCACCCAACACAATGGAAGCAATGGTTGCTGTAAATAATAATGAGACAATACCTGGAGGTATTGCCAATGGTATAACAGGTTCATTATTAATGGTTGTAATGGCTTCTGTGATGGCAATTCCGGTTGGTGTGGTGACAGGTGTGTACCTGTCTGAATTTGGTAATTCAAAATTTGCAGGATTGGTAAGGTCTATAGCTGATATTTTACAGGGTGTTCCTTCCATTGTGCTTGGTGTTATTGCCTATCTATGGGTTGTTAAGCATATTACAAGCGGTTATTCTGCACTAGCAGGCAGCGTGGCACTAGCAATCATGATGCTTCCCCTGATCATCCGGTCCACGGAAGAAACACTTAAGATGATACCGGTTACATACAAGGAAGCTGCCTTCGCTTTGGGTGTTCCGTATCATAAAGTTATATATAAAGTATTGATACCATCGGGACTTAGCGGGTTACTTACCGGTATATTGCTGGCAATATCCAGGGTTCTGGGTGAAACAGCCCCTTTACTGCTTACAGCACTCGGGAGTTCAATGATCACCCTCGATATTACCGAACCTGTCAGTGCTGTTCCGCTTCTGATCTGGGACTTTTATAATGATCCCAATATGGTCAGCCTGATCTGGAGCTCATCATTGTTTCTAATGGGATTTGTACTTTTTCTTAATATTATGGCTAAACGAATTGCTAAAAAGTGGAAAATTCAATAATCTTTTGTTTCTTATATAAAATTTTTCTGATAATTTGAATAACATAACTGTTTCAAATGAATGAAGCAATAATAAAAATAAATGATCCCCTTATTTCTATAGAAAATTTATCGGTGGCATACGAACAGGGTAAGTATGCTGTTAAGGATGTAGGTGCCGGGATTAAGAAAAAAAGTATTACAGCTATTATGGGGCCTTCCGGTTGCGGCAAAAGCACGTTGTTGAGGGCCATTAACCGTTTGCATGAGCTTTATCCGGATATTGTGGTAGAAGGAGATATATACCTGAATGGTAATAATATTTTCCAGATGAGTGCAATTGCATTAAGGAGAAAGATAGGGATGGTTTTTCAGCGTCCCAATCCTTTCCCTACTATGAGTATATATGATAATGTAATGGCGGGTTATAAATTGAATGGTAAGAGTTTAAAAAAGGACCGGAAAGATGAGATCGTTGAAAAATCATTAAAGGAGGTTACTTTATGGAATGAGGTGAAGGATGCATTGTATAACAAAGGAAACTTTTTATCGGGGGGGCAGCAACAGCGTTTGTGTATTGCACGTGCACTTGCTTATAAACCCGATGTAATCTTAATGGATGAACCTACATCAGCCCTTGACCCTGTTGCCACCTCAAAGATTGAGGATCTGCTGGTAGAGCTGAAGAAAGATTATACTATTGTACTGGTTACGCATAATATGTCACAGGCAGCAAGGATAAGTGATTACTCAATGTTCATGTACATGGGTGAATTGATCGAGTATGGAGAAACTTCCGGAATTTTTTCAACACCGGTTGATAAAAGAACCGAAGCATATTTAACCGGTAAGTTCGGATAATTAATCATATACAATAAAAGATGAGCATAAGAAAAGAATTAGCCATAAAATTGATCTTCGAAGATTTTAATAAGTTTTCGGAATTAACATTGCATCAATTGAACCATCTTATGAATATTATCAGGGCAGGTGAGGTAAAAATTGATAAGGACATGTTACTGGAAATTGAAAAAAATGAAAAGGAACTCGATAAATATGAAGTAAAGATCACTGATCAGGTTATAAGCACGATCACACTTTTTAACCCGGTTGCCTCTGATTTAAGAAAGATCATGTCTTGTTACCGGATAGCTGATAATCTGGAAAGCGTGGGTGACCATGTATGGGATTCTGTGTTGAATATTAATGACATTGGTTCAAAGCATATGTTTCAGCTTTTTAACAAGCCTCTGGAGAAGATGCTTAAGATTGGTATGGAAATGGTAAAGCGTTCTGTAATTGCTTTTAATTATTCGGACAAGGAATATGCATTATGGGTCATCGAACACGACAAAAGTATAGAGAAACTTAATCATAAGTTAATCTCACGGCTTGTAAAGAAGAGCGAAATGAATGAAAAAACACGCAAAATACTTGAAGCTTTTTTAAGTATCAGGAAAATAGTTTCCAATCTTGAGAGGATCGGAGGGTTGGCAACAAATATTGCCGAAGCGGCTGTATATTCTTTTGAAGGGGTTGATATCAGGCATAAACATTTATAATAGTATAACATATCAGGCTTTTTGATGTTTTTTACAAACATTATCGATTAATTGAACAAATAACACAATCATGAATAAACGGTCTTCATACAAACAAAAGCTTTTTTTATATTTCTTTATTGTTTTTATTGCTTTTACTGTAGTTATCGGGATTTTTCAGTACCAGCGTGAAAAGCAATTTAAAACAAGCCAGATAGACAATATTCTGGATACATACGCGGAACTGGTAGAGAATTATATCCAGTCAGCTGATATTATCTCCTCAGGTCAGTTCAGAGAGTTAGATTCACTGGTTGACTTATTTAACCGTCAGGATCTCAGGGTTACGGTGATCGATTTTGATGGTAACGTATTGTATGACAATTTTGTTGAAGATCATAGATCAATGGAAAACCACAAAGGCCGGCCGGAGATCCAAAAAGCCATTGTCAATGATACGGGTTCAAATATTCGCACTTCATCAACTACAGGAGAGGAATATTATTATTATGCAAGGTCTTATGGGGATTATTTTGTAAGGACCGCCATGGTATACGATATTCAGATCAGGGAATTTTTACAACCGGAAAAAATCTTTTTAATAGTTATCGTATTACTGTTTTTTATCATATGGGGATCACTCGTATATGTTGCAGACAAATTCGGAAGATCAATATCCCGTTTAAGTGAGTTTGCAATTCAGGTGAGTAAAACAGGAAAACAAGATACTGATATCCGTTTTCCGAATAATGAAATAGGGGTGATTGGAAAACAGATCATTGAGATATTCAATAACCTGCAACGTACAAAGGATGAATTGCAGGCACAAAAGGATAAACTGTTACATCATATGCAGATATCCAGGCAGGGAATTGCTTTTTTTAATTCAGGCAGGGAATTGGAAATGACTAACAATCATTTTATTCAATATATTAATATTATAGCTGATCATCCTGTAGTTTCTATGGATACCATATTTTCAATACCGTCTTTAAAACCTTTGAACGATTTTATTGAAACTCATCAAAAGCAGGCCGATTTAGCTGCAACTGAAGAATTGCCTGTTACACAGGTAGATATCAAGAGTGACGCAAAATATTTTTCCCTGGTATGTATTGTTTTTTATGATGGTAGTTATGAGATATCCATCACTGATGAAACAAAATTGGAGAAAAGGAAACGGATAAAGTATGAATTAACAAATAATATTGCCCGTGAATTGCAGACCCCTGTAAATGTGATAAAAGATCTGCTGAACAATCTGATCAGGGATCCCAGGGAAACACCCGATGCACAGCGGAAGATTGCAGGTAAGGCCTTAAAACAGCTAAAGCGGTTGTCGAAAATTGCTCATGATACTTCGATCCTGACCAAATTGGATGAGACCGGCAGTCTCTATCCAATACATGAAGTGAATGTAACGGAAGTGATCAATGATGTTATTGAAAGCAGGCAGTCAGAACTGGTAAATAAAAAAATAAAGGTGATAACCGATATAGGTAAGGAAACTTCTATAGAAGGCAATAAATTTCTGGTTTATTCTATTTTTCAGAATTTGATGGAAAATTCTGTTTATTATGCTGGTGAAGGTATTGAAGTAGAGATTAAAATGTATATGGAAGATGATAAATTTTTGTATTTTTCATTTGCTGACAGCGGGAAAGGAATACCGGATGAATATCAGCCTAAAGTGTTCGGGCGGTTTTTCAGGATCGGGACTGATGAAGAAAGTTATGAGGGTTCAGGTCTTGGCCTGGCCATTGTGAAAAATGCCGTACTTTTTCACCGGGGTGAGATCTCAGTAAAAAACAGGGAAAAAGGAGGTGTCGAATTCCTGTTTTCATTGAGCAGGAAACATTCTTAATAAGGGTTTGCTGAAAAGTCCCCAGTGCATCAGATATAAGGCGGCAAAGCGAAGCTGTATAATAATACCGCGAGCTGCAGCCAACGCTGTAGATGATGTGCTACAAGCCAGTAAAATATTATCATTATTAAATGCAAAGATAGCCGGTCTTTCGGAAAACCTGATTCCCTTAAAACCGGCATAAAGGTTTGCAGTAGCGGGACCCGTCTCAGAAAAATAGCGTACGATTTCAAGGAAGGTTTTCGTTGCGGGGGCCCTGGAGGAACCCTGTCCAAGCGACGACGAAGGAGGAGTGAGTTTGGGTTCCGCGGGGAGAAAATCTTCAGTAGAAAATCAAGCGATTTTTATGGAACGGTGACCTTTTTGCCTACTTTTTATGTGGAAGATAAAAAGTAGGTCGAACTGCCTTGCGGGCAGGTCGAAACCCCGGCCTGCGGGAATGTATATTAAAACAATATTATTCTATATAAGAGCCGTTTTTTAGCAGGCACTGATAACTGACAGCAGATACCTGCTGAATATTAGTGGCAAGTCCCTGGTTGGTGGTTTCTATGATATAAACCTCATTCTTCAGTTACCTTTTGTTTTTTTGTTTGTGCATTCATTCTGAGAAGGGTAAATGAATAAACAATCAATCCAGCCCAGATAAGTCCGAAACTTATAATATGAGCAGGAGTGAATGCTTCATGAAAGATCATTGTACCTATGAGCAGCATGAAGGTAGGGGCAATGTATTGCATAAATCCCACTGTTGAATAGGGAATACGTTTTGCTCCCTGCGCGAAACAATACAAGGGAAACACGGTTACCGCACCGGAGGCCGCGAATAATAAGATATCCCGTATATCATAGGAAGGAAGCGGGTCTTCTTTTATACCGATCACCCCGGTAATGATCAGCAGGGCAACAGGCAGTAACAGCAGGGTTTCCGCACTGATGGCCGATAGTGAATCGAGTGAAGTGGTTTTTTTGATCAGTCCGTACATGCCAAAGCTGAATGCCAGGTAAAGTGCGATCCAGGGTACGCGGCCGTAATCCCATGTCATATAACCGACACCACATGCGGCCAGCACAAGAGCAATGGTTTGCCAGGTGTTCAGCTTTTCTTTAAGAAACACCAGACCAAGAAATACATTAAACAGGGGATTAATATAATATCCCATGCTGGCCTGAACGATCCTGTTGGTATTCACAGCATAAATATAAACAAACCAGTTGGTTCCGATAAGAAGTCCTGTGGCCAGTACCGGAAGCAGGATCTTCCGGTTTCTGAAAATATAAAGTATGGGTTTTCTTTGTATCAGCCTTAGTACGATCCATGCTATCAAAAAAGTAAAGCTTATACGCTGGGCAATAATTATCAGGGCATGCATGTCTCCGAACAGTTTCCAGAACATGGGCAACAACCCCCAGATCACAAAAGCTGTGATAGTGTATAAAAGTCCTTTGATATCAATACCGACAGTTGATTTTGTTTGCATCGATTACAGCTTAAATAAAGCATAAAGATAAAAGTATTTTTCGCGCGATAGTTGTATGTCCCGATATTACATTGCAAGCCTTGCAAATGGAACTTTCTGAACATTTACATGACCAGTTAAACATCTTGCCAACTTTATAGACAGACACTAATTAGTGTCTGTCCATAATGTCCGATATCAGCGTTGCTGCTCGCATTTTAAATCCTCGAATACTCTAGTATACTGCGTTTTAAAATGCTCACGCGCCTTGATCTCGAACATTCTGTACAAACACTACGAGTTTATTGAAAAACACTAATTAAAATGTCCTTGTTACCCGGTATTTTTACTGGTGAATGTTTGTAATAATAAAAAATAGACTTATTTTTGCATCGCTTTAATAAAATACTGGTAATTCAGTATTGCCAAAAAAAATAAATAAATGGTCTGGTAGTTCAGCTTGGTTAGAATACATGCCTGTCACGCATGGGGTCGCGGGTTCGAGTCCCGTCCAGACCGCTTAAGCCGTCCGATTGGATGGCTTTTTTTATGCTAAAAAGCCTTGTTTTTCTGATTTTGAAAGGATTTTAAAATGCGATACCCAATCATAAAAAACCATAAAAACTGGATAGTTCAATATTAGGAAATATAGATAAAGACAGGTTTAACCGATACATGAAATTAATAGCTCATGATGCAAAAATCCTTAAAAATTTAAGCGCTCACACAGCAAGGCATACTTTTGGAACTCATATGGCAGTTTTATCCAATGGAAACATAAATATTGTAATGGATTTAATGGGTATAAGCAAATATGAAACAGCCAAAGTTTATATGAAACTTGCAGACAGGATTATGAATCATCAATTGCGAAAAATAAACTGGGGTGAGTTTAACCGGAAGGAAATTAAAACTTTAAAATCATCGAAATCAGATCGCTTAGATGAATCCTGAATGTTTAATCAAGACAATAAAACCAGACAATTAATCACTTATATCTACGAAAATATCATAAAAGACATTATAATAGCTGGGAATGAAAAGATACTCTTTGCCATTGATGAAGAATCCCTTCAAAATTATGTTGGTCAAATGCCTTTTTCAAAAGAATTTTTAAAGAAATTACAAAGAAAACCTTTTGAAGTTAGGGGGTTGGTATATGGCTTGGAACATGCAGGTTTAATTGATGATATTTAGGAACATATCAATAATCATAAATGGTTTAAAAGTGCTTTTTTGAAATTGGAGTTAATGCTTATGCCTTTTGATGATGGGATGCATGAAATGAAGTTGATATGAATTTAAAAATGATTGATTATATTTTTCAGTTTAAATTATTGAATTCATGATGCATACAATAAAAGCAAATATCCGGTTATTTTATTTTTCTGAGTTTATTTTTGCTATTCTTTATTATTTTAAACATTTCAATAAAGTTTTTCTTCTAAAATCATATCTGCCCAATTTATCCAATCTTTCATAGATATATCTGAACTTTTCATTTACTGATCCTAAAATGAACCACTTTAATAGTCCATGTTTGTAATTAAATTTTTTGGTTTTATCATTGTATCTATCTGGTATTATAATCTTCACTCTCATATTTAACTATTTTTGTTGTATGTTTTAAGCTGGTTTCTTTTGCATTTCGCATACCACGCTCAAAAATCATTCATTATCAGCATAGTGTTAAAAATGCTACATC
>CAZBJH010000136.1:3114-8493 GCA_964492185.1 uncultured Bacteroidales bacterium | reverse complement strand
ATGATGCATCAGGCTTCACAGGAAAGGAAGCGTGCAGGAAGGATTGACAATGAGGATGCCAGGCTGGAGGCTTTAAGTGAGGCTTATAATATGGAAAATATTGCTTTGGATAAGTTTATCTCCGTGCTTGCTGTTTATTACGGGCAGTCATCGTCGATAGCCGATACTGATTACCGGCAGGACCCTCGCGGGGATGAAGAAGCCTCTGATCAGATCACTTACCCGGAACCTGTTGATGAACAGGGATCATATGATGTATCTGCCGGTATTCAACAACCTTCAGGAGAGACCGGCACCATGCAGCTTAATGAGCATCAGCTTGATGTTTACCGTGGTTATGTTGATAATAATGATATTCCGCCCCCGGTTATCATCAACCGGAATGGTGTAGGTGATCTGGATACCTTCAACAGGGATGAAATTGCGGAAATGTGGCATGCCTACCTGGCAGACTCCCTGTACGCGAAATATGATCAGGCTGGTTATGCTTTGGATGAAGCGGGCGAAGAAAAGTTATCTCCACAAACTGAAGAAGAATCGATAACTGAAGTCACTCAGCCACCCGAGGTTCGTGAGGATGTTGATGAAAGGATCGCTGTGGTTGATGAGGATATCCGTGACACTATTATTGTACCTGCTGATGAGGATGTAATATACCGTGTTCAGATCGCTGAAGACCAATCCAAACTTTCCCAGAATGCATTAAGACGTATATATTACGGGAATAAAAATGTGGAAATGATCAATGAGGATGGCATTTATAAATATTCAATCGGTGATTTTGATACCTATGCAGAAGCCGATCAGTTCAGGTCACGTTCGGGTGTTGATAATGCATTTGTTGTAGCATACCGCGAGGGAACCCGCTTTGTTCCGGGAACAACAACCGGGGATACAGACGAAACAGTTTTTCAGCCTGCTGTTTCAACGGATTATCCCTCGGGATTGGTGTTTTATGTGCAAATTGCAGCCGGCAGGTCACCTGTATTTAAAGATCAGCTTAACAGGATCTATCAGGGTAAATACCCCATAGAGATGGTAACTGAAGGGGGCTGGTATAAGTATCGTATTGGCGGAGTGAGGTTATTTTCTGATGCTGAGGTGATCCTTGGTAAAACTGATGTGAACAGAAGGTTTGTTGTGGCTTATGAAGACGGGCAGAAACTAAATCTGGCTGATGCCATGCGAAAATCCAGAAGCATCGAAAGCCAGGTCAGAACCCGCGGACGCGGGGTATTAGATGAAATATTTTTTAGTGTTCAGATCGCTGCTTCCCGGTTCATGATCTCAAAAAATGACCTGAAAGATATTTATAATGGTACAGAGCCGGTTACACTGGTTATTGAAGATAACTGGTATAAATACAGGTTAAAGACAGGAACATCATATGATAGAGCAAGGCAGGTTAAACAAACCTGCAATGTCCCCGGTGTTTTTATTGTTGCTTACAAGCGGGGACTGAAAATACAACTGGACAGGGCTATTCAGGAATCAAAACAATAATAAACCAATTATTCTTTAAACTCATATGGCTATGAAAAGAAGAGTTAACATTTATTTTAAAATTACACTGAGCATCTTTGTGATCGGGGTGTTTGTATTTTCGTCATGTGTATCACAACGAAAAGTAAGAATGTTGCAGGAAAAATCAGCAAAGCAACCCACTCGGCAATTCGAAAATACGGCTACATCCACCTACAGGTTGAAGATCGGAGATCATCTTTACATACGCGTGTACAGTGTAGACCCGAAAACCAGCAAATTTTTTCAAACCGATTTTCCTTACCTGATGAATTCAACATATCAGTATTTAAATACTTACAGTGTTGATGAATTTGGGTTTATTAATTTTTCGTTTATCGATAAATTATATGTTAAAGGATTAACGGTAGTGGAGGTTAAGGACCTGATACAAAAAACACTTGATGAATATTTCAAGGAAACCACAGTATATGTTAAGCTTGTGAATTTCCAGGTCAATGTGCTGGGAGAGGTTGAATCACCAGGAAACTATACTATCGAACAGGACCAGATCAACATTTTTCAGGCATTAGGATTGGCCGGGGGAATAACATCCTACGGGAACATAAAAGAAGTTAAGGTAGTAAGACAGACTCAAGCAGGTACTTCGGTGGATTTTATCGACCTTACCGATAACAAAATCCTGGAATCCCCGTATTACTACCTGATGCCCAATGATCTTATTTATATTGAACCGCGTGGTGGGAAATCATGGGCAATGCAACAATTTCCCTATCAAACATTGTTTTATGCATTAACAACATTATTACTGGGCTATCAGATCTTTGTTGAATAGCACAAAGTATTACCGGTATTAATATATGGCCCTGTGAATCATTTTATCTGACGGAGGATTGCTGATGGAGGACAAAGTTCCATATTACGAAGCGGAGGAATCGATTGATATAAAAGCTTTTGTATATAAAGTATTTCGTAATTGGCACCTTTTCCTGTTTTTTGTTTTGATTGCTTTACTCATAGCCACGCTGATCAATGAATTTTCGATCCCCGTTTATAAGGTGAGTTCGTATGTTCTTATCAGGGATGAGGAAAATCCACTTGACCATCAAGCGTATTTCACCAGTTCGCTAATAGGGAATCCCTATAAGCTCGAGAACGAGATCGGGATTTTAAAATCCAAAAAACTGACCAAAAAGGCTATTAGCAATCTCGATTTTCGTATAAGTTATTTTAATGAAAAGAGGTTCCAGGCAAGGGAGATATATCAGAAAACGCCTTTTGTTGTTGTTATTGACAGTTTGTTTCTTCAGCCTGTTGGCATTAAATTTTTTGTTGATTTTTTATCCGACAGCTCAATGATCGTGCATACAGGCGGCGAGGACGTGCAATTGTACGATTATATTTCAGGAACATTCAACAGGAAACTGGATTATTTTGAGTTTCACGATACACTTGGTTTCGGAGAGATTACAGGAAACCAGTATTGTCGTTTTATGCTTATGCCTGATTTTATTAATTTTTCGGAAAGGCAGGATGTACTGTATTCCTTCCGTCTGAATTCGGATCAGCAACTGGTCAGAAAATACCAGTCATTTGAAGTGGTATCATCAAAGAGTTCTTCTATTCTTCAAATTACCCTTAAAGATGTGAATGTCAATAAAGCAGTTGATTTTTTAAATGAGCTGACCCGGGCTTATTTGCAAAAAAGTGTTGAGCGTGAGAATATGATGGCCATTGCCACTGTTGATTTTATTGATGATCAGCTTCTTGATATATCTGATTCGCTGAGTTCTTCCGAAGACCTTCTGGAAAATTTCAGGGTTTCCAACCGGGTAATGAATCTTGATTTTCAGACTCAGCAGGTTTATTCAAAGATGGAAGACCTGCAGAATCAGAAAGCGGAACTGATGGTCAGGTCGAAATATTATAACTATTTAAAAGATTACCTGGTAAGCAATAACGATGTGTATGACCTTATCGCACCCTCATCCATGGAGATAAATGATCCCCTGCTTAACAACCTGATAATGGATCTTACCAGCTTGTACAGTGAACGCACGCAGTTTTCATACAATACAATAAAGAACAACCCGGCGCTTAATTCATTGGAAGTACAGATAAGGGATACCAAAGCCAAGCTTCTGGAGAACATAGAAAATATTGTCAATGCATCTAAAATTTCCCTCAATGAGATTGATCAGCGAATCATGGATATTGAAACCCGTATAATGAAGCTGCCTCAGAGTCAGAGGGAATTATTCAAGATTGAGCGAAAATTCAAACTGAATGACGCCCTTTATACTTACCTTCTGCAAAAGCGTTCGGAAGTTCAGATCTCCAAGGCTTCCAATCTTCCGTCAAATGAGATTATTGACCGGGCATCACCTGATGATGCTGTCACTGTTTATCCAAATAAAAAGCTAAATTACATAATCGCGTTTTTGCTGGGTTTGTTTATTCCCGGAGGCATGATTTATTTGAAAGACTTTTTCAGGAACAAGATAGAAAGTAAAAATGATATTCAAAAGCTTACCGATCTGTTAATTCTCGGTCAGGTTGTACACAGCAGGTCAAGGAATCCCGATGTTGTCCGGCAGAATCCGAATTCACTTGTTGCCGAATCATTCCGGTCAATCCGTACGAACCTGCAGTTTACAGGGAACAATGATCATGTCAGGCGTTCAATACTGGTTAGTTCGGTTACCACCGGCGAGGGAAAAAGTTTTGTTTCATTGAACCTTGCAAGTGCCTATGCACAAAATAAAATGAAAACCTTACTTATAGATTTTGATTTGCGAAAATCAAGGATCAGGGAGTATCTGGGTGTTGATTCCGAAAGGGGCATGAGCGGATACCTGAGCCATAATGACACACTTGAAGAAATAATTATACATACAGCAGATGATTACCTGGATGCGGCACCCGCGGGGATCATTCCCCCGAATCCCACTGAATTGATATCCGGTTCCCGGACCAGGGAGTTTTTTAATTATGCCCGTGACCATTATGATATGCTGATTATCGATTCACCTCCGCTGGGTATGGTGTCAGATGCATTATTGCTGGTTCCATACACGGATATTCATTTATTCGTTGTACGTCATGGTTTTACACCAAAAAATCATTTTGCCTCCGTGATGGAAGATATGGAACGAAGAAAGATCGAGAGCAGTTACCTGATAATTAATGATGTACATAAGACAGCAGTGGGCTACGGTTACGGTTACGGCTACGGCTACGGATACGGGTACGGTTATGGCTATGGTTACGGGCATCAGAAAGAAAAACAGGGATTATCCTCAAGGATCAAATCTGTCTTCTCAGGAAATTGAACGGAATGAAACGAGCTCATCATAATCCGGGATATGATCCAAAAATTCGGGCTTTTTTTCAGGTTTACCAATGATGGCACAATAATGCTCCAGGCCATTAGTGATCATCAGGCATGCTGTTTTCAATTCAATATTATAGCTGTTTATCTGATCGAACACCAACTGTGATATTTTTACATGGGGGGCTTTGCATTCTATAATTGCCCCCGGGAGCCCGTCGTGTTTATAAACCACAACATCACCGCGTTTTGACCGGCGATGAAGCTTAAACTCTTTTTCAAATACAATAAGGGAGGCAGGATATTTTTTCTCATTAATAAGATAGCTCACAAAATTTTGTCTTACCCATTCTTCAGGCGTAAGAACAATATATTTTTTTCTGACCGGATCGAAAATGTATTTTTTTTTGTCCTGCTCTTTTATCCTGAAGTGATATCCGGGTAAATTCAGTTCTTGCATATTCATATTCACATTACAAAAATAATCAGAATTATATTTACGGACGGTGAATACCGAAACAAATAGATAATAAAGGGTCTGGCTTTCAACTCCCGCCTTTTCCCTT
>CAZBJH010000136.1:0-3014 GCA_964492185.1 uncultured Bacteroidales bacterium | reverse complement strand
CTTTCAACTTTTTTATTACCACCTCACTACTAAATTCTGTCTTATCTCTCATAAATATTAATAAAATCCGCTTAAATTTGTGCGTTTATCATTATGACAGCAGAAAAGATACTCAGTGAACTGAAAGCAGGATCCTATCATCCTGTATACTTCCTTATGGGAGAGGAATCGTACTACATTGATTTGATCACCAACTACATTTCAGAGCACGTGCTGGATGAAGGTGAGAAGTCATTTAACCAGACCGTGTTATACGGAAAGGACACAGATACAGCAGGAATTATCAACACCGCCAAACGGTATCCTATGATGGCCGAGCGTCAGGTGGTCATTGTTAAAGAAGCTCAGAACCTGAAGGATATTGATGACCTTGTTTATTATGTCAAACAGCCTCTGAAGTCTACATTGCTGGTTATAAATTATAAATACAAAAAGCTCGATAAGCGCAAGGTATTGTATAATGAACTGAAGGAGCATGCCGTAGTTTTTGAGTCGAACCGTTTATATGATGACAAGATCCCCGGCTGGATATCCGCCTACCTATCAACCAGAAATATTAATATAGAGTCTAAGGCCTCACGGTTACTGACAGAATTTCTGGGGAATGATTTAAGCAAGATAGTGAACGAGCTGGAGAAGCTGATCATTACAATGGAAGGGCCGGGTAATACCATAACATCAGCCCTTATAGAAAGAAATATCGGGATCAGTAAGGATTACAATAATTTTGAACTCCAGAAAGCGTTAATTCAAAAGGATGCATTGAAAGCTTTTCGTATCGTGGATTATTTCGATAAGAACCAGAAAAATAATCCTTACGTTGTAACCATTGCCATCCTGTTTGCCTTTTTCAGTAAAGTCCTGAACCTTCATTTTTTAAAAGACAGATCAAAAGGTAATGTTGCCTTGGCACTCAGGGTCAGTCCTTATTTTGTTTCTGATTACCAGGCTGCTGCCCGCCGTTATGATCCCAGGAAAACAGTCGAGGTGATAGCCCTTTTGAGGGAGTACGACCTGAAATCAAAAGGTGTGGGAAATGTCTCCACCCCACCCGGTGATCTTCTTCGTGAACTGATTTATAAAATTTTAAAATAGAGTCACCTGGTGGGAGTAACCTGTGGATTCTGTTTTCAAACATTTATCTTTGCATAAATTTTTTTTATGACCTACTTAATTATCGGATTTACAGTGTTGATCTCGATTAGCGGTTTCAACAACCCGGAATTGTTTGCCAAACTGCAATTTAATCCTTACCAGGTGGTTAACCGCGGGGAATATTACAGGCTGCTTACACACGGATTTTTACATGCCGGTTGGTGGCACCTGATAGTGAATATGTTTGTATTGTTTCTATTCGGCAGGGTAACGGAGTTTTACCTCCAAAACCTTCAGGAAGCAGGTATTATCAAGATATACCGGTTGATATATATTCTTTTCTACCTCGTGGCTATTATCATCTCCTCACTTGTCAGCCTGATCAAACACAGGGATAATATATGGTATAATTCAGTAGGTGCCTCGGGTGCGGTATCGGCCGTTATTTTTTTTAGCATTTTCTTCAATCCCTGGGAACGATTGTATCTTTATGCCATGCTGCCTATACCGGGAATAGTTTTTGGGGCATTATATCTGATTTATTCGCAGTATATGAGCAGGAGGGAAGGGGATAATATCAACCATGATGCTCATTTTGTCGGTGCTGTTTTCGGTTTTCTTTTTCCTTTATTGTTGGATGCCGGGTTATTCAACTATTTTATTCAGCAGCTCACGAGCTTTTAATGAAAATTTATTTTTCCGCACCTCCTTATGCGAACCAGACAATATGTTCTTTATAACGGCGAATTTTTTGATTCATCAGCCCCTGTCCTGATGTCATTTAACAGGGCTTTTCGGTACGGTGACTGTTTATATGAGAACATTCACGCCAATGGCACAAGACCCCAGTTTCTCGACAATCACCTTAAACGTTTAAAAACCGGGATGGAGCTGTTAAAAATGGATATTCCGCCGAGTTTTACCGGTGACAACTTCAGGGAGCTAATTTCCCGCCTGCTGAATAAAAACAGGTTATATTGGGGAGTTAAGGTCAGGCTTACCGTGTTCAGGGACTGCCCGGGCGGTCATGCACCTGCAAATAGTAAAGTTTCCATGTTGCTGGAGTCGGAACCACTGACACATGACAGTTATGTATTGAATGAACAGGGATACATTGTTGATGTATATCCAGGACTTAAAAAGCCTGTCAACCTGTTTTCAAAAATTAAATCCAACAATTCATTGTTCTACGTCATGGCCGGTATATATAAGAACGAAAAGGGGCTGGACGAGTGTCTTCTTCTGAACCTTAAGGGACGGGTCATCGAGTCGGTTTCCTCAAATCTGTTTGTTGTTAAGAGAAAAAAAATCTTTACACCCGCCCTGGCCGAGGGATGCCTTGCCGGAACCATGCGTCACACGCTGATCGGGCTGCTAAAAGAGCAGGAATATGAAGTTGATCACCGTTGTGCACTCACCATTGAAGATATTGAATCTGCCGACGAGCTGTTTTTGTCCAATGCCATTGAAGGCATACGCTGGATCCTGGCTTTCCGTACCCGCCGGTATTTCAATACCACATCAAAAAAGCTTATCAGCCGTCTCAATGAGGTAGCTTTTGAAAACTTCATCACATAATAACAAGCTTAAGCCTGGCTGCTGTTTGTCCGTATAATGAAAGATGAAAGGGAGGTTCACCGACATACCTGGCTCTTATATAGAATAGCATTGTTATAAGGAAAGATAGCCGGTGTTTCGGAAAACCTAATTCCCTTAAAACCGGCATACAGGATTGCAGTAGCGGGACCCGTCTCAGAAAAATCGCGTACGATTTCAAGGAAGGTTTTCGTTGCGGGGGCCCTGGAGGAACCCTGTCAGAGCGACGACGAAGGAGGAGTGAGTTTGGGTTCCGCGGGGAGAAAACCTTCCGTAGCAAATCAAGCGATTTTTATGGAACGGTGACCTTTTTGCCTACTTTT
>CAZBJH010000135.1:0-8516 GCA_964492185.1 uncultured Bacteroidales bacterium | reverse complement strand
AACGCGGATATCGGACATTATGGACAGACACTAACTATATATTTCCCCCTTCTCGTATAGGCATAAGAAACAAAAAGCTGAATATATTCTTCTATCTTTGTCTGTATTATCTGCTTCGCCGGGCTAAAGGTTCATAAAAATGAATGATAATCATGGAATGTGTATGCATGAATAATACAGTTTTGATGTTTATTTCAATTATAGTATAATGCAATTACATTTTTTTTCCAAATACAAAGGGGTAATCTTTGCCTCTTTTACAGCGCTATTATGGGGTTTTCTGGCAGTAGCCCTGAAAATATCATTAGCTGATCTTTCACCTGTTGATGTGGTATGGTTCAGGTTTGCAATTGCTTTTGTTGGTTTGGCGGGTTATTATTTGTTTTCAAATCCGAAGCAGTTGAGTATTCTTGTTAAACCACCCTGGTTGCTGATACTGGGGGGAGTATGCCTGGGGCTTAATTATCTGGGTTTTATTACAGGTATAAACTATACTTCACCAAGCATAGCCCAGGTTTTCATTCAGATGGGACCGGTAATACTTGCCATTTCCGGTTTTGTTTTTTATAAGGAAAGTATAACATGGAAACAACTTACAGGTTTTTTATTAACTATAACAGGTTTTTTTCTGTTTTATAATGAACAACTGGCTGTTTTGATAGGTGATCCCGGTATATATAACCGGGGCATACTGTGGGTGATCTTCGGGGCAATGGCGTGGGCAGGATATTCCATTATACAGAAAATACTTGTGCGTAAGAGGTCTCCCATGCCTCTTAACCTGGTTTTATTCGGGTTGCCTTCCCTTTTTTATTTGCCGTTCGTGAACTTCGGTAAAATCCCCTCATTATCTCCCTTATATTGGGGATTATTGATTTTTCTCGGGTTGAACACACTATTTGCATATGGTTCACTGGCCCTGGCATTGAAATATCTTGAGGCAAATAAGATCAGTGTGGTAATTATGCAGAACCCGATAATTACTTTTATTGTAATGGCTATTCTCGGAGCATTTGAAGTAACATGGATCACTGCAGAGAATTTTACGGTAATGACCATAATTGGTGCTGCTATGGTTATTTTCGGTGCAGTTTTGGCTGTTTTTTACGGAAGAAGGAAGAAAGCAGTAAACAGTAAACAGTGAACAGTGTGGTGTTTGGATGTTGGTGGCTGGGAATGAAGAAATGTGGTAATCGGCAGAATAAGTTGAAAGCTGAAAGCAAAAGGAGCTCAAAGCTCAAAGCAGAAAAGCCGGAAGCCGGAAGCCGGAAAGGGGGAGAAGGTGAAAGGTGAAAGGCGAACTATAAAAAGCTGAAGAAGTTAGAAGCTTTGAAAAAGCTATTCCCCTCCTGGAGGGGCAGGGGTGGGTCAAAAAGGTAAACGGTATTCAGTAATCGGTGGTCGGTAAATTAAGTTACTACAGATAAATTGAGTGTAGTATTGGTTTCGCCGGGTGAAAGTTTCATTAAAATGAATTATAAATACGGGAGGCATACGCAAGAATAATCCAGCTTAGGGTATTTCGGTTTAAAAGCGTCATGATGTGGGTGGGATTATTGGATTTTATTTTTACATTTGGGGTGCAAAAAATTAATCTTATAAATATAAAAATTACTATGCAGGAAGAGATCAGAATTAAGTTTGCGGAAATTTACGGCAGTTCGGAAGCACCTGTTGATGTGTATTTTTCTCCGGGAAGGGTTAATCTTATCGGGGAGCATACTGATTATAATGGCGGATACGTGTTTCCCTGCGCGTTGAGTTACGGCACCTATCTGGCTGTGAGGGAAACAGGAGAACAATCTCTGAAATTTACATCGAAGAATTTTGACTTTAATACGGAGATCCCGATTGATAAACTTTCGGAAAAGGTGGGAGATCAATGGGTAAATTATCCGCTTGGAGTTATTGATGAAATGAAAAAAGCAGGTTTACAGGTAAACAGGGGATATGAATTATTATATAACGGCAATATTCCAAATGGAGCCGGCCTCTCATCATCTGCTTCTATCGAAACAGTAACCGCGTATTTTTTGAATAATAAGTTTGGCAATAACCGCCTGAGCCGTGAGGAGATGGCACTTATCTGCCAGAAAGCGGAAAATAATTTTGTAGGGGTGAATTGCGGTATCATGGATCAGTTTGCTGTTGCAATGGGTAAGGAAAACCATGCCATATTTTTAAATTGTGATACTCTCGGGTATGAACTGGTACCCGTTAAACTTGACGGTCTGAAAATCATTATTTCCAACACGAATAAAAAACGCCAACTGGCAGTGTCGAAATACAATGAAAGAAGAAGCGAATGTGACCGGGCAGTAGAGAATATAAGACAGGGTAGAAAACTCAGGAATCTGGGTGAGCTGAGCCTTGATGAATTTAAGAAAGTCGAAAATCTTATTAAGGACCCCGTGGTGAAGAAACGTGCGCTTCATGTTGTTTCGGAAGATCAGAGGTGTGTAGATGCTGTTGATGCGTTGAAGGCTGGGGATATAAAAAAGTTTGGTGAGTTGATGAATGCCTCCCACGATTCACTTCGTGATGATTATGAAGTAACCGGAAAAGAGTTGGATACCCTGGTTGAGGAAGCGCGTAAGATAAGTGGTGTCCTGGGTTCCCGTATGACCGGTGCCGGTTTTGGAGGATGTACGGTAAGCATAGTCGAAGAACAGGTAATTGACGGGTTTATTGAAAAAGTGGGTAATGCATATAAGGACAGGATTGGTACTGAGGCCGATTTTTATATTGCAGATATTGGAGATGGTGTAAGAAGGCTAAAAGAATAATAGGTTTTTAATATATTATGCCAAGGTTCCGTAATCTTTAAATATAAATACCAGATTATTTAGCAGTTAAACCAAAATCTATTTATATGAATTCAAGTATCGCTCTCACGTGGATAGACTACACTGTTATGTTGGTCTATTTTCTTTTTGTTTTAGGTATTGGCTGGGCTTTGAAACGATATATGAAATCGTCCGTGGCCTTCCTTGAAGCAGGCCGTTCCCTTCCGGCCTGGGTTACCGGATTGGCTTTTATTTCTGCCAATCTGGGAGCACTCGAGGTGATCGGGATGGCGGCCTCCGGTGCAAAATACGGTATGATGACTGTACATTTTTACTGGATAGGCGCTATACCTGCCATGATCTTTCTGGCACTTTTTATGATGCCGTTTTATTATGGTTCAAAGGCCAGATCGGTTCCTGAATATCTGAAATTACGATTTGATGAGAAAACAAGAGGGTTTAATGCATTTGCATTTGCCTTCATGACTATCATGGCCTCTGGTGCTTCAATGCATGCTTTGGCATTACTTGCCCAGGAACTGCTTGGTTGGGATTATACATTGAGCCTGATTGGTTCTGCTACGATAGTATTGATTTATACTTATCTTGGAGGGTTATCATCTGCCATATACAATGAAGTACTGCAGTTTTTCCTTATTGTAATAGGATTTTTGCCCCTGGTGATCATAAGTCTTATTGCCGTCGGTGGCTGGGAAGGTGTGCAGGCCAATTTGTCCGATACAATGGTCCATTCCTGGAAGTATGCCGGCAGTGCCGAAGCCAATCCTATGGGTGTTCAATGGTTTGGTATTATTATGGGTTTAGGGTTCGTGCTTTCCTTTGGCTACTGGTGTACCAATTTTCTTGTCGTTCAGCGTGCTATGGCAGCAGGATCTATGAGTGCAGCAAAACGAACACCGCTTATCGGTGCTATCCCGAAAATGTTCCTTCCCTTCCTGGTGATCATTCCGGGTGTTATTGCAGCAGCCCTTCTTAAAGTCGATCCTGATTTTATTCCGTTTAAGGAAGGCAGTGAAACGGTGCGTGATTTCGATAAAGTTATACCTGTATTACTGATCAAGTATCTGCCTACCGGTGTTCTTGGCCTAGGTGTAACAGCCCTTATGGCATCTTTTATGTCGGGTATGGCCGGTAATGTTACGGCTTTTAATACGGTGTGGACATATGATATTTACCAGAGTTATATAAATCCGAAAAAAAGTGACAGGCATTACTTTGGTGTGGGACGAGTAACTACCATTATGGGTGTGCTTGTGAGTATTCTGGCGGCATACGTTGCAAAACAATTCAACAATATTATGGATTTTTTGCAATTGATATTTGCATTTATTAATGCCCCGCTTTTTGCCACTTTCCTGATGGGAATGTTCACCAAACGGACGACAGGTCACGGGGCATTTTGGGGATTGTTGTCAGGTACTTTTGCTGCGGCTGTACATCATGGATTAACTATCCCACAGGGTGCTGATACAATGGTTAAAGGCGGTTGGCTTACAGGCAGCCTTGATAATGTCCTGCATGTATACCCGAGTGAAATGGCACAGAATTTCTGGACGGCTATCTTTGCTTTTGGCATTGCCCTGGCACTTACTTTCGTGATCTCGATGGGTACCAAAAAGATTAAAACTGATAAACAGCTGACAGGGCTGGTTTATTCACTAACACCAAAAGTGCCGGATGATTCAAAATACTGGTATCAGCGGCCGGTTGTTATGGCTGTTGTTGTTGCTGTTGTAGCTCTTGCTTTAAGCATTATTTTCTGGTAAAATTGGAACATTGTAAAAACAGTAAAATTCTACTATTATGGGTTTAGATATAAAAATTCCGATCGGTTTTATGTTTGGTATAATAGGTTTATTTCTTACGATTATCGGACTTATTACCATATCCGATGCCGAATTATACGAAAGATCGCTTAATGTGAATATTAATCTGTGGGCTGGCCTTCCAATGCTGGTTTTTGGTATATTGATGCTGGTTTTTTCGGATCTGCGCAAGAAAAAGATTCAGGAAGAGATCAAGAGTAATATAGAAGAGGATCTTCACTGATAATCCGGAAATTTTTTTTAGTAGCCACGGGTATGCATTAATTTGTGTGTTCGTGGCTTTTTTATCTGCTGGCCATAAAGGCATCAATGCTTATCGCTGACCTGAAGATGTTTTATATACCGGGCATTATTTTTCTTTCCGGTTAAATTTTGTACCAAATTGGAGATGATTGTTGAAATATCCGGGTTTATCAATAAATTTGCCATAAATAAATCAGCAGTAAATAAATATGGCATTACTCACTTCCATAATAAACTGGATTAATTATAAAAGGGTATATCAAATTGATCTGATCAGAAAATATCCGGTAGATGTTCAAAGAGAAACTTTGTTTAAGATCATCAATAAAGCTGAAAATACCAAATGGGGGATAAAACACGATTATAAATCCGTTAAGAATATACGGGAATTTCAGGAACGTGTTCCTCTTCAGACTTATGATGACGTAAAACCTTATATTGAAAAAGTACGAAAAGGGCAAATTAATATATTGTGGCCGGGAGAAACCAAATGGTTTGCCAAATCTTCGGGCACGACAAATGATAAAAGCAAGTTTATACCGGTAAGCAAAGATTGCCTGGAGGATTGCCATTTCAGAGGTGGACGTGATGTTTTAGCAATTTATACAAGTAATTATCCCGACAGCAAGATCTTTTCAGGTAAAGGACTTACACTGGGAGGAAGTCATAAGATAGACAATATAAATAACCAGTCGTTTTACGGTGACCTGTCAGCAATTCTCATCGAGAACCTGCCGTTCTGGACAGAGTTTATACGTACACCGAGCCAGGAAGTCGCTTTACTGGATGAATGGGAGGAGAAGCTTGAAAAGATATCAGGTGAAACCATACATGAAAACGTAACTAATATTGCAGGGGTTCCTTCCTGGAACCTTGTGATGTTAAAATACATCCTGAAAAAAACAGGTAAAAAAGACCTTCTTGAAGTCTGGCCGAATCTTGAACTTTTTATCCACGGAGGAGTTAGTTTTGCCCCTTACCATGAACAATTTAAAAAGCTGATCCCTTCTGATAAGATGCATTACATGGAAACATATAATGCTTCGGAGGGTTTTTTTGCCATTCAGGATGAGCCTTCATCTGCCGATATGCTGCTTATGCTCGATTATGGCATTTTTTATGAATTTATACCGATGGATGAATACGGAACTTCAAATCCGAAGATTCTGTCAATTGGCGAGGTAGAAAAGGGTAAAAATTATGCACTGGTTATTTCAACCAATGCAGGCTTATGGAGATACATTATCGGTGATACCGTCAGGTTTACATCCCTGTTTCCTCATAAGATCATCATATCGGGACGTACAAAGCATTTTATTAATGCTTTTGGCGAAGAAGTTATCATTGATAATGCAGAAAAAGCTTTAAAAACGGCCTGTTCAAAAACAAAAGCCCAGATCACGGATTATACTGCCGCACCGGTATATATGAGTGATGAGCAAAAGGGGAAACACGAATGGCTTGTTGAATTTGCCCAGCCACCCGAGGATATTGAATATTTTTCCACAGTATTGGACCATGCCTTAATGTCACTGAATTCTGATTACGAAGCGAAACGTTATAAGAATATTACACTGGATAAGCCTGTTGTACATCAGGTAATAAACGGCACTTTTTACCAGTGGCTGAACAGGAAAGGAAAACTTGGGGGTCAGAATAAAGTACCACGTTTATCCAATGACAGGAAGTATGTTAATGAATTATTATTGATTGATGAGGAGCTGAGAGGGTAAGAAAGTTAATAGTGTAAATAGTTTGCAGCAAGGTTTCCGGTAAACAAAAATATTTGTACTTTCGTGGTTAATCAGGGGAATCTCAATAGAAAATCATAATACCATGCACATTGCGATAGCCGGCAATATAGGATCAGGTAAAACCACATTAACCGGATTATTAGCGAAACATTTTTGCTGGGAACCACATTATGAGGATGTGGATGATAATCCTTATCTGAATGACTTTTATAATGATATGCAACGCTGGTCTTTTAACCTTCAGGTTTTTTTTCTGAACAGCAGGTTCAATCAAATATTGAAAATCAGGGAATCCGGGAAAGATATCATACAGGACCGGACTATTTATGAAGATGCCTATATTTTTGCTCCTAACCTGCATTCTATGGGACTAATGTCGACACGTGATTTTGAAAACTACTTTACCCTGTTTAACCTTATGACATCACTAATGCAGCCGCCTGATCTGATTATATACCTGAGGGCATCCGTTCCTGCACTGGTTCATCAGATACAAAAGCGCGGCAGAAAATACGAGAGCAGCATTCGCCTCGATTACCTGAAACGGCTTAATGAGCGATACGAGGCCTGGGTTGAGGCTTACAATCTGGGTAAACTTTTGATAATTGATGTGGATAATTATAATTTTATTGAAAAGAATGAAGACCTGAGTCAGGTTATTGACAGGGTGAATGCAGAATTACATGGCTTGTTTTAGTCAGCATACAGGTATCTTTTTTATATGGTTGATTATAGGATCCCATTCCTGATCAGGGATTTTGGCCCCGATAACCTCAATTACCTTACCGGCAAGTATTGAACCGATTTTCGCACTTTTCTTAAGGGAAAAATTGTTGGCCAGTCCGTATAAAAAACCGGCAGCATATAGATCTCCGGCACCAGTAGTATCAATTACCGACGCCTTAATTGCTTTAATATTATATTTTTCTTTTTCCCGCCTGATCATTGATCCGTTTTTACCTGTTTTTACTACTGCAATTTCCGACATACAAGCCATTATATCAAGTGCCTCATCAGGATTTTTTCCAGTAAACACACGGGCTTCGTCTTCATTGGCAAATATGATATCTACATATTCGTTTACTATCCTTTTCAGGAAGTCAATATTTTCTTCGACCACATTATAACTGGCCATATCGATTGAAATTTTCAATCCTGCATTTTTAGCATGGATCAATGCCTGTTCAATAAGTTTAGGGTTTTGTACCAGGTAACCTTCGATATGGAAGAAGTCAAATCCTGTAAAGATCGAAGGTGACAGGTCTTCCCCGGAAATTTCAATGGCAGCTCCCAGGTAAGTGGCAAATGTGCGTTCCGAATCGGGACTTACCAGTGCTACTGCCCGGCCTGTACTGGCTTTACCATAAAGCAGGTATGGTTGTATGCCGGATTTGATCATATCTTCTTTAAAGAATTCTCCCAGGGGATCGTTGCCGATTTTACCGATATATCCTGTATCCACTCCCAGTTTGGCAATGCCATGGATAGTATTTGCAGATGAACCACCCGATGTAAGTTTTTGATTAAGATTATTGCTAAGCTTTTCAAGTGAATTAACTGTTCCGATATCTACCAGTTGCATGCTTCCTTTCGGGAATGAGAAATTTTTTAAAAATGTATCGTCTTTCAGCAGAGTCATTATATCTACCAGCGCATTACCCATTCCCAGAATTTTCATTCGTTTCATATATTATAATCTTTAGAAAGCCCAAAGATAATTATTATTTGGCATTAAGGTTTTTAGGTTTAAGGTTTATGATGTAGCCTGATGCTGGGACAGGGTTCCTCCAGTGCCCCCGTGACGAAAACCTTCCTTGAAATCTACGCGATTTTTCTGAGACGGGTCCCGCTACTGCTGAACTTTACGCGAATTTCAATGAAGTTAG
>CAZBJH010000134.1:0-8676 GCA_964492185.1 uncultured Bacteroidales bacterium | reverse complement strand
TTTTAAATCCTCGAATACTTTAGTATACCGCGGGTTTAAATGATCACGCGCCTTGATCTCGAACATTCTGAACAAACACTATGAGTTTATGGACAAACTCTAAATTTCTGTCCATACTGGTCATGTGATTTTATAATTGGCATGTTCATAAATATTGGTAAATATTATTGTATAAGTGCTTATTACACTCTGAAAATAATTAGCAGAACGATCGCTGCCGGAATTATCCTTTATCTTTTACCTTTACATGCAGGTAATACATCAACTCATCCGGAGTGTGTAAAGCTTAGAGTTGTCAGAATAAGCTGGTCTGGAAATTCCTGGAATTATTCAGCTACCGATACTTTAATAATTGAAATATCTGCGGGAGAAGAATTCGGAGGTAGAGGAGATCCCAAATATTTTAGACTAATAAGAATTATTAATACAGAAACAATTGAAATTCAATTTTCAGATAATCTTGTTGTTGCAGGAGAACCCTTAGCGTATCCCTCAAAACAAAATCCGATTCTTATATCGGGGAGAAAAAACTGTTTCAGGACAAGACTCCGTGATGCAGGCACAGATTATTGTATTGATGTACTTGAGATCAGGAAATCCTGATCTTACTATTTATTATAAAAATGTTAAACTATTAACTTTAAATATCATGAAGAAAATAATAGCATTAGCATTACTGTGTTTCACAATAGTAATGAATAACTACGGTCAGGTCAATCTAAAAGACAAGATAAAGAAAAAAACAAACCAACGGGCAAACCGCAGAACCGACCAGGCGATTGATAAAGGTTTGGACAAGACAGAAGAAGGAATTGTCAATATATTCAAAAAGGATAACAAGGAAAACGAAAACACCGGAAAAGAGTATCACAATAATGAATCAAATGAAAACCCAAAAACAGATCAGAAGGACGGGCAATCCGAAACTGCAACAGGTGAGCCGGAGTTATTGTGGAGCAAATATGATTTTGTTCCGGGAGATAAGATTATTTTTGAAGATAACCTGATTGGAGAAGAGAACGGTGAATTTCCTTCAAGATGGGATCTTGTGCGCGGAACGATCGAGAATGCAGTGTTTGGAGGAGAAAATGTGATAATGTTCAGGGATGGCCAACCAATGATTACTCCCTATATGAAGAATACAGATGTCGATTATCTCCCTGATATTTTTACCATTGAATTTGATCTTTACCTTCCAAATAATTATTTCAGGATTTTTTTTTACGACAGGAAAAACCAGAATTCTCCCTCCGGGCATAACTACCTGAATATTCATTCAAAAGAAATGGAACTCCGTCCTGCCAAAAGCAGCATACCTGATGGTAGGGCCATAAATAACAGATGGGCACATATTGCCATTGCTTATACAAATGGTAAAATGAAAGCTTATATTGATGAAACCAGGCTTATTAATATTCCTCATCTTGGGTTTGATCCTACTGGTGTATCGCTTGAAGTTTATCATGCCAGTGATAAATACAAATTCTATATCAGAAACTTCAGGCTGGCTGAAGGGGGAGTGAAATATTATGACCGTGTTTTACAGGATGGTAAGATCGTGTCGAACGGCATTCGCTTTGATGTAGGAAAATCAACAATAAAGCCCGAATCGATGGGGATAATTAACGAAATTTACAAATTATTGAATGACCATCCTGATCTGAGTTTTAGCGTTGAAGGACACACGGATAGTGACGGCAATGATGATTTCAATCAGGAATTGTCAGAAGAACGGGCTGAATCAGTGATGAACAGACTGGTATCAATGGGTATTTCAAAAGACAGGCTTGTTTCAAAAGGCTTCGGGGAATCCGTTCCCATTGCTTCAAATAATACTCCTGAAGGTAAGGCAAGTAACCGACGGGTTGAATTTGTCAAAATGTAATTCAAAAGATCAAATCATGAAATATAAATCATTACAAAAACAGATCACCGGTTTATTATTATTGCTAACCGCGTGTTTCCTATTATCAGGATGCGAAAAAAAGGAAAATGATCCCCCGGATATGGCACCTGAAAACTGGCTTGATCATAGTTATGCCGGTACTCTTAAGGTAGAATATACAAACAGTTATCCTGAATGGGATGTTTCAACACAAATGGATGTGGAAATAGAGAAAGAACTAGGGACTGTAACAATAAGCAGTACAACACTAAATTATTCAGGCGAAACACTGGTTTCCGAAGACTCTAAAATTGAAAGGACCGGAAGCTGGTCAATCAATCCAAATGGTGAACTCAAGGGTGATATTGATCATCCTGATTTATTTATTGATGCGGGATTAATTACCGAAAATGATATACAAAAAATTTACGCCAAAGATAATTCAGGAAACTGGATAATGGTTAACGAGACTGACTTTAGCGGTCATACTCCTTATTCCGAGCTTCTCTTTGATATGGATGATGCCATTGTTGACGGATCAGTAGTTTCTGTTAATACTGACAACGGATCTATCATATGGACTTTATGTATGGTAGTGGAGCTTGACTAAGTGCAGAATCCATAAGCCTGCAATAAAATTATACCAGCTACCGATTAAAACTGCATTACTATATGCTGATTTTAAAGATTGTGTGCTTTGCGAAAACCACTATATGGAATAAAATTGTTTTTTAAATTTCTTCCAACGGGCCGGAATTTCTAACTGCCTTGCAAAGGTATTTGGTTATAGATCGACACCGGATTCATTTATAATCTTCCTGGATTTCAGGCATAATAAGGAAAAAGCAGGAAATCCTAATTAAGTATAATGTTAAGTTTATATTAACACTGTTTTTTTAGCCGGTCCGGAGGGGCTCGAACCCTCGACCCCATGATTAAGAGTCACGTGCTCTGCCAACTGAGCTACAGACCGCTTTTAAAAATATTCTGAAGTGCAAAGGTAAAAAAAATCCTATAAAACCTACCTGATAATCCCAAAAGGATACGGGCTATACAAAGGTTGGATATTTGGGCGCATGATAGGTGAATATCCTTTGGAATGAAGGATTTGAGCACCCACATGAAAATTATCGGTTACTTTATAATCCAGTCCTATCATCCATTGTTGCCTGTTCAGATTGGAATATGCAGCATTTAATTCACGCTGATTTGCCGGATTGATATCTTTCAATAACATGCCGGTGAGTATTAGCCGGTCATTGACCTGGTAATCACCTCCGGCAAAAACAGTCATACAATATCCCGGTGATGAATATTGATCTGACGAATATGCTTCACTGGAAAAAATATTGTAGCCTTTAAAAGCAGTATTCGATATCATAACTCCTCCCCTCAGCCGCCAGCGTGGTGTTAACTGTGCATATAACTCGGGTGCCAGATAATAACGGCTAAATGATTGTGCTTGTCCTCCTGAACCAATGATCATGCCGCTTGATATGCTGAATTTTAACTTTTTAAGTTCCGGAACGCGCAGACTGTTCGGATCATAATTCTGACACGGCAGGACTGCATCCTGAATAATATAATCCTTATTCTGTTGCCTGGCATCCGGTGTCTGGGCAATAACAATTATTGACAGAAATACACCTGCTATGATGAATGATAACTTTTTCATAATTATGTGCCAATTTACAAAATAAATAACAATTACCCGTGTGTTCTGTTTACTTTGTATATACCCCTGATCAGGTTTAACCGTGCAATAATGGAATCAAGGTGCTGTATGTCTTTCACGGTAAGTTTGATCTTTCCGGTGAACATCCCCTTTTCGCTGTCGAGTTTAATTCCCCTCAAATGCACCCTGGTATCAGTTGCGATCACATCGGAGATATCGTTAAGAATACCTGTTGTTTCTTCTCCGCTGATTCTGATCTCGGTGGGAAAAGAGGATTCTTTGTCCGTCCTCGCCCATTTGGCTTTTACTATCCTGTAATTGTACCGCGAAAACATTTGTGCTGCATTCGGACAGTTCATCCTGTGGATCTTGATCCCGGAACTTACTGTCACAAAACCGAAAACAGGATCGCCATAAACAGGACTACAGCATTTGGCAAGTTTATAATCTACATTCGAGACTTTTTCATCAATAATCAGAAAATCATCCCCTTTTCCTTGCATGGCAGTTTCAGGGAATACCGTCCCTTCAATATCCCGTTGAAGGGTTGCCTGTTCATTTTCTTCTTCTGTTTCTTCAGTTAAAAACTCTTTCACCTGCACCAGGTCGATTTTCTCCACGGATAACAGGTAATACAGATCCTGTGAAGTTTTTAGTTTGTACTTTCTTAATAGTCTTCGAACAATGTCATCATCATATGTAATCTTCCAGTTTTTTAAACGGCGCTTTAACAGTTCCTTTCCATGTTCTGCAGATTTTGCCTTTTCTTCATTCAGGCGCTGGCGTATCTTCGATTTGGCTTTTGAAGTAACAACAAAATTAAGCCAGTCAAGTTTGGGTGACTGGTTTTTTGAACCAAGTATTTCCACCCGGTCCCCATTCTTCATCAGATGCCTTATAGGCACAACTTTCCCGTTAATTTTAGCACCTGAACATGTTGCTCCAAGATCACTGTGTATATCATATGCAAAATCAAGAACCGTAGCTCCTTTCGGAAATTTTTTCAAATCGCCGGCCGGTGTAAAAACAAATATTTCTTTTGAATAAAGACTAAGCTTGAAGTCATCGACAAACTCCGCTGTACCGGGTTCAGGGGTTTCCAGTATCTCCCGCATTTTAATCAGCCATTCATCCAACCCCTGTTCGTCTTTAAGCCCCTTATATTTCCAGTGAGCAGCAAATCCTTTCTCAGCGATCTCATTCATACGTCTGGTACGTATCTGTACTTCCACCCATTTACCACCGGGACCGACCACTGTGGTATGCAAGGATTCATAACCATTGGTTTTGGGTACTGATATCCAGTCACGCAACCTCAAAGGATTGGGCTGATATATATCAGTAACAGCAGAATATACCTGCCAGCAATCGGATTTTTCCTTACCGGTCCCACTGTCAATAATGATACGAATAGCAAACAAATCATAAATATCTTCAAATTCAACACCCTTATTAATCATTTTGTTCCATATGGAGTGAATGGATTTCGGCCTGCCTTTAATTTCAAAAGAAAACCCGCTTTCCTTAAGTAATTTTTCGATAGGGGAAACAAAATCTTTAATGAAGGTGTTCCGGGCCCTCATGGTTTCTGCCAGCTTCCGCGCGATAGTATCGTAAGTTTTCCTGTCGGTATATTTAAGCGCCAGATCTTCCATTTCAGATTTTATATTGTACAGGCCCAGACGGTGTGCTAAGGGTGCATATAAATAGGATGCTTCAAAAGCAGTTTGCAATTGCACATCATCAGGCAGTTCTTTCATGCGACGCATTAATTCAAGTTGCCGGGCCAGTTTTATTAATATCACCCGTACGTCACTGGCCAGGTTTATTAGTAACTTTCGATAATTATCTGCTTGTGATGAGGTAGTGGTTGAGCCAAAATGTTCAATTTTTGTAAGTCCTTCGGTTATAATACGAATATCTTTACCGTATTTTTTTTCGATGGCAACCAGGTCAGTATTGTTGCTAATAACTGCTTCACTCAAAAAAACAGCAATAACGGAAATTTCACCAAGTCCGATTTCTTTAACAGCAATTATCGCGGAATCGACAATGGACAGGATGTGTTTTTCATTTATGCCGGATACGCGATCGCCGGAATGACCAAACAGGAGTGAAAAGACTTTGACAATTTTCTTGCGGTCAGATTTCCCTTTGCTATCTTCCAGGACTTGTATAAGTCTTTCAAATCGTTCTTCCACTTTCCTGGAAAAGTTTACCTGCAGTTCCATCTCGTAACATTTCAATCAGATAAATAATTTTCACTGCAAAGTTAGCTATTATTTACCCTTTGTTTATTAACCACAGGAAAAAATAGTTTTAATAAAACTATGTTGAAGTAATATACATTAAAGCAACTTTATTTTTCTTCTTCAATCAGTTCAAGCTGTTCCATACCATCAATATCCAGTGATTTGGCAATTTTTGAAATATTTTTCATGTCGATATTTCCCTGTATACTGATCAGTACATTTTCATCCTTTCCTCCCACAATTAATAAGAGTTCGGCTATTTTGCCGCCACGTTCCCTGAGCAAAAATTTTACATCCTGGCCTTCTTCCCTGATAACCATCAATTCTTTATATTCATTTTTTGGGAAGTTATTCATGATCTCTTCATAGAAATTCACTCCGGCTGTTTTGGATGGATCAGCAGCTGTAATTATTTTTATTCCCGTAAGGTTACTTACAACATCCATAATTTCTTTACTTTCCGGATCTTCTGTTTCAATATTCATGATCAGATTGAACATATATTCGGAAATAAAAACGGATGTAAATCCTTCTTTACCCGAATACTTATCAAACAACTTATCAGCCGGTGAAAGCTGGGCATATCCCTGAAGTATACTAATTGACAGGAAAACCAAAATAATTGATAACAGTTTCATTTTTGTATATTTTATGTTTTGTTAATTCTCTTCTTGATTATCAGTATTTAATAGTTCATTAAGCACTTCAAATCCATTTTCCAGTTTATTAATGTTTTTTAAAGGTTCTGTGGCAGTATTCAGCTTTGATATATTGTTAAGTCCTTCTGTACCTTTATTCATTTGCCGGGATACATAGAGCAATACTTTTTTGGTTTCCTCGTAGGCCAACTCTGGATTATCAAATGTACCCGTGGAAGAAAGATGTTTTTCCCGGTCAGGATAAACAAGTAAAAACAATCCTGCCAAAAGTAATATACCAGCTGCAACGGTTAGTGTTTGCACTATGATCTTCCTTTTTTTCACGACAAGGAATTGCTTTTCAGTCTGGTCAATTGTTACTTCAATCCTATCCATAAAACCTTCCGGCACTTCGTCATGTATTCCTGAGTCATAATATTCAAACAACAATTTGTCACCTGAAAGATCACCCGGGACATCATCATGATACAAAAAGTAATGACGCAGCTGATTTTCTTCCTCAAGAGAAGTTTCGCCATGGTAATACTTTCTAAGCAGATCCCTGATTTTTTCTGTCTTCATATTGTTCAATTTTTAAAAAACTTTCCCTGACCTTTTTCCTGGCACGTGATAAAGCTACCCGTACAGCATTTACCTTCATGCCTGTTGTCCTTGCAATGTCTTCATATTCATATCCTTCCATATCACGCAACTGAAGAACAGTCTTTTGCGGTTCAGGAATATCTTCAATAATTCTTCTGAAGTTTAACATTTTTTCATTTTCTTCAAGCAAACCATCAGGTGTTGCCGAATCATGCATGTGATCATATCCATCGCTATAATCACTTATCAGGGTTGGTTTCTTCGACTTTAACCTATCGAGGCACCAGTTTCTTGTTATTCTCATGGCAAAAGCTTCAATATTCTTAATATTGGCCAGTTCATCCCTCATATTCCACAATTTAATGTATACTTCCTGAACAGCATCCTGGGCTTCATTATCGTCCTTCAAAAGCAACCGGGCAAAATGAAACAGCTTTTTTCCTGCAGGCAGGACAAGTTGTTTGAAATATTTTGTATTCATGTTGACCGGCTGCTTTCTCATATTAAATAAATTCCAACTAATTAGTGTCTGTCCATAATGTCCGATATCTGCGTTGCTGCTCACATTTTAAATCCTCGAATACTTTAGTATACTGCGGTTTAAAATGTTCGCGCGCCTTGATCTCGAACATTCTGAACAAACACTATGAGTTTATGGACAGACTCTAATTAGTGTCTGTCCATAATGTCCGATATCAGCGTTGCTGCTCACACTTTAAATCTCCCTTATGCCGCAAGTCTGTGACTTGTGTTTCTATCAGTTTCGCACTGCGTGAGCCTTGCAAATGAAACATTCTGAACAAACACAATGAGGTTATTGACCTTCTTCAAGCATTTTCAATTTGTCAAATCCGGCAAAGTCAAATGAATCGGCAAGACCGGCCATTTTGTTCAATGCAATATTACCCTTAATGCTGATAAGTACATTATCATCCCCACCAACAACAAGGATAAACTCGGTAATAATTCCGTTTTCTTCCTTTGCCAACATATTAACGTGCTGATTGCTTTCCTGTACCGTAAGTAATTCTTTGTACAGGCTCCTGTCAAGCTTCAAATATACATTTTTATAAAAATCAAGATCCGGACCTTTTGATTTATCTTCCAGAGTCAGAATCTTAACTTCCTTTAACATGGCTGACAATTCTTCTATTTCACCATTTTCACTTTCAACTCCTGACAACATCTTAAAAAGGTCACCGGTTACATTTACAGTAGTATATCCTTCCGTACCTGCATATTTATTAAAAAAATCTGATACAGGATCAGATTGTGCAAAACTTATTAAAGTCAGTGACAATGCAAACTGGATAATAATTATTCGTTTCATCTTTTTCAGTTTTAACCATATTAATAAATAATTTTCATTTTTTAATGTGTTTACGATCAATGTCGAATTTACACATTATATTGCTTATTGAACGTTCCTTTTCAAGACGATCTTCATTGCAAAACATTACACAGTATCTGTTCATAATGTGCGGTATCTGCATTGCTGCTCAACCGAACGAAGTGAGCTCTTGAACACCTTTAAAATTTAAACACGTTGTGAAAACTTTTTAAATCCTCAAATACTTTAGTATGCCGCGGTTTAAAATGCTCACGCTCCTTGATCCCGAACAT
>CAZBJH010000133.1:0-8826 GCA_964492185.1 uncultured Bacteroidales bacterium | reverse complement strand
TAAGCGGGAGAGCTCGTGAACACCATTTAAAATAAACAACAGGTGAACAACTACCACCAACTTTGATTAAACGAAATAACAAATTAATTACTAATAACTTAAATAAAATATATTCTTGTGAAAACTGATACAATGGTTGAAACGCTGCCTTATAAGGTAAGAGATATTGGTCTTGCATCTTTTGGAAGAAAGGAAATTGAGATTGCAGAAAAGGAAATGCCCGGATTAATGGCATTGCGTAAAAAATATGGTACAGCCAAACCTCTTAAAGGCGCAAAAATTTCGGGTTCATTGCATATGACAATTCAGACTGCAGTATTGATTGAAACACTTATGGAATTAGGAGCTGATGTCCGCTGGGCAAGTTGTAATATTTTTTCCACTCAGGATCATGCTGCTGCAGCGATAGCCGAGGCCGGTGTCAGTGTATTTGCCTGGAAAGGTGAAACACTCAGTGAATATTGGTGGTGTACCGAACAGGCTTTGACTTTCCCTGATGGTACCGGTCCCAATTTAATTGTTGATGATGGAGGTGATGCTACCCTGATGGTGCATAAGGCAGTTGAAGCTGAAAAAAATCCCTCACTCCTTGATATGGATCACAGTGAAGGAGGGGAAGATTTTGTTGCTTTAATGGAAAGAATTAAGGAGGGTTATTCCAAAGATAGCACAAAATGGACCCGGATAGCAAAAAGTATTCAGGGAGTTTCGGAAGAAACAACAACCGGCGTTCACCGTCTTTACCAAATGCTTGATGAGGGGAAATTGTTATTTTCTGCCATAAATGTGAATGACTCCGTTACAAAATCAAAATTTGATAATTTGTATGGATGCCGTGAATCGCTGGCCGATGGCATAAAACGTGCCACTGATGTTATGGTTGCCGGCAAACGTGTTCTTGTATGCGGTTATGGTGATGTAGGCAAAGGAAGTGCTCAATCAATGAGGGGATTTGGTGCACGTGTCATGGTAACGGAGATTGATCCCATTTGTGCATTGCAGGCGGCCATGGAAGGTTTCGAAGTAACAACCATTGAGGATGCTTTGCCGGAGGCTGATATATTTGTTACATCAACGGGAAACAAGGATGTTATTACTGCAGAGCACATGTCAAAAATGAAAGATCAGGCAATAGTCTGTAATATCGGACATTTTGACAATGAGATCCAGGTTTCAAAACTTGAAAAATGGCCCGGCATTAAAAAGGAAAACATTAAACCGCAGGTTGATCAGTTTTATTTCCCTGATGGTCATTCCATCATCCTGCTGGCAGAGGGCCGGTTGGTAAATCTTGGATGTGCCATGGGCCACCCGTCATTTGTTATGAGTAATTCATTTACCAATCAGGTGCTGGCACAAATTGATCTGTGGAATAATGAATTTGAACTGGGTGTATACCGCCTGTCAAAAAAGCTTGATGAAGAAGTTGCCCGGCTGCATCTGCAGCAACTTGGCGTGAAATTGACAAAGCTTACACCGGAACAGGCAAAATATCTTGGTGTGCCTAAGGACGGGCCTTTTAAACCTGATCATTACAGGTACTAATTTTCGCGGTTTCGAACCGCCCGCAAGGCAGTTCGAAACAATTAGCCCTTGAAAGGCATTATTTCATAAAATAACCATATTTCATATAAGAGCTTTAGTTATAGATATTTATTTCACCTGTATTAGGGTTATAACTGGTATTATATTTTTTCAGGTTATATACGGATACACTGTTCATTGACGGAGCCCCGTCACTTGAAAAGATATAAAGAGATTCACATTCGGGGCAGATCCCTGTCCAGCCGTCACTTGTTAATTCAATGGAAACGGCATCTTCAACTTTATAGGTACAGGTGCAGTCGAAAGCAAGGAAGCCATCCCCGGTATTATAGACAATTATTCCATTATTATGGTAGCCGACATCGTAACCTCCAACAGAAGCACTGGTTATTTTCACCGAATTATTTTGAGATTGCAGGGGTAAAAATTCCGGATCATTGATATTGATGGTCAGATTTACCGGAACATCCGGGACCACATTTCTTACGGGTTTCTCACAGGTTGAAAAAAGTGTGATAAAAAACATGATAACGGGAAGACCGGATAATTTTGGATACAAGAAATATTTTTTGAGGATACTCACGGTTTTTACAGTTTATTATTAATTACAAAAGTACTTATTTTGAACGATGAAAGAATTGTATTATTTTTATTAACGGAAAAATATATTTATGTAATCCGGAAAAGCCATGGAAGATTTTATTGAAGTCATAATATATATTATTATTACAATTGTTGCGATTGTTGGCAGCGTTTTTAAGAATAAGGCCGGTAAGGATAAACAAAAACAGCCTGAAGAAGCCTTTTTCCCCGATCTGGATAAGGGTAGTGGAGGAATGGAGCCTCGCGATCTGTTCGAAGAAAAAAGAATAAGTGATGAGAAATACGTAATTGATACGGAAGATAAACCCGTACCTTTTTCAGTTGAAGAAGAAAATGAAGAAGAAATGTATAATTACCTTGAAGAAGGAGAATCGGCTTTTCAATCGACCAGCGATTCCCTGCTTTCAGATGATCAGCCTCTGGATATTGTTGATCTTCATGAAAAAGAAATCGAGGATGATATTACCAGGCAGAGCATATCAGATTTTATTGATGAAAAGGATATGACGGAGCAGGATTTTAATCTGAGAGAGGCAATTGTTTATTCTGAGATTATTAACAGAAAATATTTTTAACCAGACAGATAGAAACTTTTTTTTAGTTAGAAAAATTTATAACTTTATACCGTTAAAAGGGTTCCGAATAGTTTCGGGGTTCTTTTATTTTTTTTTATAAAAACAGCAGTGAGGTATGGCAAAGATTTCTTATGTTACAGAAGAAGGATTGAAAAGGTTGAAAGAAGATCTTGACAGACTGATGAAGGTTGAACGCCCTGAATTGTCAAAGCAAATTGCTGAAGCCAGGGATAAGGGTGATTTGTCAGAAAATGCCGAATATGATGCAGCAAAAGAGGCTCAGGGTTTATTGGAGATGAAAATATCAAAATTAAAGGATACGATCGCAAATTCAAGAATAATGGATGAATCCAGGCTTGATACTTCGAAGATACAGATTTTCAATAAGGTGAAGATCAAGAATGTGAATAATAATTCAACCATGGTATATACTATTGTATCTGAAAGTGAAGCCGATCTGAAGGACGGGAAAATTTCGGTTAATACACCTATTGCAAAAGGCTTATTGGGTAAAAAGGTAGGAGATGTTGTTGATATTAATGTTCCTTCAGGAGTTATTCCTTTTGAAATTATCGATATATCACTATAAATGACCCACATAAATTATAAAGAAAATGGCTGGTATTTTTAGTAAAATTATAAGTGGCGAGATACCGTCTTATAAGATAGCCGAAGATGACCGTTTTTATGCCTTTCTCGATATTCACCCCCTGGCAAAAGGACATGCACTGGTGATACCGAAAGTGGAGGTAGATTATCTTTTCGATCTTGATGACGATACGATTGCAGGTCTCCATGTTTTTGCCAAGAAAGTTGCACGTGCCATCGATAGGGTTATAGACTGTAAACGAGTTGGTGTGGCAGTTCTTGGCCTTGAAGTACCACATGCACACATACACCTGGTACCAATCAACAGTTTGTATGACATTGAATTTTCACGGCCAAAACTGGAATTATCCGAAGAGGAATTCAAGGAGATTGCAAAGAAAATATCTGCAGAAGTCAAAATGTGATTATAATTCACCAGGTGTTTTATCATACATCTTCGCTTTACCGCCTTATATCTGATGCACTACAGACTTTTTCAGCAGACCCTGATGAAAGGCTATATTATTTTATCAGGATTTTTCCGGATGAATTCATTCCAGTTTTTATATGAGTTGTCAGCCACGGGATTACCGCGTTGAAAAAAATGACAAACTGCAGCCGCGAGTCCATCGGTAGCATCCATTTTTGTTGGAATTTCACTGAGATGTAAAATACTCTTTAGCAGGCTGGCAACCTGTTCCTTTGGTGCATTTCCTTGCCCTGTAATAGATTGTTTGATCTTGCGGGGTGCATACTCGAAAATTGGTACGGAACGATATAAGGCAGCACTGATCGCTACACCCTGGGCTCTCCCCAGCTTAAGCATGGATTGAACGTTTTTACCGTAAAAGGGAGCTTCAATAGCCAGCTCATCAGGATGATAGTAATCGATTAACTGGAGGGTACGTTCAAATATTTTCTGCAGCCTTATATAATGGTCCTTAAATTTATTCAATTCAATAATACCCATTGTTATCAGTTCAGGTTCCCTGCCTGTAGTTTTAATTAAACCATAGCCGGTAATAATTGTCCCGGGATCAATGCCGAGGATAATGCATTCGGGCTTCATTGGCGTATTTTTATTTTACCGGTCTCTCCGGTATCAATGTGCTTTATAAAAACTGCTTAAAGGCCGCGCGTCAACCAGTAGTTCATTCTGTTTCGTGGATTTATAGCTCATGCCGGTAACCGTGCCCGAAGTTAAATATTCCAGTGCAGTTTTCAAACAACTTTCTTCCGGATTGCCAAAAGGTTTTGTAGGATCATCAGCAGCAGGAATGTTTACCGGGATCCCGTCGTAAAAACCTCCTTCATTATTGGCATTTGTATATTCAAAACTTACGGGCATTACAACCCAGTCATAATCTTTCATCGAGAAAGGATACATGCCGACAGGCTTGCCATGAGTTGTACTCCCTACTAATACTACTTCCTTAAAGGGTGTCATACCGTTTATTAAAAGTTCGCTTGCAGAAGCGGTTTCACCCGTAGTAATAAAAATGATGCGTTCAAGTTGTAAAGAATTGCTGTTCTCGGGGATCAGAAATTCACGGTTGCGCCTACTGTTCATATCATTGTGGATGAAATTTATCAGAGTGTTATTCGCGAAATTACCGGCAATCCATCCTGAAATATGCAGAGCCACATCAACATTGCCTCCGCCGTTGTAACGCAGGTCTATGATCAGTTCGTCGATGTTCTCAGTGAAAAATTTGTTGAAAGTATTGTCTATAATTGAAGTGCCGGAGTCAATAAAATCCTGAAATACCATATACCCTATTTTAATATTATCACGCATGATCACCTCTTCATGCAAAACAGGGTTTATAGAAATAATTTCTTTGGTTAATGAAAGGCTTAAGTTTTCGTTGTTGTTTGTTGTGAATTCAATATTATTTGTAAGGCCTGTACTGCGTTCACCCAACAGATCTATTACATTTTCAGCAGTTGCTTTTATTCCGTTCACTTTGTTAATAATCCAGCCTCTTCTGACTCCCTTTTCATAGGCGGAAGTAGTTGGGTAAATAAAATATATCCTTATATTACCATCATTATCTGCCCCCAGTGAAATACCGTGTCCGGCCATTTCACCCTCTTCAAAATATGCTTTGTATTCTGTTTCAGGCATAAGATGGCTCCAGCGGTCGTATTTATCATATCTGATGCTACTGATAAAAGAATTCGGGTCAAGAAGGTAATCGGCTGTATCTTCATCAGGCAGATGTTCATACCACAGATACCAGTTTTCCATCAGATCATAAACGATATGATTAATTTTTTGATTGTCGGTTAACTCCTCTTCCTTTTCGCATGAAGTTAACGCCAGTATCAATATGAGAATAATTCCGGAAAAAATAAACTGCTGCTTGTTCCTGTTCATCTGATATTTGTTATTGGGTAATTACAATTATATAGGGTCTGTCCATAAAGTCCCATTTGCTTCGTTACGCTTGTCCGAAAATTGCTCATTTACGACAAGTAAACTCCGCATTTTCGGACTGCGCAAGCCTTGCAAATGGAACCTTCTGAACAGACACATGTCCGGTTAAACATTTTGACTACTTTATAGACAGACTCTATTTAGTGTCAGTTAATAAACTCGTAGTGTTTGTTCAGAATGTTCGGGATCAAGGCGCGTGAACATTTTAAACCGCGGTATACTAAAGTATTTGAGGATTTAAAATGTGAGCAGCAACGCGGATATCGGACATTATAGACAGACACTATATGGTATAACGGGAGAAAGGGTGGATATGTTATGAAAAATTAAAAAGTAAACTGTTAATCAATCATGTTTTCACCGGATTTGTTTTTTGTAGAATAATACCGGTAATGATCAGAACAAGTCCTGTCACTGAAGTCCAGTAGATGTTCTCTTTCAATATCAGATGAATAAATATAAGGGAAAGAAAGGGTGTCAGGTATATAAGATTACTGATCTTCGCGGTTGATTCGGCAAGTTGAAGGGCCTTTAACCAGAACAGGAAAGTTATCCCCATTTCAAACAAACCAACATATACCGCGATAAGGCTTGAGAAATGTAAAGGAATTGAAAGATTGCCTGTAATCGCGCATGTAATAAAAATATAAGCCGAAGCAAACAGGAAATTATAAAATAATTGTATTCTGTTGTTGGTTGTTATTCTTAAGTTAACTATCCAGAATGTGGCCCATACCACTGAAGAAATAAGGGCCAGGAAAACACCAAGGGGCTGTTCAATTCGGAAATATCCTATATGTCCCTGGGAGGAGATAAGCAAAACACCTGCAAAACTTATTAATAAGGCAATTAATCCCCTTATGTTTATTTTCTGTTTTAAAAAAGGAATGGACAGGATAACCAACATGACAGGCCAGATGAAGTTAAGAGGTTGTGCAATCTGAGCCGGGAGAAGAGAATAAGCCTTAAAGACCAAAATGTAATAGAGATAAGGGTTAAGGAACCCGAGTACAGACGAATTGAATAAATATTTTTTGTTAACCCTGATTAAACTATTTGTGTTCCCAGTGACGACTATTATCATAAACAATACAACGGTGGATGTTATAACAGAAATTAACAATAACTGTAAAAAAGAAAGTTGAATAAGTGCCAGTTTAAATGCTGTGGCAACCGTAGACCAGAAAAAGACGGTTAAACCGGCAAAAAAATAAGAAATACTGGTGTTTTTATCCGGCATGAATATCTGAATAGGAAATGGTTTATTGCTGTAACGTGAAAATACAATAAAATATATGTAATACCAATTTTGCTTAATCTGTCAAAATGAAATAGTCATCTAACAAAATATGTGATTAATAAAAGTCATTATATGAAAACGAACTACATGTTAAAAAACGCGTATTGAGCAACTTGCCATAAGAGTGATAGAGTAGGGGGTTCAGCTAATCTTCTCAAATCCGGTATATTTTCGAAGTACTTCAGGGATCAATATTCCGTCGGGGGTTTGATTGTTTTCAAGAATAGCGGCTACGATCCTGGGAAGAGCCAAAGCACTTCCATTAAGGGTATGTGCCAGCATGGTTTTTTTCGATTTTTTATCCCGGATGCGTAATTTGAGCCTGTTGGCCTGATACGATTCAAAATTGCTAATGGAACTAACTTCAAGCCATTTTTCCTGGGCTGCAGCAAATACTTCAAAATCATAGGTAAGTGCTGAGGTAAAACTGATATCTCCACCGCACAATTGCATGATCCTGTAGGGAAGTTGAAGTTGTTGTATAAGGTATTCAACATGATGCACCATTTCGTCAAGTGCATGATATGATTGTTCCGGATGCCGGATTTGAACGATTTCCACTTTATCGAACTGATGCACGCGGTTTAATCCGCGAACATCCTTACCGTAAGATCCCGCTTCCCTTCTGAAACATGGTGTATAGGCTGTGTTTTTTACCGGTAACCGGTCATCATTAAGTATCACATCCCGGTAAACATTGGTTACCGGTACCTCGGCGGTTGGAATGAGGTAGTAGTTTTCGGAAGGGATATGGTACATTTGACCTTCTTTATCCGGTAACTGACCTGTGGCAAAGGCCGATTTTTCATTTACTATCAAAGGAGGTAGAAATTCATGATATCCTGCTTTTTCATTTTCATCAAGAAAAAAATTGATCAACGCGCGCTGCAGCTTTGCTCCTTTTCCTTTATAAAGGGGGAATCCTGAACCCGTTATTTTATTGCCCAGCTCAAAATCAATCAGGTTGTACTTTACGGCAAGGTCCCAGTGGGGTAAAGATTCATTTGAAAGGGTTACTGCCTGTCCGCCATCACGAACCTGTTTATTGTCTGCTTCCCCGGTGCCATGAGGAACGCTTTCATGCGGGAGGTTGGGTATTTGAACCAGAAGATCTTCAAGCTTTTTTCGGGATATTTCCAGTATTTCGGATAAACGGCTCATGTCTTTTTTCAGGTACGAGCTTTTTTCCCTGGCATTTTCAGCCTCATCCTTTTTTCCTTCTTTGAAAAGTATACCAATTTGCTTTGAAACAGATTTAAGTTCGGATTGTTTTGTATCAAGCTCAAACTGAGAAGTTCTTCGATCTTTATCAGCCTCCAGCACATCTTTAATAAGTTGGTGTGCATCGAAATTTTTGATTTTCAGCCTGTCAATAATTAGTTCATGATTATCCCGGATAAATGGCAGCGTCAGCATATTTGATAATTCTAATTAATAAATAAAAAACTCCTGAATTTTACTGTAAAAGTAAAACACAGGAGGCACATTGTTTATTATTTTTACCAACAGGTTTATCCTTCAACGGGGAAAACAGATACGTATGACTTATTGTTTCGTCTTTTTTTGAATTCTATTTTACCATCTGTCAGGGCATACAATGTATGATCTTTTCCCATCCCAACGTTGATACCCGGATGATGCTGAGTTCCACGCTGACGAATGATAATATTACCGGCTTTGGCAACCTGACCGCCATAAAGTTTTACTCCCAGTCGTTTACTTTCTGATTCACGACCGTTACGTGAACTTCCCGCTCCTTTTTTATGTGCCATTTT
>CAZBJH010000132.1:0-8849 GCA_964492185.1 uncultured Bacteroidales bacterium | reverse complement strand
GTCCGAAAATGCGGAATTTACCAGTCGTAAATGAGCAATTTTCGGACAAGCGTAACGCGGCAAATGGGACTTTATGGACAGACACTAATTATTCCCGCCTGCACTTGATATCTATTTATATATTTTCTATATTGATATTTTTTTAGCCGGAAATATTAATCCTGCATTATTGGCTTCGTCGGGCTAATGCTTCAGCTTTCGATGGCTTGCTTCTGCCTTAAACCTGATGAAGGAATAATACAGTTGTAAATGTTTATTGGCAAACCTTGTTAATATCTATTCATCAGTAATGAGTATGATCAAGTTTATCCATACGGCAGATCTGCACCTTGATACGCCTTTTAAAGGGCTTTCACTCTGGAATGATGATCTGGCTTCAAAGTTAAAAGAAGCTACATTCAATAGTTTCAGAAAGATTATTGACCTTTGCATACAGGAGAAAGCCGACTTTATGATAATTGCAGGTGATATATTTGATAGTGAGAATAAAAGCCTGGCAGCACAGTTAAAATTTGTCGACGAGCTGAAAAGACTTTCCAATAAAGGAATACCTGTATATTTTGTATGTGGGAATCATGATCCCCTTAGTTCATGGCTTGAAAGCATACAGATGCCCGGGAACACCTTCAGATTTGATTCTGCAGAAGTAGAAAATTATATATTTCAGAAAAATGATAAGCCTCTTGTTGATATTTACGGGATTAGTTTTCAAAATAAGGTGGTAAACGAAAATTTAGCTCTTAAATATAATTTAACAAATGATCAGTCTCTTATATCCATTGCAATTTTGCACGGTACAACCGGTGCCCCCGGTTCGCATGAGAATTATGCTCCTTTTAAAGTTGAAGATGTGACAGGAAAAGGTTTTGATTACTGGGCACTGGGTCACATTCATAAGCGGCAGATAATCAGGGACAGGTATCCTGTAATTGTATATCCCGGAAATCCCCAGGGAAGGGATTTTGGAGAAACAGGAGCAAAAGGATGTTATATGGTTGAGATCGCCAAAAATAAAACACCTGAGATCAGGTTTATTCCTACCCAGCTTATCAGATTTGAAGATGTACGGATCGATCTGACTGGAGAAGAAAAAATTGACAGATTATCAGGTAGAATTGAAGAAGTTATTAGCAGTTTAGAAGATTATGAAGAAAATACAAGCTGCATTTTAAGGATTTCTTTTTATGGCAGAACGCCCTTGCATTCCCTTTTAAACAAACAAGAGGAAGTTGAACAGCTTGTTCATTATTTCAATGAAGGTCAGCTGAATCAAATGAATTATATATGGATTGACAGCATTCGTGTTAAGACCCGCCCTGTGATCGATACAGAACAAATAAAAAAGGGGGCGGATTTTACAGCGGAGATTTTAAAAACCATTGAAAAATTTGAAGGTGAGCCGGGGAAGATTGCCGGGTTAATAAAAGATGCAGAAAGTGATTTTAACAGCCCCCAGACAAAACGGGAGCTTAAAGAGCTTTCTGAGGATGATCATAAAGAGATCCTTGAAAAGGCTAAATGGATCCTGATTGACCAGCTAATTAAAGAACAGGAATGATAATCAAAGAGATCCATATTGACGGATTCGGGATATTTAACGGGTTTTCATTGACCACACTTGATAAAGGTGTGCATATTATTCATGGAAATAATGAAGCAGGTAAGTCTACCCTGTTAAAGTTTTTAAGGTATACACTTTTCGGATATCCGCGTTTTAAGGATCAGCGTATGGCTCCCCTGAACGGGGGAAATCACGGCGGCAGAATAAAGGCTGTTCTATCCTCAGGCAAAGAAGTTCTTTTTAACAGATCCGGAAACGATAGCATTAATCTTTTATATAACGGCCAGGAGACACGGAATCAAAGCCAGTGGTCTCAATTACTCGGGAATGCTTCTGCAGATTTATACAATAATGTTTATGCTTTCTCACTGGATGAACTGGTTGACCTTGGATCTCTTACAGAATCAGGTGTTGAAGATAAAATATTCAGTGTGGGGCTGGGTTTGGGTAATATATCCGTAGGGACAGTCGAAAGAAATATTCAGAGCCGGGTCGATAATATATACACGCGGAGAGGACGTAATCAGTTAATCCCGTGTATACTCAAAGGAATTGAAGATAAGAGATCAAAAGTTCAGCGGATCCAGGAAAATTTGCATAAGTATAAAAGTCTGAACCTTGAAATGAAGGACCTGGAAGAAAATATACGTGAAGTTGACAGGGAGATTGAAGAATACGGAAATGAAAAAAATAAACTGGAGAATTATCTCAAATGTTATGACAGTTTTATTGAGATTACCAGATCGGAGGAGGAACTGGAAAAACTGCCAGGCCTTCAAAACTATCCTGAAAAGGGGAAAGAACAGCTTGATAAACTGGAAGAAAAAGAGCAGGAACTCATCGACAGGATAAGAGGCTTAAGTGATGGTACAGAAGATCAGAAGGGTATACATGAATTGGAAGAAACTATTAAGGATATTTCAGTCAATTCAAAATTATTGGGCAATAAAGATACGGTCGAGTACCTGCGTAACAACCTTCCGAAATATATCCAGACGATAAACGATAAGGACGAAGAAGAACAAAGAATTAAAGATTATCAGCGATCAATAAACCAGGGAATTGCCAATATCAGCGGACAGTGGACCGAACATAATATAACCGGGTTCACAGATATAGCTATTCATAGGAATAAACTTGAGAGATATAAGGAAGAGCTTGATAAATTAGCAGATAAGAAAAGAGAATCAGAAGCAGAGCTTAAAGCAACACGTGCAAAAGATAGCAGGCTGAATATAAATAACATGACTGTTTTTACCGCGATCATATTTCTTACAGGCTCCATACCTGCTTTTTACTATGGTTTATATGTTTTGGGCGCGACATTGGTATTTATAGCATTGCTTTTATTTTTCAGTAAAAAATTGCTTGTGAAAAAAGATTCTGATAGTTATCTGCAAAATGAAATTGATAATTTGAACAGGATTGAGCAGAAGATCAGGGAAGAATACGGGCATTACCTTGAACAAACGCTGAACATTTCAAAATCACTGTCAATTGACGCGGCATTGGCTGTTTTTGAGAGTATAAGTTACATTAAAAATGAGATTAATGAAAGAAACCGGTTGGCAGATAAGGTGGATAAACAAAGGCTCCCGTTTATCCGGGAATTGGAAGATAAAGTATCCCTTGTCAAAGATATCCTTGAAAATAACCTGATTGAGGAAAAAACAGAAATCGTAGTAAACAGGATTGCCGGTGAATTTAAATCCGCTGAGGATGAGTTTCAGGTGAAGATCAGATTGGAAGAAGAATTAAAGCGAAAGAAAAAGGACCTGGAAAACACGGAATCGAAACGCGGGCAAATTCAAATAGACATAAAGAATTTATTGAATTCTGTTCATACTGATGACCGGCAGGATTTCCGCGGAAAATATGATGATAATAACAGGGTAAAAACACTTATAGAGAAAAGAGATCAGGCAATTGAAACCATTGAAAAATTTGTCGGTCACAATAAGGCTGATGAAGTGATCGCGTATTTAGAAGCAAATGAAAAGCAGAATATTGAATCAAAGCTTACCGGACTTGCCGGTGAAATTAAGACAAAATCAAGGGAATCGAAAGATAGGACCGACGAGTTGGGAGGAAAGAAAAATGAAATCAAAAGAATTGAAGGTGAATCAGAAATCGCGGAATTATTAACAGGGCTTGAAACAGAAAGACAAAAATTAAAAAATGCTTACCATGAATGGATAACCGGAAAGCTTGCACTGAAAATTCTGACAGACGTAAAATCAAAATATGAGAAAGAAAAACAGCCGGAAGTTATAAAAAAGTCGGGTAATTTTTTCAGCAGTATCACTGGTCATAGATATAAAAGAATACGTGTATCTCTGGATGAAAGGGATGTAGCTGTTTATGATCCAAAGGAAGTATCAAAAAAGATTGATCAGCTCAGCAGGGGAACCAGGGAACAACTGCTCATCAGTCTCAGACTTGGTTTTATTGAAGAATATGAAAAGCAGGCTGAGCCCTTGCCCCTGATCGTGGATGAAGTGTTGGTGAACTTTGATCCTCACCGGGCAGGGCAAACAGCAAAGATAATCCGGGAATTCGGTGAAAACAGGCAGATTTTGATCTTTACCTGTAGCGAGTCGACCCTGAATTATTTTGAACGTTCTTCAGTTAATTTAATTTGTTTAAATGACTTGAATATCTGAACGGTGACCTTTATGCCTACTTTTAGGGTGGCAGCCAGCATAACGCGGTGGTCTCACGACCGTCAGGGAGTAAAAAGAAGGTCGAACTGCCTGCAAGGCAGTTCGAAACCCGGCTCGCGGGAAGGAATTAAAAACAATCCTGTTTTATTTCCTCCTCACACTACCCGCGCTGGAAGTATTAATATCAAGTATTTCCGGTTTTCCCATGTAAACGATATCTCCGGCGCTACTTGATCTGAAGCGCGCTTTTTCAGTAATATGAACCCTGGCATCACCTGCACTTGATACACTTACATTTCCATTTAATGCAACAAGGTCAAATGCATGCAGATCACCGGCACTGCTCAAATTAGCCCGTAAATAATCTGTTGTACCGGACAAACGTGCATTACCCGAACTGCTTATATTAACATCCACCTCCTCAGCATGCAAATCAAGCACCAGGTCACCGGCACTGCTAAGACTGAGTTTCAGTTTTTCCGCTGTCACCAAATTTTGTCCTTTAACATCTCCGGCACTGGAAATACTTATCTCATCAAGATCAATATAATCCAGATACACTTTTTTAGCTTTGGCCATTCGTATGCCCTTTGTACTGTATATGTTTAAAATACCTCCTTTAACATCTGTTTTTATAATGTCGTGAAGGTTCTCATCCGCCTCAATTGTCAGGCCTTCTTCACTGCCCTGTGTTATATATACATCGATCCCCGAGCTTACCTTAAGACCATTAAACCCGGATACGGCCCTGTCATCAGCAATCACGTTACCATTACCGGTTACACTGTCAGGTAAATCGATATAACAACCCTGAACAATTATCAACAGTAAAGCTGTTAACGAAATACATAATGATTTTTTCATAGTTTTATTATTTTATGAATGTTGTTTAAATAATTGTCAGACACATGTACGGTTAAACATTTTGACTACTTTATAGACGGACTCTAACTAATGAACATTACTGCTCCTCGTCCTCCTTTTTCCCTTTCCCATTCTCTTTCTTCTTAGAAAATAATCTTATCAAACCGCTTCTTTTAATCGCTTCAGAAGCTTCGGTTGCTTCAATAAGCCCCTCATTCAACCGTTGCATCATCACTTCAAGAGAATCTGCAAAAGCAGGGTCGGCAATAATTTTGCTCAGTACATTATCCTGGCTGTTAATTTTTGAAGTCACTTCCACAAGATTACCGGTAATTTGCTGCAGATCCCTGCTTGCATAATAAAGATTATTACTGATAGTAGTATCTGTGAATAACCGGCCGAATATACCTTCCCCCTGATTGATCTTTCTTGTGATATCTTCAAAATTTTGAAATATTTCCTCAATACTGTAACTGGCAGAATCCAGCTTCCTGGCAAAAAGTGTATCTGCAAATATTTTACCCAGTACTCCTTCACCACGGTTTACTTTACCCAGGATATCGTCCAGTTCATGTGTAATGGATGTCAGATTTCTGGCAGATTTATCCAGATCCCGTGTAAAGCTTGTATCTGTAAATATTTTCCCGAAAATTCCCTCTCCCTTATCGATCTTATCTGTGATATTAATCAGATTATCAGCAACAATCGAAATTTTCTGTCCCGATTTCATAACCTCATTCATAATATCATCAATCTCTACCTGTTCTATGGATGGAATTTTATCTCCTCTTTTTACTGACTCTGCCCCGGGTGTCCCGGGCATAATTATAACGATCTTATTCCCCATCAAACCTTCATTACCAATGGTTGCTACTGAATTTTTCTTTATATAAGGCACGATTTCTTCCTGAATAGACATTTCAACCAAAACCGAAGTATCGGCTATTATGGTCATGTTAACCACATTGCCTGTCTCAATCCCTGTAAACCGGACTTTGTTACCTATTTTCAACCCCTGAACGTCTTTGAATTCTGTTGAAATACGTACAGTGGACTGGAACAGGTTTTGTTTCCTTCCCAGGATCAGCAAAGCTGTAATGAACAACCCTATTGCAAGGGTAACAAAAATTCCCAGGCGTAATGAACTGCTTCGTCTTATTGCCATATTCCTTGCTCCTGTTTATTTATTTGTAAAAAAACTATTAATAAAATTGTCCTCCTTCGTTGTCAGTTCCTGGTAGCTGCCTTCACCAACAAACTCACCGTCTTTCAGGATTGCTATCCTGTCGGCCGTGATCCTGGCACACATCATATCATGTGTCACAATTATGGCCGAGGTATCGTACTTGTGTTTAATATCCATGATCAATTCACTGATCTCACGCGAAGTATGAGGATCAAGCCCTGTAGTGGGTTCATCGTACAAAATAACTTTGGGTCTTAATACCAGGGTTCGTGCAAGTCCGGCCCGTTTTTTCATCCCCCCCGATAATTCAGAAGGCATTTTATCCATTGCATCCTGCAATCCCACATTTCTAAGGGCTTCATTGACAAGATCCTCCTTTTCAGCTTCTGAAAAGCTCACTGCACCGCGGTTTAGGGGAAAAAGTAAATTTTCTTTCAATGTCATTGAATCATATAATGCTCCGCTTTGAAACAAATAACCTATATCTTTTCGTAAGACATTCAGCCTGAATTCATTCAGACTGTGAATACCCGTCCCTAATACATGTATGGTGCCCGAATCTGGTTCCTCCAGGCCCACAATACATTTGATCAGAACGGTCTTTCCGCTTCCCGACCTGCCAAGGATCACCAGGTTTTCCCCTTCATACAAATCCAGATCAATCCCTTTTAAAACACTTACATTACTATACGATTTATTAATATTCCGGATCTCAATTACTTTTTTTCTGTATGATTGATCATTTAAATTCATAAAACAATTTCAGTTATTTGCACAGCAATCAGGTCAATGATAAAAATGGAAAGTGAGGAATAGATCACTGCCGAGGTCGTTGCCATTCCAACTCCTTCCGCACCCTTATTTGTATAATAACCCTGGTAACAACTCAATATTCCAATGCTGTATCCAAACACGAATGTTTTAATAATAGATGGAAACAACTCATAAAAATGCAAATCTTTAAATGCATCACTAATATATAGTGAAAAAGAAACACTGCTCTGCAGGCTTACACCCAGGTATGAACCCAGCAAAGCAATAAAATCGGCATAAATAACAAGCAAAGGCAACATTATTGTAGTAGCAAGTACCCGGGTTACAACAAGATATTTCATAGGATAAGTACCCGATACTTCCATAGCATCAATCTGTTCGGTAACCTTCATTGAACCAAGTTCCGCTCCTATACGCGATCCCACTTTCCCTGCAAAGATCAGTGATGTAATAACAGGCCCGATTTCCATTACAACAGAAAGAAAAACCATACCCGGCAACCATGACTCGGCTCCCAGCTTTGCCAGTACAGGGCGTGTTTGAATGGTAAGGACCAACCCCATGATCAATGCTGTTATACTTACAAGGGCAAAGGATTTATTTCCCGCGACATAGGATTGCTTCAGAAATTCTTTAAATTCAAAAGGCCTTTTGAACAAATACCGTGTGGCCGATACAGCAAATCTGGTAAGATTAGCTGTTTCGACAAAAAAATATATTAATTGTTTCCTGAACATATCATGAAAAAAACAAAATATCTTACAAAATGTATAACTGGTCGTGTGTCTGTTCAGAAAGTTCCATTTGCAAGGCTCGCGCGGTCCGAAAACGCGAAGTTTACTTGTCGTAAATGAGCAATTTTTTAACAAGCGTAACGCGGCAAATGGGACTTTATGGACAGACACTAATTAACATTATCAAAAAGCTGAAAACAAATACCACAATCATTTATAACCACGTTAAAAGCGCTTTTGTTCGAAGAGGTAAGTTAGGATATGTTATTATTATTTCCAAGAATGGTGAAATTTAAATCCATTCACCGTCCTGTTTAATACTTCCAAAAATAGTAAATAAACTACTTCATTTAAAATGTATCCTTCACATTTACTTTTCATATATTTGGTCTATGATAAAGAAAAGTGCAGGCATACTGGTATACAGAAAGCCGGGAGAAAATATTGAAGTATTGCTGGTACATCCCGGGGGACCATACTGGAGAAATAAAGATGATAACGCGTGGTCAGTTCCAAAAGGTGAGCCTGAGGAAAACGAAGAATTATTCCGGGCAGCCCAAAGAGAATTTCATGAAGAAACGGGTTTTTCGATTGAGGGTGATTTCACTTCCCTTGAACCGGTAAAACAGCAAAGTGGTAAAATCATTTATACATGGGCAGTTGAAGGAGATGCAGATCCGTACGCGTTAGAAAGCAACAGCTTTGAAATGGAATGGCCTCCGAACAGCAAGAATAAACAACTTTTTCCTGAAGTGGATAAAGCCGGCTGGTTTTCTATTGGCATGGCAAAACAAAAGATATGCAAAGGGCAAATACCAATCCTGGAACAACTTGAAAAACTTTTATCCGGAGAATAGCCGGTATCCTGCTGTTCCCTGTAAATAATATAATTAAATTATTAATAAAAATTTCCTGAGTTATAATACTCTTGGAACCTTTCCATACTGACCACTTTTTTATATATTTAGGCCTTAAATAGAGTCTGTCTATAAAGTTGGTATAATGTTTAACGGTACATGTGTCTGTTCAGAAGGTTCCATTTGCAAGGCTCGCGCGGTCCGGAAACG
>CAZBJH010000131.1:0-8856 GCA_964492185.1 uncultured Bacteroidales bacterium | reverse complement strand
TCCGCGGGGAGAAAACCTTTCGTAGTAAATCAAGCGATTTTTCTGAGACGGTGACTTTTTTTGCCTACTTTTTTGTGTGGAAGACAAAAAAGTAGGTCGAACTGCCACGCGGGCAGTTCGAAACGCCGGCTCGCGGGAATGCATATTAAAACAATATTATTCTTCTATACAATAGCCACGCGTGTTACAAACGCGCGCGAGTTCACGCGAGTTTGTGAGGAAACTCTATTTCAGTGTGAAATAATATGTGATAGTCCCTTTCTGGTAGGCCGGGGCATCGGGACTCCTGTCAAAACGGGAAGCAAGAGCTGCTTTCTTTGCGGCGGCAAGAAGATTACTGTTAAGGGTTGTTGAACCTTTCACGCCGGGTGTGGCGCTGCTGACATTTCCATCACGGTCAACGGTAATCTCGACCACGACCTTGCCGGCGCGTTGATATCTCAGGCTTGGTGAAGGCAGGTTAACCGGGTTTCTGCCTGCCAGGCTGAAACTGGGGCCTCCCGATCCCTGGCTTTGCCCAAGTGAATAATCCGGGGAATCAACCGAACCGAAAGGATTTCCCTGGTTACCCTCATCACCGGTTACTCCCTCTGAAGCGCTACTTTCGGAATCCCTGTCTTTGCCTGAATAAAGGGCCCTGGTATCGACTACCTTTGGTTCTTCTTCAGGCTGTTCTTCTGCTTCCGGTTTCTTTTCCACAGGCCGGGTTACCTCATTGGTTTTTTTTGTTTCGGTTTCAGATTTGGCAGCCTCAATAGCAGGAGCTTCCTCAAAATTTTGTGTGGTCACCTTTTCTTCAGCCTCTGAAGCAGACACCGGTTGTTCAACCACGCGTTCCCTTACCCTTGGTGCACTTGCCGGTTCGGATACACGGGGTTCAGCAGGCCCTGATCCGGTAGGCTGGTCCCCGAAATTGATAAGTATTCCTTCTTCAGACGGCAGGGGCAGGGGGGTAATAAAACCTAAAAAGACAAATACCATGAGCGCCAGTGTGTGTACGATCAGTGTTCCTATTATGCCTTTTTTATCATTTATAGTCATTGAACTGCTCATGTCTTAAATGATCTCATTTTTTACACTCTTTCCCTGTCCTGTTGCAGGACTTGTTATTCCGGTGTTGTCGCGAGTATCAGCTTATAATTATTATCTTTTGCTATGTTCATCACTTTTACAACCTGTTCGAGAGGGACGCTTTTGTCAGCATGAAGTGATATTGTCGGATCTTCACTGTCTTTTAATCTTTCCTTCAAAATATGTTCCATTTCTGAAAGATCCACAGGTGTTGTTTCAACGTAAAACTGCAGGTTTTTTGTTATGGAAACACTGGTAATGGGATTTGCAGCTGTCTGGTTATTACTCTGGGGCAATAACAATTTCAGCGCGTTGGGAGCAATAAGTGTTGAGGTAAGCATAAAAAAGATCAACAGCAAAAATACAATGTCGGTCATCCCCGACATACTAAACTGTACACTTACTCTGTTTCTTGAACTGATAGCCATATTATTTCTCTGTTACCGGTTCGTTCAATAAATCCATAAATTCAGTTGTGCTGGCTTCAAGTATAAAAACAACTTTTTCTACCCGTGCAACCAGAACATTATATGCAAAATAAGCAATTATCCCGACAATCAGTCCGGCCACTGTAGTTACCAGTGCCGTGTAGATACCGTTGGATAACTGTCCTACATCTATATTGTTACCTGCTGTTGCCATATCATAAAAAGCCCTGATCATGCCCATCACCGTACCCAGAAAACCTATCATGGGTGCACCTCCGGCAACAGTCGCCAACAAAGGCAGGCCCTTTTCAAGTTTATATATTTCCAGCTTTCCGACATTCTCAATGGCAGCATTCACATCATTCAGGGGCCTCCCGATCCGTGTTATTCCTTTTTCGATCATCCTGGCAACAGGATTATCTGATGCCTGGCACAAGGCATGTGCAGATTCAAGCCTGCCGTCATGAATATAATCCTTAATCCTGTTCATAAAACTCATGTCGATCTTTGCAGCACCCTTAATGGCAAAGTAACGCTCGAAAAAAATATAAACGGCTACTATTGAAAGCAGAAGAATCGGGATCATAACCCAACCTCCTTTCATAGCTAATTCGAGAAAAGAAAGTTTTAACTGTTCGGCTTCCTGCTGCATGGCTTCTGCAGCCTCATTTGCCGTAGCTGCCTGAAATAAAATAAACAAATTTGTTGTCATAGTTTAAATTTTGCCCAAAAATAAGAAAACGTCAGATCAGATGTATTATTTTTTATAAACAGAATTACTTTGTATATGTTTGTGATAATCCCTTATCAGTTTTATCCTTCCTGTTTTTACCGGTTAATTTTTCCCAGTATCTTTTTAAAAGTTCTCCGAATGTATTGAATTCTTCTTTATAGAAAAGTCCGACACCCTGGGTGTAAGGTGAATTTTCATAAATAATATCATCGTTAGCACGATTAAAAGCTTTCACACGTAATTTCCCGCTTTTGTTGAGTTTATAATCCATATCAAAATCACCAACAATATTATTTGTTCTTGTAGCGGTAGCATTGGTGTTAACATCAATATTACCGTTAATGCTCAGCCGGTCGTTCAATAACTGGGTGGAAAGCGCGAATTCAACTTCATTGCTGGTTATTGCATAACCGGGCCGGTAGTTGATACCTATATCAAAATCATTACTTATCTGAGAAAGCCAGTTGCTCAACTGGTTCGATAAAAGTTCACTTGCATTCACGCCGGCTGCATTTGAAGGTGTGCCGGATGCCTGGTATGAAGGATTATTAACAAGCAGGTTATTATTTGGAAGAAAACTGTTCAATACGAGAAGAGATAAAAACTGTTTGCTTGTTTCTTCGTCCGTTGTAATAGCTCCTATTACCCGCTGACGGGTATCATCCTCGGCATAAGGCAGAAAAATATCGTACTTGATCTCCGGATTGGCCAGTTTGCCCGTTAAGTTCAAACGGCAGTCGACAGTTGTTCTGTTTTTATAGCTTTCATCCCCGAGAAGATCGTAAAGCGAGGCTTTTGTGCGGTAATATGCATTCACATCAAGAATTGCGTCCAGGGGATCACCATTCCAGGTAAGCTTACTTCCTGATTCAACTTTAAGCTTTTTATTGATCACATCCTGAAGAGTGAAAAGATAATCTCCGTTTACAATGTCGTATTCACCCATCATACTGAACTCTCCATTCGTATTGATAGCAAGGTTTAGATCACCGTAGCCGCGCGTTTTGATAATATCACCAACCTTGGGGTCAAAAATAATCTGCACTTCGGCATCAGGTGTTATTTCGAGATCAAAGTTCAATTGAATGCCTGACATATCCAAGTTGTAATTTCTTGTATATCTTTCCGTATTAAGGGAAGTATCTGACTGGTAGAAAGTCACAAAATTATACTCGGAAGTTGTTCCTCCCCGGTTGAGAGGTATGAAAAAACGGGTGTTTCTTTCGGTTTTTGCCTTTATATCCAGGTTAACATTTTTGGGTGTCCCCTGAAGTTCTACAATACCTGTAGCGTAGGCTGTGCCGTAATACTGATTATTGTTTGAAAGCGAAGTGTTCAGAAACAGAAAATTATCAGCGTTGAGCCTTATGCTAAATGAGATATTCTTTAAATGGTCGGCATGCACTGTTCCGTTAGCCCGGGACATGTTACCGTCTTTATCGTATAATACCAGGTTATCAATAATAATGGTGTTGTTATTGATTTTTATCCTTTCGCTAAAACTATATCTTGAATTTAAGAAATTCACCGTGAAGATCGCTTTTTGCAGGTGCAGTTCACCGTTAAGCAAAGGATTGGCTGTTGTGCCTGCCAGCAAAATATCACCCGATGCGAATCCTTTCGGGTTAGTCAGTAATTTCACGGCATACCGGTCAAGCATGTCAAGCCGGAGTTTATCCAGCTTAATGTCGAATGACAACCGGTTATCATCAAAAGGATAATACTTACCGTTTAAAGCAAGCACTTTAAGTTTACCCCGGGTTGCGCCCGCGTCAATTTCAATTGATCTGTCAGTGTTGTTCCACCTGGAGTCAATATTTGTATTTCCTAAGAATTCATTGTTAATTGTGAAATCCTCTATTTTTATCCGGGTGTTAAACAAGGTATTATTGAATATATCCGAAAGGGTTGCTTCACCGTTAACTATACCTTTAAATTCGAATCCCGACGGCCTGGTTATAGTGTTTATATTGGCAATATTAAATTTGCCGAAGTTAATTACCATGTCGTCTTCAGGACGTTTCGACAAGGTTCCGCTGATGTTTAGGAACTGGTTGTCATGGTTGACCTGAAAATTGTTCACTTTTATGCTTGAGCTGTCAATTTGCACAAATGAAGGCTCAATATTCCAAAGCGTGTCTTCAGTGATAACCTTTGACGGGAATATTTCGAATAATATTTTGTTATTTGAAGTTTCCTTATTTTTTGAGAAAAATGCTTTTGTAACGATATTACCTGAGTATGCCGCGGAATCCCAGTTGTTCCACCGGAATTTAAGATCACAGGTATCGCTGTATGCAATGGAGTAGACAGAAAAATTTTCCATCGGAATACGATCGGCAACAACCAGTTTTTTGCTCCCGGATTCAAGTGAAAATATTGAATCATTGGCTTCGGTGTTTATGTACATGTTGCTCCAGGCAATGTTTTTAAGGTTCACCAGGGGAGATTGAAAAAATAAGGTAAACCGTTTCTTTTCAATGTTATAATTACTTTTCAAAATGGACCCGGAAGCAAGAATATAATCCGGGAAAAAATAATTGAAAAATTCATCGGTATTCTTAAACTCGACAGACAGGATAAAATCATTATTAAAATCATTATCTGTATTTACTGTTGTATCTGAAAAAGCAGGTGCATAATTTGATAAGAAGGCGAAGAAGGAGTCTTTGATCTTATCCATCTTGTAAGAACCTTTCATGTCAAGATCAATAATGTCGGAGCGGATTTTAAAACTACTCGAGTCAACTGTGTTTCTGGCGGTAACAGTAGCATCCCTGACCCGGATATTCTTATCATGCTTATTAAACCGTGAATCGAGAAGTGATATCTCACCATTCAGGGTTTCCAGTGAATTACCGGTGGCGTTGGCTATTATCTTGAAGTTAGCTGAATGGGTCGAGTCCAGCTTGTCAATGTTAAGGGCATGTAAGTCGGCATGCTTAACATCGGCAAAGAAATTATATTCTGCTGTTTCTTTTGAGATATCGACACGTCCGAGAAATTCAAGATTAATATTCGGGTCCTGCATGGTTATTGACCCGTCATATGTTTGATTTGTGAGTTCTCCTGATAGTTGTATGTTCTTATAATTATAATCATTGATTTCAAAGCTTGCTACCGTGCCGTTCATATCAGCATCTATCGTATTTACAGATTGACTCGAACCGTCAATGGAAACGCTCAGGGTGATCTTGCCGATTGTTTCCGTATCGAGTAACCGGCCGATATCAAATTGATCCATTTTCAGATTACCGTTGAAACGGAAAAAATTATCAGTATCCGGTTTGAAAAGAATATCGGTGGATACTTTCCCGATTCCTGTTTGCAGTGTACCGTAGGTTACAAAATCATCGATAAAACCTGTGAAATTTCCGGTATAGGCTAACCTGCCGGTTTTATGCAACCAGTCAGGTATGGTAATTGACTTGTTGCCAGGTAGTTTTAAGTTGCCAATATCCCTTGTGTTAGTTATTAAACTATTAAGATTAAAGACCATGAATGTTTCATTTATGTCAGGAAGCCCTGTCAGACTGATATCTCCGGAAAGAGTGGATTGCCTGCCGAATTTTAAATAAACATTTTTTGCTTTCAGGTTATTTATCCTTCCGCTTACAGTACCTGAAAAGTTAACCGGCTGGTTTGACTTTGCCAGTGCAGGGGCAAAATATGCAAGATCATAAAGATTCAGTTGTGATGAGCTGATCTTTATCCCCAGATCAATTTTGTCGTTAATGCCCTGGTTTTTGAAATCTTTAATATTATCGTATTTCATTCTGATATAGTCACTTATAACAGAAGATCTGTCCGTGATTATGAAAACATTTTCGAAATTCATGCCGGAATTACTGATGCATACTTCAGTATTCAGCTCTTTAACCCTGAATCCTGATGCCTCAATGAATTTCATGTTCGCAACCTGAAATCTGACCGAATCATTCAGGGGACTTAAGTCCGTAATTTCCGAATGGATAATATGTACCCTGAGATCTTTAAAATTAATTCCTGCAGGCGGTTCTTCCGTGGAAAATTTGCTGATCCTGATTTTGCTGTTAACCAGGGTGATCTTTTTTATCAGCGGCGGCTTTTTATTCTTTTTTACTTTTTTGTCCCTTTTTAATAAACCGATGAAATGATTAAGGTTTGAAACGCCGGAAGAATCGGTTGCAAAATGGATAAAAGCACTGTCCAGAAAAATTCTTCTTATTCTAAGCTTATGACTTTTAAAAAAAACAGGTTTAAGTATATTATTTGACCGGAGAGAAATTTCTTTGGCGAAAAGGAGTGTGTCATTATGGAGGTCTTCAATATAAATATTATTCAGGGTAGCACTGTTAAAGAAGGTAATCTCTACATTATCAACATCAATACGGGTGTTGATATTTTTCTCCAGGTAATTGGTAATAAGTCCGGCAACATAATTTTGCACGTATTTGGTTTGCAACAATGCAAATCCTGAACCGAGAATAAAGAAAATTCCCAGAAAAACGATCAGACCTATTTTACCTGTTTTTTTAATACTTTTGTACCTTATTATATATTGAACGCAAAAAAAATAAAAAAAGTTTACATTTCATACGCGAAAGCGAAATCATTTAAGTTAAAGATAATCATTAAGAAAAGAGCTTTAATGGGAGTTACGGTTTTGGGAATAGAATCTTCTTGCGATGACACGGGCGCTGCTGTTTGCAGGGACGGGTATATTTTGTCGAGTATGATTGCTAATCAGGATGTTCACAAAGCATACGGGGGAGTTGTGCCCGAACTGGCATCAAGAGCTCATCAACAAAATATTATTCCGGTGGTTGACCGGGCGCTGAGGGAAGCCAAAACTGATAAAAATGATCTTGACGGGATTGCATTTACACGCGGCCCCGGTTTAATGGGGGCTTTGCTGGTAGGTACATCATTTGCAAAAAGTCTTGCTTTATCGCTCAGTATTCCGCTTATCGAAGTAAATCACCTGCAGGCTCATATTCTATCTGTATTTTTAAAAAGACCGGGAGAAGATCCCGGCCTTCCCCGCTTTCCTTTTTTATGCCTTTTGGTGTCCGGCGGGCATACTCAACTGGTGGTGGTGAAGGATCACCTGTCTATGGAAATTATTGGCAGATCAATTGATGATGCCGCGGGAGAAGCCTTTGACAAGTGTGCAAAGGTAATGGGACTGCCATACCCGGGTGGGCCACTGATAGATAAGTATGCATCAAAGGGAGACCCTGAAGCTTTTCCTTTTCCGAAACCAAAAGCCGGTAAGCTTGATTACAGTTTCAGTGGCTTGAAAACTGCTTTTTTATATTTTTTAAGGGACAGGTTAAAGGAAGACCGGGAATTTATAGTGAATTACAAATCAGATATTTGTGCATCCATTCAGCATTCCATAATAACTATATTGATGGAAAAACTAATTGTAGCTTCATTGCAGACGGGAATTTCTGAAATTGCCATTGCAGGAGGGGTATCTGCCAACTCGGGTTTGCAAAAGGCTTTGCTTGAAGAAGCCCGGCAACGCGATTGGAAAGTGTATATTCCTGAACGGCAATATTCAACTGATAATGCTGCAATGATAGCAATAACAGGTTATTATAAATACCTCGCGGGGCATTTCACCACGCTCGATGTATCACCTTTCGCGCGTTACAGCATACAATAAATTGCCCCGGGTACGTGCCTGAATTAAGGGTGCCTGAGTTCAATAATTAATGCAGTAAGTTCGAAGCAAAGAACATACTTAATTCCTTGAATATTACCTCTTCTGTCCTGCATTATCCGGTTCGCCGGGATAAAGGTTCATAAAAATAAATGAGAATTATGTTAAATTATTTATGAATAATGCAGTTAAGACTTTTCAAATATGTAAATATTAATTGTTAGCAACTTTTGTTGAGTTTTATATATTTAGTATGTTAATTTGTTTTTAAAGAATACATTAATTGGGCATATTTATCATTACTTTTAAGCTGTTTATAAAACTCTGATAAATAATAAAAAAAAAATTCATATTATAGTATCATATAGATGAATCATATATTAATTTTCATCGTATAAATATATCCTTTGCACAATAAATTAGGGATATTTAAATTATATTGTAATAAATTATTTCAAGAAGGATGGACGATCTGCTGATTGAAAGTACAAAAAAAACACCGGAAGTTTTTTTTAGCACTGATGGCCGCATAAAAATTAGCGGACGGTCTATTCCTGAAGATGCAACAAAGTTTTATGATGACCTGTATGAATGGATTTATCATTATTGCCTTGAACCCAATGATACCACGATAGTTGATATCGACCTTGAATATTTCAACAGCGGTTCGTCAAAGGCCATATTACATATCCTCAGGGCTCTGGTAGATGTTTTAAAAAAAGGACACGAGCTGACAATCAACTGGTATTATGAAGAGGGGGATGATGATATTATGGAAAGGGGTGAATATTATGAATCCATACTGGAAACCAAGTTTAATTTTATCGAAACAGAATAATATTCACGACCCGATTTTCGTTTTTATATTTTAACTAGTGTCTGTCCACAATGTTCGAGATCAAGGGGCGCAAACCGAACGAAGTGAGCTCTTTAACTCACTTTTTTAAGTGAGTTAAAGAACTTATTTAAAAGTG
>CAZBJH010000130.1:0-8895 GCA_964492185.1 uncultured Bacteroidales bacterium | reverse complement strand
AGCAATTTTCGGACAAGCGTAACGCGGCAAATGAGACTTTATGGACAGACACTAATTATCAAAATCAATACAGAGAAATAAGTATTCGTGAAAAAAAAGGAAGATCATGATCGGAAATTGTCGGTGAGAGACGGTGTCAATCAACCATCCATACTGAATGGTGATGCTGTTGAACGGTTCAGGAAGCAAAAAAGGAAAAAGCTTACTGTCGATCAGTTCTATGAGGGGATCACGTCAGGTGACCGCATTATCCTCAGTCAGGCAATAACCATGGTTGAGAGTGCATTGCCCAAACATAAGGAAATGGCTCAGAAGATCATTGAGAGGTGCCTGCCGCACAGCGGGAATTCAATACGTATTGGAATTACCGGTGTTCCCGGAGTAGGAAAAAGCTCATTTATCGAGTCATTCGGCATGCATCTTATCCGGCAGGGTCATTCGACAGCTGTCCTTGCAGTTGATCCGAGCAGTGAGCGGTCAAAAGGCAGTATACTGGGTGACAAGACCCGCATGGAGCAACTGTCAACTGAAAAGAAAGCCTTTATCAGGCCTTCTCCTTCAGCAGGATCAATAGGGGGGGTAGCCAGGAAGACCAGGGAATCAATAATATTATGTGAAGCAGCAGGATTTGATACCATTATTATTGAAACGGTGGGTGTTGGGCAATCAGAGACAACTGTACATTCCATGGTGGATTTTTTCCTGTTACTCATGCTCGCGGGTGCGGGGGATGAACTCCAGGGGATAAAGCGTGGCATAATGGAGATGGCCGATATAATTGCCATAACAAAAGCTGACGGGGACAATGAAAAAAAAGCTCAACAGGCACGGGCCGGGTTTTCCAATGCCTTGCATTTATTTCCTCCTGCCGAATCGGGATGGACACCTTGTGTGTTGACCTGTTCGGCACTTACTAATAAAGGAATAGATAAAATATGGAATACCATACAGGAATATAGGAAATTTACCACGGGAAACGGCTACTTTTCAAGGCATCGTTCTGAACAGGCAAAATATCGTATGTATGAAACGATCAGCCAGGCACTTCATGACCACTTTTATAATAATACTGATATTCAGGAACACCTGAAAAAGCTGGAACATGAGTTAACGGATGATAAGGTAAGCTCGTATATTGCAGCAAAACGCCTGTTAAAAAGATATTTTAAAAATATAAAGTAAAATTTTTCTCATTAAAAAAGAATTGTATGAACAATAAGGGGTAAAATGCATTGTGTTTATTGATTGACTTTAATGAACAGACATATTTCTGATTATTATTAATATAAAATTTACTAAAATATGAATTACGACTTACTTATAATCGGCAGCGGACCCGGAGGGTATGTAGCTGCAATCCGTGCAGTGCAACTGGGTTTGAAAGTTGGTGTTATTGAACGTGAAGAGTTGGGAGGCGTTTGTTTGAACTGGGGATGTATACCTACAAAAGCACTGTTGAAAAGCGCTGAAGTTTTTGAGTACCTGAATCAGGCTGAAAACTACGGGATAAACATCGAAGGTAATGTTAAAATTGATCTGGATGGTATGGTTAAACGAAGCAGGGATGTTGCTAACGGGATGAGCAAAGGAGTTCAGTTTTTATTTAAGAAAAACAAGATCGATGTAATTGAAGGAACGGGTAAACTTATAGATAATAAGACTGTTGAAGTAAAAAATAACAAAAGTAAGGAAACAGAGAAATATACGGCCGGTCATATTATACTGGCAACCGGGGCCAGGGCGAGAGAACTTCCCAATTTGAAGATCGATGGTGAAAAGATCATTGGTTACAGGAGTGCAATGACATTAAAAAAGCAACCACAATCTATGCTTGTTGTAGGTTCAGGTGCCATAGGCAGTGAATTCGCCCATTTTTATAACAGCATCGGAACAAAGGTTACCCTGGTTGAATATATGCCTGTTCTCGTACCTCTTGAGGATGAAGAAGTGTCAAAACAACTGGAGCGTTCATTTAAGAAGAAGGGGATGAAGATCATGACTGGTTCATCCGTGGAATCAGTAGATACCAAAGGTAAAAAATGTAAAGTGGTTGTTAAAACCAAAAAAGGAGAAGAAACGCTTGAGGTTGATATAGTTCTTTCTGCAGTTGGAATTACACCAAATCTTGAAGATACAGGCATTGAGAAGGCAGGTGTTAAGCTGGAGAACGGCAAAGTGAAGGTTGATGAATATTACCGGACAAATATAGAAGGTATATATGCCATCGGTGATATAGTGCATGGCCCTGCCCTTGCACATGTTGCTTCAGCCGAGGGTATAACATGCGTGGAAAATATCGCGGGTAAAAATCCTGAACCGGTCGATTATACCAATATTCCGGCCTGTACTTATACAGTGCCTGAAATTGCTTCGGTGGGTTACACAGAAAAGACAGCCAAAGAAGCCGGCTATGATATCAGGACAGGTAAATTTCCTTTCACTGCATCGGGTAAAGCCAGTGCAGCAGGTCATAAAGATGGATTCGTCAAGCTGATCTTTGATTCAAAATACGGTGAATTACTCGGTGCTCATCTGATCGGCTCTCATGTTACTGAAATAATAGCCGAGCTGGTTGTAGCCAAAAAGCTGGAAACAACAGGTCAGGAAATTATTAAATCGGTGCATCCGCATCCCACAATGTCGGAGGCAGTGATGGAAGCTGCTGCGGCAGCTTACGATGAGGTTATTCATTTATAATTTTTTTTTGAAATTTATTATTAATGCCTTTCAAGGGCTAATTGTTTCGAACCGCTCCCCAGGCGGTTCGATTTACTTTCTTTGCTACAGCAAAAAGAAAGTAAACAAAGAAATGCCGCCGCTGACAGGATTTTCCTAAAAAATCAAGGTGCTCACCTAAAAATCGAGAACTCCTGACGTCGGACAGCTCGATTTTTTTAACGGTGATCACCTTGATTTTTTTTAACGGAAAATACTGAAGGCGGGGTCCCTTTCATGTAATAGTTTATTTGAAAAGGATATTACCGTAAGGACTTACATTGTATATGTCAAGCTGTGCTATGACAGAAGGAAGCCGGTGTTCTGCAATGCATACAGCTCATCCGGATTTGTAATCCGGATGTTTTTTAATCCAACTTCAGGCAGATGGAGCCGTTGTTCCGCAAAGCCCATTTCCTTTAAAACCAGCATAAAGTTTTGCAGTAGCGGGACCCGTCTCAGAAAAATCGTGTAGATTTCAAGGAAGGTTTTCGTTGCGTGGGCCCTGGAGGAACCCTGTCCGAGCGACGACGAAGGAGGAGTGAGTTTGGGTTCCGCAGGGAGAAAACCTTCCGTAGTAAATCAAGCGATTTTTATGGAACGGTGACCTTTTTGCCTACTTTTTGGGTGGTAGCCAAAAAGTAGGTCGAACTGCCTTGCGGGCAGTTCGAAACCACAGCCCATGGGAAGGAATAAAAAGCAATTTTATTATAATTGTCTTTATATGTTAAGTCTCATAATATAATTAAAATAATAAAAATATTTTTACAAAGATATGTCGTATAAATAATGCAGGCTAAAGCCCTTGTTAAGATTTCTTTTTTTCTGACCTTTTCCATAAAAAAAGGCTGTCTTTTGATTAAAGACAGCCTTTCATTTTTCCAGCCAGGATATCCTAATATGTATACTCATAACGTTTCCGTAATTCTTTCTGATAACCGGATATTCTTCTTTCAAGCTCTTCATTCTCCCGTCGTAAGCGGTTGGCATCATTGCCTTCCTCTTCGAGTTCGAGAATAAATCTACGATTAATAATAATCTTTTTCTGACACTCGTAGATATTGGATATCAATCCACTCAGGTTATTTTTTACCTCCAGCATTATTAATTTAGGATTTGAATTTATACTTAATAAAAATAAACAATTAACAAATACACTTACTTTATTGTAATATGATCTTCATTAATCAAAATGATGATCTGCGTCATTAATGATAAATGATCAACAAAGAAAATACATGCTATATTATAAGTACTATTATAACAAAAACAATAAGACTTTTGTTCGTTGAGTTTTATTTATTAATATTAATCTAACGCGTTAATTAAGGTTTATCAAAAAAATTGGCAGTATGTTTAACTGGTCATGTGTATTTTCAGAAAGTTTCATTTGCAAGGCTCGCGCGGTCCGAAAACGCGGAGTTTACTAGTCGTAAATGAGTAATTTTCGGACAAGCGTAACGCGGCAAATGGGACTTTATGGACAGACACTAATTAGGGTTTGTCAATAGACTCTTAGTGTTTGTTCAGAATGTTCGAGATCAAGGCGCGCAAAAATTTTAAACCGCGGTATACTAAAGTATTTGAGGATTTAAAATTTTGGCAGCAACGCGGATATCGGACATTATGGACAGACACTAATTAATCTTAAGCTTATCCTGTATTATTCATATGCCAGGTTTGGAGCAGACAGAAGGTCCGGTAAATATTAACGGAAATTTGAGGATTGCAGGCATAAATTGTCTTATTTTGTTTATTTTATGATAATCAATAATAAAACATGTGATATGAATAAGTTTGTATTTCTGTTTATAGTACCGTTTATATTTATATACAGCACAAAAAGTATTAATGCCCAGGATGTATATTCCTTATCCAGCGGTGAATTTATATTTTCATGGGCCGAAGCGGAACAATATGGTGGTGAGGGTATTCAGTCGAATGTCCGTTTTACCATGTTTTTTCATGCCGGGCATTTCTGGCAGTTTGATATTACAAATAACATTGGTTTCTTCACCGGGATGGGCTTGAGGAATGTGGGCCTGATAACTGATGAGAATATTAACGGAACAGATTACAAGATCATACGGCGGACTTATAATCTGGGCCTTCCCATAGCCATTAAGCTGGGGTCGTTCAGCGATCATCTTTTTGTGTACGGCGGTGCTGAATATGAAATGCCCTTTCATTATAAGGAAAAATACTGGAGCGGCGCACATGACAGGTCAGGCAGCAAGACTAAATATAAGGAATGGTTTGGTAACCAGACAGAGCGTTTTTTGCCCTCCGTATTTGCAGGTATTCAATTTCCCGGGGGAGTCAATGTGAAGTTTAAATATTATTTGACAGATTATCTGAACAACACTTTTGAACATTCTGATCCGGTCAGTGACCTGAGACGATACAGGAAAACACAATTGATGTTCCTTTCTCTTTCATGGCAATTTAATACACGTAATATAAAAGACATGTGGGAGAGTGAGGAGGTTATCGCTTCCCGGTAATTTTTTATTAATTGATACTTCTGTTTAATGAAAAGGATCACGGCCCAGGCAGTAATTCTTATTGTTTTTACAATTTCAGGGATAGCGCAGCATCTCGGTGCTTATCATAATTACCTTGACAGGTTTTTTATTTTTGATCATGGCAGTTCAGAACAGATTGAACACATGGAGGTGGAATCTTTTAAAATTGGTGGGGAATGTGTTCTTTATATCGATAATTCGGGCCATTTAAAGTTATATTATGAGGGTATAGTCTCACAACTTGATCCCGGCGGGGTGACGGGTTATTATGTTTCTGACCGGCTGGGGGCTTATACTGTATATGATAAATTGTATGTTGTGGACCGGGGACAGGCAAAGCTTCTGACAGCAAGGGCAACCAGGTATCTGATTGAGGACAGTCTGATCGCTTATTATGATAAAAACAAGGAATCATTGAATGTTTATTATAATGGTGACATTATTGAGTTGGAGACAGGTATTATAGGCCAGCCGGCTGAGTTATTTGCCAGCGGTGATAATATCGTGGCTTATTTATCAACGCGTAACCGTGATTTCAGGGTTTTTTATAATGGTAAAATACAAACCCTTATATCTTATACAGGGGATATCAAATATGAAGCGGGAAGGGATATCGTGGCGTATGTTGAACAACAATCGCGGCAATTCAAGGTGTTTTACAAGGGAGAGGTCTTTGAACTGGAAAGTTTTCCTCCGCGTTCATTCAAAACAGGTGATGGTTTCGTTGTATATGTATCAAGCCAGGGTGAATTCAAATATTTTGGAGATCAGGGATTATTTGTGATCGGGTCAAATGAACCCGAAGAATACCATACGGAGGATAATATTTTGATTTATAAGGAACATGGCTATTTCAAGACTTTTTTTGATGGCAGAATATATGAGATTGAACCATATATACCCTCACTCTATAAGCTGGATTGGAATGCCATTGCATACCTGGATAACAGCAACCGGATATGGTTGTTCCAGGAGGGTGAAAAGAAATATCTTCTGAATGAATTTGTAAAATCATTTGATCTTATCCGAAACCTTATAATTATGCATATAGGTGTCAACAGGAAGATGATATATTATCAGGGTGAGTTTTACGAGGGCAATTGAAACTTTTTAACTTTTTTCGGTATTTACCTTAAGATAATCGATCATCAGAGGAATGTCAATATCCGGAATACCGAATTTTACGAGGTGTGAGGAATCATCGTTAAATACACGTGAAAACCAGGAAAAATCCATTTTTGATCTTTTCAGACTTGTTTTGTAGGCTTCAATTGCTCCCTTTTTATCTCCCATGCACCATAATATATGTCCCATATTGAGATGATCATTTTTGTTACCTTCTTTCCTGATGACTTTTTTCTGGTATTTTTTTGCAGTATCAAACTTACCCAGAAGGAATGAACACCATGCTATCGGCCGGTGGACTTTATGGTTATCGGGTGCCAGGTATTCTACTTTGAAATAATACTTTAAAGCAGATTCATATTCTTCCATATCAAGGTGAACATTACCCAGGCTGACCTGGTTAAAGAGATTATCGTGATCCAGTTTTTCCGATTCTTTATAATATTCTTCGGCTTTCTTAAAATTGCCGTTTTTCCGGTAACAAAAAGCTATCTTGTTCAACAGCCAGGGTTTCTTTTTCTCTATCAATTCCGCTTTGTGATAATAATCAAGGGCAGAATGATATTCACCCAGTTGCTGGTAACAATAGGCGGTTTTCTCAAACAATTCGTGATTTTTGGTTTTATCTGATATGATAAGAAAAATATCCAGAGCTTGTTTAAAATAGTCTTTTTCAAAATAGAATTCGCCGATATTTCTCAATACTGTAAGGTCATCGATCAGATGATAGAAAAATTCTGTATGATGAAAATTCAGTGGATACCCGAATATATCATCAAATTCCTTATGCATAGGATGTAGCTTAAAAAAACGGTACAGATCCTGTATATACTGGGTAATTACAGTTTTATTCCTGGCGGCATTATTTACCAGTTCATCGTCCTTCTGTATTTCATTCATAGCTTTCAGCTCCATATTGAATAATTCCACCATTGCTGATTGTTGCATTGCAGGCATGAATTTAACATTCAGACAAAAAGAATATTTATCCGAATTGCACAGGAATGAAGTGCGCTCAAGCCCTTCCAGGAAAGCCTGCCGGTCGAATCCTTCCTGCATTTCGCCAAAAGCGCTTTCGAGCAGGTCGTTTTCTTTATAAAATGGCAGGAACCAGTTGCTTATTTCGTCAAAAAAAGAGAAACGTTTCAACATGGCAAATGCACTCATGAAAACGTCAGATCCTTCAAGCTGCATGTTTGAAAACTGTTCGATTTTATCATACAGGTCTGGTGAATCGCTGAACATAGTCTCCCATTCGGGATTTTTATCCTCAATATTTTTTTCTGTTAATAATTCATTAAGGTTTAGTTTTTCATCCAAAGCTGATTTTATCTTCCACATCTCCGGGAGAATTTCTTCCTTGATCTTTTTCGTTATCTTTTCGGTTTCTTTGGCCTTTATCAGTTGAATAATGACAGATTCAACCATAGAGGTCATATTTTTATCTCCCTGCAGAGCTTTAAGCCGGTTGATCAATTCATGGTAATAGTTCAGCCGGTGATCGAATTTATAAAGGATCAGAATGATTCCTATTAGGGCACGTTGTCCGACCTGATGTTCCTGCCTGTCATAGAAATCAAACAGCAGGTTCACTTTCTCACTGTCGAAGTGCCTGAGGGCAGATAAGACTATAGCGCTGACAATTACCGATTTGTCATACCATGGTAATGAATCATTTTGAATTATCTCTTTAACAAGGCTGATATCTGTTTCCCTGTACTTATCAGTCAGCCAGAGAATATCAAAAATGTCTTTAAAATTCTCCCTGTATTCAGTCGTTTGTGAAAAGTGCTTCTTTTTGTCTTTTGATGATGAGATAATCTGATTTATCTCCTTCAAAAAAGACAGTTTTTCAATAAATTCGATGCTCTGTTCGCCTTTCATTTCCATCCCTTTACTGAGTTCACTTTTCCTCTGATAATATGTTAACAGATTATGGTTGAGCAAAATATCCTCTTTCATATCGTCGGCCAGTTCGAACAGTGATTTTACCAGGTGGTTATAGATCTTTTCCTTTTCAGGATCATCGGTAAGCTCGAATGAGTATTTCAGTATATTCGCCAATGTGTTGTAATGGTTATTCAACTGCTCTTTATACTCAGGATTGGTGCACTGATCCTGCAATATAAAAAGCCTGTCAAAGGCATCTTTGATACGTTTTTCGTTAATATGATGAATGATATCGTTATATTGCCGGTTAAGTTCTTTAATAATCATCGAGATATCCTGTTTTCTATTAATAGAATACAATAATAATTAATAATGTTCACATTATTTTAAATTAAATTGAATGATAGGCAGGTATCTGTTTTAAATAGGTTAAGGTGTCATTCAAACCGGTGAAAGTGACGCTAGCAGGGATAAGCACATCTGTCTCACTTCGTTCGGTTAAGCAACAATGCAGATATCGTACATTATGGACAGAAACTATTTAGTGCCCTTCTTTAAAGTAGTCAAAATGTTTAACTGGTTATTTGTCTGTTCAGAAGGTTCCATTTGCAAGGCTCGCGCGGTCCGGAAACGCGGAGTT
>CAZBJH010000129.1:0-9187 GCA_964492185.1 uncultured Bacteroidales bacterium | reverse complement strand
TAGTGTTTGTTCAGAATGTTCGGGATCAAGGCGCGTGAACATTTTAAACCGCGGAATACTAAAGTATTTGAGGATTTAAAATGTGAGCAGCAACGCGAATATCGGACATTATGGACAGATACTAAATAATTTTCAAAGTGCTATATTAATATTTTTCCGAACTTTAGAACATACTCAAATGTTAGCGAAACATAGTGTTTATGATAACTGTTACAAATTTAATCTATTAGCATCGTCATCCCGCGTATTATTTAAACTCTTTAATTACTTTTGACTTTTTTATTTCAACAGTTAGCATAATATGAAACGAACCGGTGAAATGCCCTTATTGCATGATGCAAACTTGTACCTTATTTTTCTGATCACCCTGTTTGCTGTTCTGGGAGTTTCAAGCATAACGCCGGCTTTCCCCGCCATTGTTTCCTATTTCGGAATATCCAGAAAAGAAATTGGATTGCTTATAACTGCTTTTACATTACCCGGAATATTTCTTACTCCTGTTATGGGAGTACTTGCTGACCGCGCGGGAAGAAAAAATATACTAATACCTTCCTTAATATTATTTGGTATTGGCGGGTTTGCCTGCACCTTTGCCCGTAGTTTCAGTTTGCTAATCATCCTTCGGTTTATTCAGGGCATTGGTGCTGCTTCCCTGGGTTCAATAAATGTGACCCTTATCGGTGATCTTTATGAAGGCAGGCGGCGAACGACTGCAATGGGGTTTAATGCCAGCATATTAAGTGTTGGTACTGCCTCCTATCCAGCAATTGGAGGTGCCCTTGCTATGTTTGGCTGGCATTTCCCGTTTATATTGCCCATACTTGCCATACCGCTGGGAATAGTGATAATTTTCAGGCTTAAAAATCCGGAACCTCAAAACAATCACAAACTGCGAGACTATTTGCTTAATACATGGCAAAATATTAATAAGAAGAGTGTATGGGGTTTATTCATTATCAACATACTTATCTTCGTTATTCTTTACGGGGCTATACTTACTTATTTTCCGCTGCTTCTCGAAGACAGGTTTAATACAAATGCACTTGTGATAGGACTTACCATGTCATCCATGTCGGTATCAACCGCCCTGACTTCATCCTTATCAGGCTGGCTGAGAAGTAAGTTTGCCGGTAAAAGTATCCTAAAAATCGGATTTAGTTTGTATTTAATAGGACTTGTATTATTACCGGCAGGCAATAACTGGATTTTTATGCTCCTTGCTGTTGTAATATTTGGCATTGGCCAGGGAATGAACATGCCCCTTATTCAGACTATGCTGGTAAGTTATGCTCCGCTTCAGGAAAGGGCAGCGTTTATGTCAATAAATAGCATGGTATTACGTTTGGGGCAAACTATAGGGCCTTTAATAATGGCATTGCTTTACACTATAGGTGGTTTTACCGCTGCTTTCTTTTCTGCGGCTGGTATTGCACTGGTTATGATCGCTATTCTGATAATAATGGTAAAATAACTAGGGCCTGCTAAAAAACACGAAATATATTAATAGTCAGCATAATATAGCAACCATATATTTGTTAAGTGCAAGGGTTTTAAATCATATTAATAAAATCCTTTGTATTTATTAAGGTTAATATTCCGTTAGTCTGTAGCAGATCATCATTTTTGTTCAGTACAATTTTTTAAAAATTTATTATAATTTTTTGGTTTTTAATCCGGATCAAATAATAAAACAATATTTTTGCAGTATACCTTATGGGTGAAATGTTATCTTCTACGCATGAATATTCTTGTGAACTATAAAACAGTATTTGTTTATTTTATTTTTCTGATTTGTTTTTCACCGGCATTTTCTCAAACCGAAACTGTGGAAATTACCCGGTCAGAGGAAAAAGTGCTTATAGATGGTAAAATGTACTATATACATACCGTTAAACCCGGTCAGACTATCTATTCGATAAGTCGTGCCTATGGAGTCACCGAACAGGATATCGCATTGGCAAATCCTTCCATCCTTCTGGAAGTAATAAAACCGGATCAGGCATTGAAGATTCCTGTCATTTCAAATGCCCCCGAACTGCCTGAAAATTATTTCGGACTGAGCAAAAAAGATTTCATCTACCATAAGATCAGGCAAGGGCAAACAATATATTTTCTGTCAAAAAAATATAATATATCAAAAGAGATACTCTACGAATATAATCCGGAAGCCAGGTCAGGCCTGCAAATAGATCAGGTTATCAAGATCCCGAAAAAACATGTGATCTTAAAAAAACACGGTGATGAAATTGAAGAAAGTAACAAATTCTTTTACTATGAAATAAAGCCAAAAGATACCTTATATTCATTATCAAGAAAATACGGAGTGACAGTTGCCGATATCATTTCGCTGAACGAGGAATTAAGATGGGGACCCAGGGCCGGTCAGCTGATAAGGATACCCAAACCTGATTATTTCAAAGAAATGGTTTACAGGGATTCACTGTTGGCAGATACAATAAAAAGTATTCAGTATACCTCCCTGGAGTGTGACTCCATTAGTTACCTCCATAAAGGGGGAAAAATGCAGGTTGCCCTTTTATTACCATTCTTCAGCGATTATATTGAAGTTTACCCGTCGTCAGAAAGAAGTGGATCTTCAGATGATGATGCCGGTCAGGAAATTATTCCTGAATTAAAACAGGATGCCAGTCGGGGGAGCCGGTTTATTGAATATTATGAAGGTATGCTTCTTGCAGTTGATTCACTTAAAAAAACAGGTCTGGATATTTCATTATATGTTTTTGATACAAAAGGAGATACTAACCAAATGAAGAGCATCCTTACCCGTCTTGAATTCATTGAACCGGATCTGATCATAGGTCCTGTAAATCACGAAAACATTGATCTGACAGCAAGTTTTGCTCATCAACATAATATTAACCTGGTATCGCCACTCTCTGCATATAATAATATTCTGCATAATAATCCGCGGATATTTCAGATCATTCCCTCCCTGGAAGCCGAACTGTTTTATTATGCCGGGTATATATCGGAATTTCATAATAATAATATTGTACTCATACATAACGAAGACGAAGACGATGCCGGAATGCAGGTACTTGATATTTTCAGGCATTTTTTATTTTTTCATCTTACATCAAAGTCAACATATGATAACACTATCTATAAGGAAGTAAGATTAAACGATACCCTGACCCAGAATCTTTTTCATTCACTGGCTAAGGACGAAGAAAATATTGTAATTGTTGCTTCAGCCAATGAGGCTTATGTCAGCGATGTATTGAACCTGCTTAATACCAGTCTTAAACATTATTCTATTTCAGTGGTAGGTTTACCCGCCTGGCAGCGGTTTGATAAAGTACAGCAGGAATATTTCCATAACCTTCAGATAAAATTATACAGTCCTTTCTGTGTAAATTACAAAGATAAGCATACAAAAACTGTATTGAGAAAATTCAGGGATTACTATAATTACGAGCCCTATCGTATGAGCGTAAAAGGATTTTATTACGGACTTCTCGGGTATGATGTAGGATTGTATTTCTTAAGTGCTCTTCATCATTACGGTAATGATTTTTCATTATGTGTTCATTACCTGGATGTTGACCTGACACTTTCTGAATTTTATTTTTACCGGAATAATCAGAATGAAGGATTTCAGAATGCCTCAATAAACTTTATTGAATACAATAAGGATCTGTCTGTAAGAAAGATGAAACAGGAACTTCATTCTGATCCGCAAAACATACGGATATCCTTAATAAACCGGGAGAAGGAAACATTAACCGAACAGGGTATAGTAAATTACAAGTGATACAATACTGAAGAATATAAGCCCCAATGAACAGATCAGTTGATATTGCTGCCTGATGAGTTTTTTCATTCTCTGTTTTGACATTACCAGTTGATCAATCCGTCCGGCAAGTTTACTTATTGCATATTTTGTTTTTGCAATATAATCTGCTGCTCCGGATTTCAATATTTCAACTACTACTTCGGGATTCCTTTGTGCCGATAAAAAAATAAAATCGGTTTCCGGATTCATTCTCTTTGTTTTCCTTAGTAATCCTGTACCCTCATTACCATTAGGTTGATAATCCTGAATAACAATATCCGGGCAAAGGTTTATCATTTCAATACATTTACCCGCACTGTCAAAGGCTCTTACATTTGTATAATTGATGGCAGCCAGTGAGTTGATGATCAGATTTCTGTAGTTAGTATTTCTATCAACAACAAAGATGAGAGGTTGATGTGATTTACCTTTGTTTAACATTGGTTTAGCTTAATTCAGGTTATTTAGTGTCTGTCCATAATGTCCGATATTCGCGTTGCTGCCAAAAATTTAAATCCTCGAATACCTTAGTATTCCGCGGTTTAAAATTTTTTTCACAACGTTAATTATTTTTAAAGGTGTTCAAGAGCTCACTTCGTTCGGTTTGCGCACCTTGATCTCGAACATTCTGAACAAACACTAAGAGTTTGTAGACAAACTCTATTTAACCCAAAAATAATTACTATAAAAATATTGGCAAAATTCAGGATAGCGGTTTTTGACCAAAGTATTCTATCTATTTATCAATGTCAGATTACCGGTTATTTATAAAATACGGCTGTTATGGAAACCTTACCTGTCTGCCTTGTATTATGTTGTAGGAAATCTACCGTTTGACTCTGAAGTTATATTGTAAACACAAATATATCAGGTAATTGCAACCATATCATGAGCATTTACAAATAAAACATCACCAAGATCATCATAACCTAGAAACACATCCCTGCTGAACTTCAATTGCTCTTCCCTGAAGCCGATTACTGTCAGTCCGGCATCCTTTGACCTTTCATTAACATGCTTTTTTGCATTGATATTCTCATCTGACTTTATTATTTCGATATTTTTCGGTGAAATGGGTAATCTTCCTGCTTTAATCAGTTCAAGTAAATTTTCGCGGGTTTTACCGAGTTCTTTTTCTTTACAAATATTAAAGATTTTTATCTTTCCTTTTTTCCATTCCGGATGTCCGAGAATAATATAACTAAGCAATATCATTAAATTGGAATTTTCAAAATCCGTTGTTTTGATCCACACATGTATGCCATTCTTAAAGTTGATCTCGCGTTTTGAAATACCCAGAACACAAATATCAAGATCCCCGGCTCGTGTAAGTGCTACATTATCTGCTATTTGTTTTAAATTATCAGGCTTTTCCTTATCAAACTCGAACAGGATCATATTGTTTTCCATACCTGAAATGCTTGGTAATTGTATTACCTGTGCAACAGCTGAGGTATAGGATGGTGAGATCATAGTATCCAGGTATACATTACTGTTCTCTTCATTGATCTCGATAAGTCTGTCTAAAACCTCCTGTGCACGCGCGTTGGAAGATTTTGAAAAGTAATCCACAATTAGATGGATATACGTACAAAAACCATATCGATAAGCTATCCATTTAAGTAGTTTCATTGCCCTGGATTGTTCAAAAGAACGGCTTGAGATACATACTACTGAAGGCCTCCACTTACGCTGATCAGTTGATTTCTTTGATCGCTGATTAAAAACCTGGATATTTCTGCTTAATTGGAAAATAGCCGATTCAAAAATGGACTGCATACCTCCCCGGTCTTTATGTACATAGTTTATAAAAATGTATATCAGGGACATCAGTACAATAGCCATTATAGCATAGGGTGTACTTATTTTAAACATCAACCATATACAAAGGAGAAATCCGATCAATGAGATATACCATCTTGACCTGAATGATGGCCTGTAGGAAGGATCTGCACCAAAATGATAAAGAAAAGAGATCAGACATATGGAACCATATGTCACCATAAAAAACATGGATATTATTTTAGCAACGGCATCTACATTTCCAAGGGCAACAAAAATTAATGCAATTAAGCAGGTAAATAAAGTAGAATTAAACGGTTCGTTGGTTTCTCCCCTGCCCTTTGATATAATTGAATTGACTTTCCCGAATGGCAATGATCTGTCACTACCCAAAGCCTGGAGTGTACGAGGGGCAACCATAACAGAACCAATTGCAGATGAAATTGTTGATGCTGCTAATCCCAAAGGAATTATCACAGGGCCCATATAGGCTATCTTACTCATAATTAATTGATTATTCACCAACTCTTCAGGTGAAGCAGATACAGCCAGTTTCCAACTGATAAATACATAAGTAATCATACCGCATATAGTTGCAGCAGTAGTCCCTAAAGGAATTGATTTCCCCGGATTTTTCAAATCACCTGAAAGCCCCACCCCGGCAGTCATCCCGGTGAATGCAGGAAAGCAAATTGCAAAAACAATGAAAAATGAGTTTGAAAAGCTTTCATTATCAAATGTTAACAATCCGGATGTATTTCCTGAGTATGAAGATTTTCCTAAAAAGAAAAACAATATGGAAATGAACAAAACAGCCACTACAATATACAGGGTTTTCACTCCCATATTAGCACCCCTGCTAAGGATCATATATGATAATATTAACATGGCAGGAATACTTATTGCCTGCCGAGGCAGGGTAAAGCCGAACCTGTCCCTGACAAGATTAAAAAAAGGTTCAAAAGATTCCGTAAAAGCAATAACATAAAAGGCTACGCTGATAGCCTGTGAAAAATACAGGGCAATACCAATTGTTGCACCAATATTGAGCCCGAAAGAACGCGATATGATGAAATACTCCCCTCCTCCTTCAACCCTTTGATTAGTGGCTATCTCGGATAATGAAAGCGCGGTGGGGATAGTTACCATGTGGCCCAGAAAAATCAGTAATAATACTCCTGAAAATCCAAGTGTCCCGACTGCAAATCCAAATCGCAAAAACAAAATAGCTCCCAAAATGGTTGATATAGCAGTGAAAAAGACAGGTGCTGTTCCAAAACTTTTTTTTTGATTTTGTTGATTTTCCATCAGGCTTATCTATAATTTTTCGGTGTATAATCTCTCACAAATTATATAATGCTCAATAAAGCAATAAATATACTAATATCATACAACTCATTTGGTAGTTGTCTGTAAAATTCCTCTTAGATTATTTCTTAGGGAAAAAATTCCTGCAGGGGATCATGCAATTAAAAGATTTATCTATTTTTATCATTGAATTATCCGGTATGAGATTTAAATATATAATTTATCTGTTATCACTGCCTTATGCAATACATACAGTATATGGCCGGCAAACGCATTCCTGTCTTCCATATACTGACCCGGCAGAAATTATACAACATTATTCAGACACGTCGGATACAGATACTTCAATGTATATAGAAGATAATCCGGATTATAACCTGATCCTCGCAGCCTACCACGGATATGAAAGTGAAATTATTCGTCTGTTAAATAATGGAGCAGATATCAATGCAACTACCTGGGAAGGTGTCACTCCCCTTATGTTTGCAGTTGAATCAGGGCATAATAATATTGTAGAAATCCTCATGCTTAATGGTGCTGATCCTGATAGAGTACCTGAAAACGGAATTACTGCATTGATAGCTGCTGTGGAAAAGGATAATTTTGATGTTGCAGAAAATCTCATTCGCATGGGAGCCGACATTGACCTTCCCGGTTATGATGGTGTAACTCCATTGATGATTTCAGTCAAAAATAACAATGAGATCATGTGCGATATGCTGCTCTACTATGATGCAGACCCTGATATAAAGGACAGATCAGGAACATCTGCACTTATGGTTGCAGCCTTTCTTGGATATCCCGTTGTTGCCGGATTATTAACAGATAGAGGGGCGGATATAAATATTGTAGATAATGAGGGCTATACTGCGTTGCATTATGCTGCTCAAAACGGTTTTCCTGATATTGTTGAAATGCTGATAGCAGCAGGTGCAGATATTACTGTTAGTAACAAATATGGCTATACTCCCCTGGCAATTGCTGCTCAGAACGGGTATAATGATATCGTCACTTCATTGGTCCGGTCAGGTGCTGATGTAAATAAACAAATAACACCTTCGCTTAACCCGATCGATATTGCAATTATGAATAAAAATGATTCAACTGCTGATTACCTGAAAAGATATGGAGCCAGGAAGAACTTTATGCCCTCTCCGGGATATTTCTCATTTGGCGGGGATGTTAGCTGGAACATGGATGATTTTATGAGCGGTTTGAATTTAGGTATATTTGACACCAAATATAACTTTTCATTTACTGCCGGGTACCTGGGCCGTCCTTTTGCCGTAAGGGTTCTGGAAAATATTGATACCCTTACCAGCTATCAGTACTGGGAAAAAAGAGGTATGGTTTATGCCGGTTTACAAAAGAATATTTCCCTTATATCATTTACAAACACAGGTTTTGCAGGTTTGAGTCTGGGAGTTAAAACATCCGTAACATGGGCTAAATATCGCGGTGCAAGTCATAAGCCCGATAGAAGAATTTACCTTGTACCCTTCGGAGGTGCTTTTTTTTCTGTAAACAAACTGTATTTTCAATTATTATATGAATACAACAACCTTGATGTCATTGAAATTCATCCGGGACGAATTCATTTGACTGTTAGCTATCGTTTGATTAATAAAAGGTCTACCCACTTTACAAAAGAAATACCATGGCTGTAAATAATTCATACAACTTCCCAGGATACCTGCTCCTGATATTATGCATGGCAGGACTGCTTTTACCTGCATGTGATGATAAAATCCGGACACTGGAAATTGATTGCAGTGAATGTTACCAGGAAAAGCCCGACAGTGCAGATATTATTATTCACCTTACCATTGACAGCCGGAACAACAAAATTCCTCTCACTATTTACCGTGGTACAATCAATGAGAATATAATTGAATACTTCGATACGGCTGCTGCATCACCGTATTATCTCTATGTACCTGTGGGGAAAGAGTACTCGGTAAAAGCAAAATACTCCGTAAATGGTAAAACGATTTATGCTGTTGATGGTGATAAACTCAGAGTAAAACATGTGTCGGATGTATGCGATACCGATTGCTGGGTAATAAGAGGCGGAGAGCTAAATGCAAAGCTAAAGTACTCTAATTAGACTTTGTCTATAAAGTCCTAGTGTTTGTTCAGAATGTTCGAGATCAAGGCGCGTGAACATTTTAAACCGCGGTATACTAAAGTATTTGAGGATTTAAAATGTGAGCAGCAACGCAGATATCGGACATTATGGACAGACACTAATTAGAGTCTGTCAATAAATAACAAAATGTTGAAAATTAATGCTTTATTTGC
>CAZBJH010000128.1:0-9246 GCA_964492185.1 uncultured Bacteroidales bacterium | reverse complement strand
ATGCTTTGGCCAGTGGGGATCCCGACGGATTGTCTATATGACGGTCAATGCCAAAGGGTGAGTATCCTATGCCATTCCTGCTTCCCCGAACAAAAAAGGGAACAAAAAAGGATCGGACCGAATTAAAAGACTTATTATCAATGTAAAAGGTTCTAAAATAAGTTGTTTTAAGGGCTTAGAACCCCGTTTTTGGGGTTAAAAACGACCCTCTAAGGAATTACTAAATAGCCAATAGCGCCAGTATTTTTTCTTAAAGGTACCATTTTACCCCCAAAAACGATGCTCTAAGACCTTAAAATGGGGTGAAAATCATGTTATTTGAAAGATAATGAGCGTTTTAATTCGGTCCGACCCGGATTTGATCCCGCCGGATTTGATCCCGGATTTGGACCCGGATTTGATTATCGGATTTGATTTGATCAGACCCGGATTTGCGAAGAACCAGAAATGGTAATTTTTTGGGTTTATTAGGTTAATTATTAACAATATAGCCTTGTCCGGCTGGGTTCCGCGCTACTTCACAACTTTTAAATGACGTTGATATATAATTGATAAAAAACTTTTATTTAAATTTATAATTTCATTGACAGTCATTTAATTTGTAATAATGGAAAATAGGAATGAAATAAGATATTTTCGTAAAAAGCTACTTGATTGGTTTGATATCAATAAGAGAGATTTTCCATGGAGAAAAGAGAATATTTCTAATTATGAACTCATCATGAGTGAGATTCTCCTCCAAAGGACAAAAGCCGAGACTGTTGCAAAATACTATAATACCTTTTTCGACAAGTATCCCAATTGGAAAAAAATTTGTACTGCCACACTAGAAGATTTAGAGGATATTTTTAAACCACTGGGATTATTTAAACATCGTGCAAAAAGACTTTTTAAAATAATTGAGGATTACAAGAATAAAAATGGCATTCTACCTAAAAAACGAAATGAATTAAATGATTCTAGTCTTGCTACTTTATACATCTCCAACGCTTATGAATTGTTTATATTAAACAAACGAGCCCCATTATTAGATGTTAACATGGCAAGGGTATTGAGCAGATTTTTTAATCCTAAAAAAGTTCAGGATGTTAGAAATGAAAAAGAATTACAAGAGTTTGCTAAAACTGTTATTAATGTTAAAGAATGTAAAGAGCTTAACTGGGCAATTTTAGATTTTGCTGCAATAGTTTGTAAATCAAACAAGCCTGATTGTGTTAATTGCCCATTGAGAAGTAAGTGCAAGTTCTTTTCCAAGGAGACAGAACTAACTGATATAGAGGAATCGCAGTTGAATATTTATTACGATAACAGAGGGATTGAATTGAAAAAAGAGAAAAAATATAGATTACTATCATTATTCTCTGGATGTGGTGGTATGGACTTAGGATTTGAAGGGGACTTTTTAGTTCATGAGAAAAGCATCAATATTAAACATAATCCTGATTTCATTGGAAAAAAAGAAAAAGGGAATATGATCAGGTTAACCACAACTAAATTTCAAACTGTTTTTGCCAATGATATAATAAATGATGCCAGAAATTCTTGGGTTAATTATTTTAAAAAGAAAGATTATTCTCCAGAAATATTTCACCTTGATAGTATTGTTGACTTGGTAAAATTACATAAACAAGGAGTAAATGTATTTCCCGAAAATATTGATATAGTAACAGGAGGTTTTCCTTGTCAGGATTTTAGTGTTTCAGGTTTAAGGAATGGTTTTAAATCCCATAAAGACCATACTGGGAAAAATATTAATAAAGGCAATCCTACTGTTGAAACCAGGGGGCAACTTTACATGTGGATGAAAGAGGTCATAGATATTGTACAACCGAAAATTTTTATTGCTGAAAACGTTAAAGGTCTTGTTAATCTTGCCAACGTAAAAGAAATAATTCAACAGGATTTTAGTAAAGCAAATGGAAATAGTTATATTGTATTACTGCCACAGGTATTGCATGCTGCAAATTATGGAGTACCACAGTCAAGAGAGAGGGTTTTATTTATTGGATTGAAAAAAAGTGAATTAAAGGCAGGTGTACTTGACGAATTACAAAAAGAAAAAATTCCTGATGATTATTCACCATATCCAACGCCTTCTCATTCAATGGATATTGGTTTAAACGGATTTCTTGAATATGTTAAACTTAAAGATATATTCAAAAATCTTGATGAACCAGAAGATTCTTTAGATCCTTCTCAAATGTATTTTTCAAAGGCAAAATTCATGGGAAAACATTGTCAGGGGCAAACAGAGATCAATCCAGGAAGAATTGGCCCAACTATTCGTGCAGAGCATCATGGTAATATTGAATATAGGAGACTTTCATTAAAAAACGGAGGAAAAATTATACAAGAACTGGAAAGTGGAATGCATGAAAGGAGGCTTACACCTAGAGAATGTGCTTTAATTCAAACATTCCCTCCCGACTATGACTTTGTAATTCCTTCAAATGGAAAAAAATTTTTTATAAGTCCATCTTCTGCATATAAATTAATTGGTAATGCTGTTCCACCATTGCTGGCTTATCATGTGGCAAAAAAAATAGAAAAACAGTGGAATAAATACTTTAATTAATAAAACAATATGGTTGTTTCAGTTAATCCAGAACCTTCTCAATTTGAATTCGATGCATTATTGAATCATACTCTTATATCTTTGAAATCAGAATTAAAGCAAAAACAAGATGAATACTTAACATTGTTAGGTAATAAATTTGAAGGAAGAGTATTATCTCATATGAATGAACAAGCAATAGGAACACCTTTTGAGAATTCAATCGAACTGATTTCTGGTCAGAAATTCCCTGATATTATTGCAAATAAGTATTATGGCATCGAAATTAAAACAACCAAATAAAATCATTGGACAACTACTGGTAATTCTGTACTTGAAAGCACAAGGGTTGACGGTATTGAAAGAATTTATATATTATTTGGTAAAATGGCTAAACCCAGTTGAATTTAAATATAACCTTTATGAAGAATGTTTTTCAGATGTTGTGGTAACACATTCACCAAGATATTTAATTAATATGAATTTAGATAAGGGTGAGACAATATTTGATAAAATTAATTTTCCTTATAATAAACTAAGAAGAGAGGATAATCCTATTAAACCAATCGTAAATTTTTATCGTGATAATTTAAAAGAAGGACAAGAATTATGGTGGATAGGAGATGAAGATTCTGATAAAAGCAAAAATATTATCATTAGATTTTGGAATAGTTTAAATAGTAAAGAGCAGAACTATTATAGAATTATGGGGATGATTTTTTTCCTTCCATATTCAATATAAATTTTAATCAATTGAGTTTATGGTTATATGATAGTGAATCTGTTATTTGTCCAAATGTAAGAGATCAATTTACGGCTGGTGGGCAGGGTGAACTCAGATGGAATAATAAAAAATATTCAAAAATTCCAAAAATTATTATTTGGTTAATTAAATTATTACCTCAAATAAAATTTGAATTACAAAGAGCTGATGATTATTTATTAAAAGAATATTGGGATTTGGATTTCTCAAATAAATATGATAAATGGATTGAATTGGTTATTGAAAACCCAAAACAGTTAAGGTTGAAATTCAATTTAAAGGATTATATTGAAGAAACTATTAAATAAATCAAAAACGCGAGCACATTGCATAAGCCCAACAGGCTTATATTCTATCCAAAACTTTGTAAAAGAATTTGCTATGGACACTGACATAAAAAACGCCTAATTGCTAACAATATAGGCATTAAAGCAACGTTGAACAAAAAAAACAGGTGATTGATTCGCGTATTTTTCAACTCTTTTTTTGTCATGCTCACTGAAAAAAGTTTAATCGATTGTGTTTTAATTCTTGTGTACGCCTCCAAAAAAGCAAAAAAGGGTCGGACCGAATTCAAAAAAGGGTATCAAAAAAGGGCCGGACCGAATTAAAAGGCTTATTATCAATGCAAAAGGTTCTAAAATAAGTTGTTTTAAGGGCTTAGAACCCCGTTTTGGGGTCAAAAACGACCCTCTAAGGAATTACTAAATAGCCAATAGCGCCAGTATTTTTTCTTAAAGGTACCATTTTACCCCCCAAAAACGATGCTCTAAGGCCTTAAAATGGGGTGAAAATCATGTTATCTGAAAGAAAATGAGCGTTTTAATTCGGTCCGACCCGGATTTGACCCCGGATTTGGCCCGGATTTGTCGTCCGACCCGGATTTGTCAAATTCGTAGCAGCAGGATATTTGCTACAGGATTATGATGTTAAGCCGGCTTCCTGATGCACGGGAGGGAGAAGCTGCAACACAAAAAGCACCGTACTGTAGCCTTTGATCCATAATGCCGGTTTTTTTTCTCCCTTTTCATTCAACACGAAAACATGCCTGAACCACCAGTTAAAATCTTCCGGCGGGATCTCCGTGCTTTCCAAATCACGGATGATCTGAGGATGGCCTTTTACCCATTGCAGTCTGGCTTCACCGGTTTCAAATGACGGAAGCGAATCGTTCTCATCATGTTCAATAACCCATTTTACCGGGACATCAATCGTATAATAAAAAGCTTCACCCGGTTCCGAGGCAGTTTCTTTCTTCAGGGCTTCTTCCCAGTTTATTGTATCATCGGGGTATTTTTCGGAGAATTTCTTTTTGATCAGTCTGTCAGGCGGCTTATAACCCATCCTGTAACTGATCATCCGGAAATCTGCAAAAAATTTCCTGACAACCTGCTCATTGAAAGGGTCTGTAATATAGTATTCGAAATGGGGACTGGCAATTACGGCTGGTACATCATAACGCCCGCCTGCAAACACCTGCCCGACAGCATCCAGCAGGGCTTCATTTTCTCCGATCCCGCAACTGTGGATCTCAATACAGGTTTGTGCATCGACAATCCCTTCAGGCATGCGCAGGAAAGATCCCTGATCCAACGTTTCACGGAGGTTGGCCGTGGAGGCACGTTTGCCGTCCGGAATGGTTTTCACGCTTAGCCCGAGGTAGGGATTCCCGTGCGATACCAGGTTGATAAGGCGCCAGGGGCGGCGGCCGGGGAGCGGGTTCGCGATCAGGTACTGCTGTACCTCCAGCAATGAGCGGCAATCTGTGATTACATATTCCGTTTTTTCACGGGGACTGTACCGGAAAAAACGCGCTGCATTCAGGTAATATGCTTGTTCCTGGCCATTGTCATCGCCCAGGATAAAGGTTATGGCGTCTGCTGTCGTGCTGTTTTTTTCTCACCGGTGCCGGCAGTATCATTCTTCTGCTGCCCACAGGCAGCAATTATAAAAAGCATCAACACGAAGACTAAAAACCGGGTGATGCAAAATGCATGCTGACAGGGTGTAATGTAAGATATGTATCTTATATGTTCCATCAGACAGTTGCATCAAACGGATTAAAAGGTAATGTCGAATGTCAGCTCTTCAGCCAGGTTGAACTCATGGAATTTCCATTGCATGATTGTTCTGTGCATGCATGTTTTCAACTGCTTGCTTATATGAATTCCGTCAAAGCGGATATTAGCGACCCTGCCGTTCGTCCCTACGGTAACCGTGATGCGTTCGAAGTCACCGAAATGCTGAATAAAACAAGACCTTAGCTGCGGCATCAACACATCTTCAATATAATTTTTTACCTGCACCTGTCTTTCCCGGCTCAGACCGGCCATGATCTCAATCCGGTCATAAAAGCTGATCTGTTCCATAGCGGTTTCCTCTTCTATTTCCAGACCGAAGCCGACAGCGGCATCGGATACATGCTGTGGCATGGGCAGTGGTTGCTTAACGGTTTTCATTTTCCCGTCAATATTTACCGGTTTCTCTTCGATAGCAACAAAGGACGTATAATTTGTAAGCAGATTGTATTCCAGTCCCAGAGCCGTGATCTTCTCTTCTTCGGCCTTGCCTACATGACTGTAATCGTCGAGCATCTGAATGCGTTTTCGTGCCCACAAATAACGAAGCGGTTCGTTATCCTCATCCGGTTTTGCACCGGAAACATCAATGTTTGTTTTCCAGCGTTTTCTTCCGGCATACCCTTTCAGCCGGATGGTGCCCCCGGCTTCTCCTTTGTATTTCCCGTAAATGAGGATGGGCCTTTCTGCAAATACATCGGGCAATGTCAAAGGTTCGGTATCGTATGCTTCGAATCCCGGAAACTGTTTTTCAATTTGTGTGAGTACGGGACTGGAAATATAGGTTCTGAATTTTTCCGCTTTTTGACTGCTCTCTTCTTTGTTGAGTACGATAAACGGCTCGCCCCTGCCCACGTGGGCCATTCCTTTCAGCAAATGGCGGTTTACCGAAGTACCGATACCAAAAACAAAAACATTGGCTTTGTCATTGTTTTCCCTGATCAGGTCAAAAACCTCTTTTTCCACTGACACATAACCGTCGGTCACAATAATGAAGGAACGGGACATTTCTTCATAGGCGCGCGGAAAGCTCAGCGATTTTTTCAGTGCGCTCAGGATGTTGGTTCCCCCGCCGCCGCTCTGTTCATCGATAAAAGCAATGCCTTTTTCAATATTTTCCTGGTTAGCAGGCAGTGACTCGTCTGCCATCCATCCTGATGTACTGGCAAAGACCAGTACATTAAACCGGTCTTCAGGACGCAAATTACCCACCAGGTTGCGCATGATCTTTTTTGAAATATCCATCGGGTATCCTCTCATCGATCCTGAAACATCATTAATGAAAATGTATTCCCTCGGGGGAATATCTTTGGGTTCAACGCGTTCGGGAGGCTGTATCATGGCCAGGAAAAAGTTTTCTTCTTCTCCTTCGTACAACATGATGCCGGTGTTGATCGTATTGCCTGCAAGACTGTATTCGAGCACGAAATCCCGGTTACCACCACTGCTTTCAGAAGGATCGAGATTGACAAGGGCTTTATCAACCGAGGGATAACGAACATTGACCTTGTGTGTGTTGCAGGTGATATCCTGAATGGGCATTCCCATGGAAAGGGTGACATCCAGATCAAAATCATACAGCGGATCTTCCCCTTCGTGTTGGTAAGGTGTATGTGCGAAATCTGCCGGCTGGCTTCCTTCCTTGCTTTCACCGGTATAACGGGGCCCCACAACCGTAGGATAAACAAACCGGTAAACCCCGTCGGAAGGAACCAGCAGTTCGGTATACCGAAGGGTAACGGTAATGCGGTCGCCGGGCATGATATTGGCCACATTCATCTGAAAAACGTTGGGACGCTGCTGCTCGAGCAGTGATGCTCTTTTCCCTTCTTTTTTCGCTTCTTCATAATCTTTCCGTGCCTTTTTTTTCTCTTCGATCCGGGCGACGATCTTTCGTTCGCCAACGGTCATTTCCATGGCATAAACCGCCGCATTTTCAGAAGCAGGAAAAGTATAAATCGCTTCCAGCGCATTCTTCCCCTCATTCTCATACACCTGGGTGATGGTTACATCGGCGATCACGCCAACCACATTAACACCGGCAGATGTTTTTTTCAGGGGAAGCCGGTCGTTACCGGGGTCATCACTTTTTACCAGGAAATAGGGAGAGATTGCTTTTCCCTCCTCACTGTCAGCAGGTTGGGAAAACGAGACAAATGATTGAATAATAAGCAATAAAACAGGTATGATTTTTTTCATAATAAGCATGATAGTTTATTTGGACATTCAACAAAAGTTACTTTTCCATAATAATAAGAAAAAGATAATAATATATGATGAATATAACAGATTTTTTCCTGAATACAAAAACCTGTAAGCAGAGGGTACGGATTGCAAATCCGTACCGGCAATAGTTGATAATAAATTAATTTCGTGTTTTTCAGCAGGCCCTACATTAGAAAACTAAGTAACAGACCGGCAGCCACTGCCGAACCTATCACACCCGATACATTTGGTGCCATGGCATGCATGAGCAAATGATTGCTCGGATCTTCCTTCAGGCCCATGTTCTGCACAACCCTGGCACTGTCAGGTACGGCAGAAACGCCGGAAGCACCTATCAGCGGATTGATTTTTTTATTTCGGGGTAAGAAGATATTCATAACCTGTGCAAACAATAATCCCCCTGCAGTAGCCAGCATGAAAGATATTGCCCCGAGGACAAATATCAGGAGTGACTGTGAAGTAAGAAAAACATCGGCCTGGGTGGATGCACCGACTGTTAAACCAAGTACGATGGTAACGATATCAACTAATGATGTTCTGGCTGTTTCTGCCAGCCGGTTGGTTACCCCTGATTCTTTGAGAATATTGCCGAAAAACAACATGCCCAGCAGCGGTAAGGCACATGGTGAAATAAGAGTAGTTAAAATAAGTCCTATGATGGGAAACAAAATTTTTTCCGTTCGTGATACGGCCCGGGGAGGTTTCATCTTTATCCCGCGTTGTTTTTTGGTAGTCAGCAGGCGCATGATAGGGGGTTGTATGACAGGTACCAGAGCCATATATGAATACGCGGCAATAGCAATGGGGCCAATAAGGTTGCGCGACTGATCATATATCATCTCACCGTTTTGCATAATCCACCCGTTGGCCAGCTTGGAGGAGAGGAATATGGCCGTGGGACCGTCTGCACCGCCTATTATTCCTATTGCACCCGCGGAAGCACTATCGAACCCCAGGAATAAAGCTCCCAGAAAGGTGAGAAAAATACCAATCTGTGCTGCTGCTCCAAGGATCATTAAACGGGGATTGGAAATCAGCGCGGAAAAATCTGTCATTGCCCCGATACCAAGAAAAATGAGTGGGGGATAAATACCTTTCAATACCCCAAAATACAGATAGTTTAGTACACTTCCCGATTCATAGATCCCCACCTGCAATCCCGGGTCGCCCGTTTGCCATAAACCCATTTGTGTGCCCAGTGCCTGGGTGATAAAGGGGATATTTCCAATAATGATCCCCGTGCCTATTGGAATGAGTAATAATGGTTCATGCTCATATTTTATAGCCAGGTAAATGAATAAAAGGCCAATCACAAGCATGATCAAATGCCCGAATGTCATATTCTTAAACCCGGTATAATTAAAGAATTGTTTTATACCATCAATTAATGATTTTGAATGGCCGGTGTCACCTGCCTCATTTAATTCAACCTGCTGCTCCGTTTGTTCTGTTTGAAAGGCATTCGCTTTATGCAGCGATGAATGGATTATGCCCAGTAATGCAATGATTGAAATAATTGTAATAAACTTCTTCATCAATATTTTTCTGTTTAAGAGACTATATATATTATATTAAATAATGACCGTCAATAAATGTATAGTGTCTGTCTATAAAGTTGACAAAAT
>CAZBJH010000127.1:0-9261 GCA_964492185.1 uncultured Bacteroidales bacterium | reverse complement strand
GGCGCATCGGAAAACCCTTTTTCGTGGAGCTGCCGGGAGTCGAACCCGGGTCCAAACAGGAAACCCATAAGCTTTCTACATGCTTAGTCTGTTATTGGTTGTCGGGAACAGGCCGGCAACAGACGGCCTACCTGAACCTTATCCTCTTAGATTTCATCCGGGTTTAGAGGAGTCGCCCGAACAATCCCCGACTCACGATGTGCCTCCTTGTCCTTCACCGCGGGGCAGGGTGTTGGGGAGACAGCCCGTCCCGGTGACTATCACCGGGATATAGCTAATCTACTAAACTTCGATTATGCTGCGAGCGCGTAGTTGTTTTCGCCATTTAAAATGGATGCACTACAGATTTACGGGTTAATATGCGTTGCCCGACATGCTTACTTACCAGTTCATCCTGCTGTCAATACCATTTCAGCCCCGGTAAGTCATTGCAAAATTAGTAAAACTTATGGTAACTATTTTGATTGATTTAAAAATATTCAAAAACCCTGCCAGACAAGTATATCTGCCTCCGGATTTGAAATCCGGAGGAGCTTTGGGCCGGTTTGTGTGTGTCTTGGGCACAAGGCTGGAGCCCTGCGCCAGTGGGTGGAATGCCTTTCTGACCCACCCCTGCCCCTCCCGGGAGGGGATTGGCTTACGGTTTCAGGGAGGGGATCAACTTCTGGCTTTTTCTTATACCTGCAATTTTCCGCCGGAATTTTTCAGGTTTTTAATGGTTGCTGCCGGATTGTCAGATTTAAAGACGGTTGTTCCTGCAACAAGTACATCCACACCGGCATCATACAGGGTACCTGCATTGTTTTCATCCACTCCCCCATCCACTTCGATAAGTGCATGCGAGCCTTTTTCAATGATCAGTTGCTTTAACCCGCGGATCTTTTCCAGTGAATTGGGAATGAACTTTTGACCTCCAAAACCCGGATTTACCGACATGATCAACACCAGATCTAGGTCGGCTATAATATCTTCAAGAACATGCACCGGGGTATGCGGATTAAGCGTAACCCCTGCCTTCATACCCAGCTCTTTGATCTCCTGCACAGTGCGGTGCAGGTGTGTACATGCCTCATAATGCACATTAAGCAAATAAGCTCCTGCATCCCTGAAATCTTCCAGAAATTTTTCGGGATTTACTATCATAAGGTGAACATCAAGGGGCTTTTTGCAAATAGTTTTCACTTTTTCAATAACCGGGAAACCAAAAGATATATTGGGGACAAACACACCATCCATTATATCGAGATGAAGCCAGTCGGCTTCACTTTCGTTTACCATCTTTATATCTGCCTCGAGATTACTGAAATTTGCTGCAAGCAATGAGGGGGCTATCATTTTTTTACTCATCTTTTTTCTTGCAAATGTAGTATAAAAAAATTTTCCGGGGGAAAGAGCCAAAGCCGGAAGAAAAAAGCCGGAAGGCGGAAGGAAAAGAGTCGGAAGTCGAAAGTCGAAAGTCGAAAGCTGAAAGAAAAAAGCCGGAAGACGGAAGGGGAAAAGCTCGAAGCTCGTATGTTTGACATATTGATTTTCCGGATTTCAAATCCGGAGGAGCTGCTAAAGAGTGGAAGCGCACGCGTTGAAAACGCGCGTGAGCGAAGATAGATTGTTTACTGTTCACTCTCCTTTATCCCAGGTAGGTTTTCAGGTTTTTACAGCGGGTTACGTTTTTCAGGCGTTTGATGGCTTTTTCTTTTATTTGTCTCACCCTTTCACGCGTCAGGTCGAACTCCTCTCCTATCTCTTCAAGTGTATGCGGATGTTTGCCGTTCAACCCGAAATATAACCTGATTATATTGGCCTCGCGAAAAGTAAGGGTATTCAATGCCCTTTCAATTTCTTTCCTTAGTGAATCGGTCAGTAATCCTTTGTCGGGACTGGGGGCATCCTTGTTCAGCATCAGGTCATACATGTTACCCTCTTCGTCCTGTGATACAGGAGCATCCATGGAAACATGCCGGCCGGCGCTTTTAAGAGCCGTTTTTACCTCTTCGGGGGCTACCTCAAGAGCATAAGCAATTTCATGTAATGAGGGTTCACGCTCAAAACGCTGTTCCAGATCAGCAAGTGTTTTGTTTATTTTATTTATAGATCCGATCTTATTCAGGGGCAAACGTACGATCCTTGCCTGCTCGGCCAGTGCCTGTAATATCGATTGACGGATCCACCACACTGCATAGGAGATAAACTTAAAACCGCGTGTTTCATCAAAACGCTGCGCAGCTTTTATCAATCCCAGATTTCCTTCATTGATAAGATCCGGCAAACTTAAACCCTGATTTTGGTACTGCTTGGAAACGGAAACCACGAACCTCAGATTAGCTTTGACCATTTTATCCAGTGCCTGTATATCTCCCTTCCTGATCCTTCCGGCCAGTTCAACCTCTTCCTCGGCATTAATAAGATCAACCTTGCCAATCTCGTGCAGGTATTTGTCCAGAGACGGGGTTTCCCTGTTCGTAACCTGTTTGATAATTTTGAGTTGTCGCATAATAGGGTTTTTAAATGGATGATAAGTAAAGAAATAATCCCGGGGTTTAGTTTTATGTGAAATTTATTTCATATCTTTGTGTCAAATGTAATGCCCTTTTGATAAGGTACTGATCTTAAGACCTATAAATATTATAAGATTAAATCTTTAAAGTTAGAAATTTTTTTCTTATATTGTACTTTTAAGAAATAAATTATCATTTTTTTTGCTAATTCTAACTATTTGGTTATTATTGCAAAAGAAATTCCATCAAGATTTATTTGTCCAATCAGCTATCATTTAAAGCAAACCTTTAGAAGTTATTGATATATTCTAAACAATCAATATTTATTCTTATTACAGGTACCGAATTTATTTAAATTTCCAATATTATTAATTATATGTACGATATTCTTGAACTTAACAAAAAGCTTGTATCCGAGCTTAGGGATATTGCTAAGCAGTTAAAGATAAAAAGAGTTGATTCTTTAAGAAAACAGGATTTGATTTACAAGATTTTAGACCAACAGGCGATAAGCGCAACTGAAGGAAAAAAAGAAACATCTAACAGGTCCGAAACTAAGCAAAAAAGTGAGGGAAAAACTCCTCAACAACCAGAATCACCGACAAAAAAAAGGCCGGGACGGCGCCGTAAAACAATCGAAGAAAAGAAACCTGAAAAGGTTGAAGTAAATAACAAAAAAGATATTAATATTAATTCTTCGGAACAGAAAAGAAGAGGCTCTTCCCCAAAGAATGATCCCTGGACACAACAACCCGTTAGAAAAGATAATAACCATGAACCAAAAATCAGGGCCCCGAGGCATGAACGCGGGCAGAATGTTCGTTCAAAGGATCTGCCCCGGTCGAGATCAAATTATGAAGTAAACCGTGAGTTGAACAAGCAGATCAAAAATATCGAGGAAAACAGGAAAGACGCTACTCCCGAGTTTGACGGGATCATTAGTAATTCGGGTGTGCTCGAGATCATGCCTGACGGATACGGTTTCCTCCGTTCCGCGGATTATAATTTTCTGAATTCGCCTGATGATATTTATGTTTCCCAGTCACAGATAAAATTGTTTGGCTTAAAAACCGGTGATACGGTAAAAGGGACTATACGTCCGCCTAAAGAAGGTGAAAAATATTTTCCTTTGATCAAAGTGGAAGAAATTAACGGACGTAATCCCGATTATATCCGTGACCGCGTTCCGTTTGATTATCTTACCCCCCTATTCCCCGAAGAAAAATTTACGCTTTTGAATCAAAATGAAAAAGGAAATCTTTCTGTTCGGATAGTTGATATGTTTTCACCTATCGGCAAGGGGCAACGCGGACTGATCGTGGCACAGCCAAAAACAGGCAAGACAATACTTTTACAGGATATTGCCAATGCCATAGCTGCAAATAACCCGGAGGTTTACCTTATTATTTTGCTTATCGACGAAAGGCCTGAAGAGGTGACCGATATGGCAAGAAATGTGAGAGGCGAGGTAATATCTTCAACATTTGATGAACCGGCCGAAAGGCATGTAAGAGTTTCAAACATTGTCCTCGAAAAAGCAAAACGCATGGTAGAGTGCGGACACGATGTGGTAATCCTGCTCGACTCGATAACCCGCCTGGCACGGGCATATAACACGGTAGCCCCGGCATCGGGTAAAGTGCTCTCAGGTGGTGTCGATGCAAATGCACTGCACAAACCAAAACGGTTTTTTGGTGCTGCTAGAAATATCGAAGATGGCGGTTCCCTGACAATTATAGCTACAGCCCTTACCGATACAGGGTCGAAAATGGATGATGTTATCTTTGAAGAATTTAAGGGGACAGGGAACATGGAACTGCAACTTGACAGAAAACTTTCAAACAGAAGAGTCTTTCCTTCAGTTGATATTACAGCCTCCAGCACACGCCGGGATGACCTGTTGCTTAATAAAAACTTTTTAAACAAGATCTGGATCCTTCGAAAATACCTTACTGACATGAATTCTGTCGAAGCTATGGAATTTTTACGTGACAGGCTCGACAGGACTCAATCAAACGAAGAGTTTCTTATTTCAATGAACGGTGAATAGGTGTATTACAAATATATAATGCGGGTTTTACCCGCATTTTTTATTTCACAAAAATCACTGACTGTTGTTAGAAATAGATAGCAGGGCCATTTATTTATAATGAGAATTAATAACCTTCAATATGATAAAACTCTATATAAAAATCACTTATTTATTTTAATTTTGTGTTTTCTTAAATTTTAATATTACTAAACTATTAATAATAAGCACTTTAAATATGGCTAAGAATAAAAATTTTATTACTTGTGACGGAAATTTTGCAGCCTCATATATTGCCTATATGTTTAGTGAAGTTGCTGCAATATACCCTATCACTCCTTCATCCAATATGGCTGAAAATATTGATGAGTGGTCGGCAAACAGGAAAAAGAATATTTTCGGAGAAACTGTAAGCGTTCGGGAGTTACAATCAGAAGGCGGCGCTTCCGGCGCTGTTCACGGAGCCCTGCAGGCAGGTGCGCTGACATCAACATTTACTGCGTCCCAGGGACTGCTGTTAATGATCCCTAACATGCATAAGATCTCTGGCGAATTATTGCCGGGCGTTTTTCATGTTTCGGCAAGAAGCGTTGCCGGACATGCATTATCTATATTTGGAGATCACACCGACGTTATGGGCACGCGCAATACTGGTTTTGCCCTTCTTGCAACTGGAAGCATACAGGAAATAATGGATATAGCAGGTGTTGCACATCTGGCAGCCATAAAATCAAGAATACCCTTTTTGCATTTTTTTGACGGTTTCAGAAACTCACATGAAATACAAAAAGTAGAAGCGCCACAAATGGAAGACCTGGCAAAGCTTGTTGACTATAACGCGCTCCAGGAATTTCGTTTACGCGCGCTGAATCCCGAACATCCTGTTACCCGCGGTACAGCCCAGAATCCTGATATCTATTTCCAGGCGAAGGAATCTGCTAACCGTTTTTATGATCCGGTAGCCGATATCGTGGATGAATATATGCAGGAAATTACAAATCTTACAGGACGGGAATATCACCCTTTCACATATTATGGTTCTCCTGATGCAGAAAACATAGTTATGGCAATGGGTTCAGTAACCGAAACCATTAAGGAAGTGATTGACCACCTGAACAGTCAGGGGAAAAAAGTCGGACTGATATCCATACATCTCTACCGGCCGTTTTCGGAAAAATACCTGATGAAGGTTATGCCTTCAACAGTGAAAAAAATTGCTGTGCTGGAACGTACAAAAGAACCGGGTGCGAATGGCGAACCCCTATACCTGGATGTCAAAGATATTTTTTACAGGAAGGAAAATGCCCCGTTAATTGTAGGGGGCCGTTACGGATTGAGTTCAAAAGATACCACACCGGTACAGATCATATCTGTTTTCGAAAACCTGGAACAGGAAGAACCAAAAAACAGGTTTACCATTGGTATTATTGATGATGTAACCCATACATCGCTTCCGCAGAAAGAGGAATTCAGCATAGCCCACAAGGGTACATTTGAAGCTAAATTCTATGGTTTGGGTTCGGATGGAACTGTCGGTGCAAATAAAAACTCCATTAAGATCATTGGTGAAACAACCGATAAATATGCCCAGGCTTATTTTGCCTATGATTCGAAAAAATCAGGAGGAATTACAATATCACACCTGCGCTTTGGGGATACGCCCATCCGCTCGCCTTATCTTGTGAATACACCCGACTTTGTGGCTTGTCACGTACCGGCTTATCTGGATAAGTATGATATGCTGAAGGGTATCAAAAAGGGAGGGACGTTTCTTCTGAACAGCATTTGGGATGCAGATGAAACAAAGAACAGGCTTCCCGACAGTTTTAAAAAGGTACTTGCTGAAAAGGAAGTGAACTTTTATATAATCAACGCAACAAAAATTGCACAGGAAATAGGTCTCGGAAACCGTACCAACACTATAATGCAGTCTGCCTTCTTTAAAATTGCACTGGTTATTCCTTACGATATGGCCATGAAAGAAATGAAAAAGGCAATTGTAAAAACCTTCGGCCGTAAAGGCGAAGAAATAGTAAATATGAACCATACAGCAGTTGAACGCGGAGGTGATGTGGAAAAGGTAGATGTACCTTCGAAATGGGCTGATATTGAGATTAAGCAACCAAAAGATGAAAGGGATATCCCCGATTTTATCAGAAATGTTGCTGAACCCATCAATGCTCAGCGTGGTGATGATCTTAAAGTAAGTGCATTCCTCGGACGTGAAGATGGTACATTTCCTCCCGGAACAACACAATATGAAAAAAGAGGGGTTGCCGTTAACATACCTGAATGGATCCCTGAGAATTGTATCCAGTGTAACCAATGTGCTTATGTTTGTCCGCATGCATGCATTCGTCCATATCTTATTGATGAGAAGGAAGCCGAAGGCCTGCCCTCAGATACGGTAACCCTGAAAGCCCGTGGTAAAGGTCTTGATGGGTATCAGTACAGGATACAGGTCAGCCCGCTTGATTGTACCGGTTGTGGTGTATGTGTAGAGGAATGCCCTGCCAAGGAAAATGCTCTTGTATTGAAACCTCTTGGTACTCAGATGGATGAAGTTGAAAGATTTAACTATCTTGACAAGAAGGTAACATATAAAACCGATAACATCGATATTGAAAAATCTGTTAAAAACAGTCAGTTTGCACAACCAATGTTCGAATATTCGGGAGCATGTGCAGGTTGTGGAGAAACACCCTATATTAAGCTTATCACACAGTTATATGGCGACAGGATGATAGTGGCCAATGCCACGGGTTGTTCTTCCATTTACGGGGGCTCCGCTCCTTCCACTCCTTATTGTACAAATGCAGAAGGCAAAGGGCCGGCATGGGCCAACTCACTGTTTGAGGATAATGCCGAATACGGATACGGTATTGCCACGGGAGTACAAAAAATGAGAGAAAGAATTGCTGACCGCATGACCAAAGTGCTGGATGGAGAAGGTAATTTTTCTGATGAGACAAAGTCTACATTTAAAGAATGGATGGAGAACATGCAGGATGCCGGCCGGTCAAAACTTGCTTCGGCAAAGGTTATTGAACGTCTGAAAAAAGAGGATGACCCGATTGCACGTGAGATCATGGATCTCGAACAATACCTTGTCAAGAAGTCCGTATGGATTTTCGGCGGTGACGGCTGGGCCTATGATATAGGATACGGTGGCCTGGATCATGTGATAGCCTCGGGTGAGGATGTAAATGTGCTGGTATTGGATACGGAAGTGTATTCGAATACGGGCGGTCAATCTTCCAAAGGTACACCTGCAGGCGCTGTAGCCAAGTTTGCTGCATCTGGCAAAAAAATCCGTAAAAAAGACCTTGGCGCGATGGCCATAACCTATGGTTATGTTTATGTGGCGCAGGTAGCCATGGGAGCCAGCCAGAATCAATACCTCAAAGCATTGCGTGAAGCGGAAGCTTACCCGGGCCCGTCGGTTATCATTGCATACTCTCCCTGTATCAATCATGGATTAAGACTGGGGATGAACAAATCACAATTTGAACAGAAATTGGCTGTTGAAGCAGGCTACTGGCATCTTTACCGCTATAATCCTTTACTGGAAAATGAAGGTAAGAACCCGTTTGTACTTGATTCAAAGGATCCGAAATGGGAAAAATTCCGGGATTTCCTGAAAAATGAAGTAAGGTATACTTCACTTACAAAGGCATTTCCCAAAGAAGCAGAAAGACTGTTTACTGAGGCTGAAAAAAATGCCAAATGGAGATACAACAGTTATAAAAGGATAGCTTCTATGGACTTTTCAAAAACGGAAGACTAAGTAGTGTCTGTTCAGAAGGTTCCATTTGCAAGGCTCGCGCGGTTCGAAAACGCTGAGTTTACTTGTAGTAAATGAGCAATTTTCGGACAAGCGTAACGCTGCAAATGGGACTTTATGGACAGATACCAATATTTTTTATAGCCGCGAATGCATAAATTAATCCCGCATTCGTGGCTATCGTCATTTATTTATAAATATTTTAGGTAATTTTGCCTGATCATTTATAAGACAACAGCTTTTGGGAAGGATTTTAGCAATTGATTATGGCAGAAAAAGATCGGGAATAGCAGTAAGCGACACCCTGAGAATGATCGCCAACGGCTTAACCACCGTGCCTACAGATGAACTGGTTGATTTTCTTAAAAGCTATTTTAAGGAAGAGCAGGTGGATGAGGTTGTTATAGGTGATCCAAAACAAATGAACAACACCCCGTCTGAAGCTGTTAGTTATGTTCATCCTTTTATTAAAAGATTCAAAAAGCTTTTTCCGGATATACCCCTGTTCCTGATGGATGAACGGTTTACCTCGAAAATGGCGGTTCAGGCCATGATCGAAGGGGGATTAAATAAGAAACAGCGAAGAGATAAAAGTCTGGTAGACAAGATAAGTGCAACCCTGATCCTGCAATCATACCTTGAAACAAAAAATTTGTGAAATAAATATGATTTACCCGATTGTATTATATGGCTCTCCCGTATTACGCAAAAAAGCAAGGGAGATAGAACCTGATCATCCCGGTATAAAGCAATTCGTTGATGACATGTTTGAAAGCATGTATCATTCCGACGGGGTTGGACTGGCAGCGCCGCAGGTAGGAAAATCCATCCGGCTCATTGTTATCGACGGATCAGATCTGGAAGAAGATGAGCCGGAACTGAAAGGCTTTAAAAAAGTAATTATTAATCCTGTGATGGTTGAAGAAAACGGTGAAACGGTCTCCTTCACGGAA
>CAZBJH010000126.1:0-9458 GCA_964492185.1 uncultured Bacteroidales bacterium | reverse complement strand
AACATCCTCTCCCCGGCTTTTACCGAATCGTGAAAAACGACGATGGATCCGGGGCGGGTATGGTTAACAACATTTTGCAGGCATTGTTGCTTAGTGATGTTCCTGTCAAAATCATAACTCATTACATCCCACATGATGATTTTGTATTTGTTCACCAAATGTTTGAGCTGGGAACGTTTGATCCGGCCGTAAGGAGGCCTGAACAAAGTGGAATTGACCATGCATCCGGCAAGCTCGATATCCTGATAATATTCGGTGTTCCTGGTTTTCCATCCGGCAAGGTGGCTGTAGGTATGGTTCCCGACCGTATGTCCGTTGTCAAGTATCATCCGGTAAAGGCCGGGATAATGTTCTACATTCCTTCCGATGCAGAAAAAGGTAGCCTTAGCATCATATTCCTTTAAAAGACCCAGTACCCTGGGTGTAATATCAGGTGTAGGACCGTCATCAAATGTAAGGTAAACAGTCCGCGAACCGTCCCGGATATCCCAGATCAGGCTGTAATAAAGCTTTTTTACAATTACCGGTATCCTTACAGCTACCATTCTATCGCCCTGCGAAGTTTAATAATACCATGTATTCCTGCATTTTTTCCTGTATCTCTTTACTGATATCGGACTGCCCGTGGCGGTTCGAATATTTCACCAGCTCGTTCAATACATGCAGGGCAAGTCTTTTTTCATAATCCAAAAGGTTCGTGAATTTTTCCTCAAGGCTTACATAATAATCCAGATTTTCATAAGTATTTTGTTTAAGGATATTTGCAATCTCATTTGCCTTTTCAATTTCACCTGCTGAATAATAATTCTGAATTACCGGGAGCATGAAGATATTATAGGGAACCCGGTCATCAGGCATAAGCTCAATACACCTGTCAAGAGCCATAATGGCAGAATCAACCTTGTTTTTCGCTATCAGGGCCTCAGCCAGCCTTGCAAAATTATTTCTGATATTTGACAACATCCGTAATATATTCTCGTCAAGATATACATCAGGATCTGTAATGCCACCCCATTTGAATTTGTTTACCATATTCTCAAACATGATCTCCGGATCAATGCCCCCCTGATTATAGTCCCGGCGATTATGTTTAACGGGCACTATCCGGTATGCCAGGCCATGTGTCTGAAAATATTCACCCAGATTCAGGTAGTTTTCACTGGAAACAGTAACCGCATAACAAACCGGCCGTTCCCAGTCGTTGGTAGCCAGCATATCCAGCACCATCATATGGTTTTTGGTAATATATCTGTTGTTAATTGTAAACCGTACTTCATCCACCAGCTGATCTGCATATTCTTCACGTACAGTCTTGTTTCTGATCACCTTCGCGGAATCGACGGGTATTTTGAACCTGCGCGAGGGAATATAATCAACCCTCTCGGGTACATTGGGTAATTGTTTTGTTCGCGGGTCATCATCGGCCAAAAAGTCGATCGCCTGTTTCAGGTTGGTATGCTCACTTATCCTGTCTACAAGATATACGATATCGCGTTTGCCATGCTGATATTCATTCTTTGTCATTGTCATTGGCAGGGGATCGGATTCATAGGCTTCGCGTTCCATCTGTTCGATATACCAGGCAGCCCCCAGGTAACTGAGGTTCACTACCCTTACATCCGTCCGGATTTCTTCCACTTCCTGTGCATACCATAAAGGAAATGTATCATTGTCACCGTTGGTAAATAATATGGCATCCGGAGCACATGAATTAAGATAATTATATGCCATATCACGCGCTACATAACGGCCTGAACGATCATGGTCGTCCCAGTTTTCAGCTCCCATGATCAAAGGGACAGGCAAACATAATAGCAGGATCAGCGAGGCCAGCACCGCATCGTTCCTGATTACTCCCCCTGCAAGCTTCATTATCCCTATCAGCAACAAGGTTAATACACCCATGTAGATAAGTGAAAGGGAAAGTGTCAATGATTCGGAGATTGCCATTTCCAGTAAAATTATTACCGCGATACCTGCCGCTACAATAAATCCTTTCTTCCTGACCAGGGTCCATGTAATTTCCCGCGCAGCTTTAAAGAGAGCTACCACGCCCATACCTATCCATATAGCAAAAGCATAGAATGACCCGGCATAGGCATAATCCCTCTCCCTGGGCTGATGTGGATACTGATTAAGATAGATCACGATGGCAAGTCCGGTGAAGAAAAACAGGGCCATCACCACCCAGAAATTTTTATTGTCTTTCCTGTATTGAACGAAAAAACCCAGAAGGCCTAGCAAAAGAGGCAACATATAATACCTGTTTCTTGCCCAATTTTCCTTCAGCCACCGGGGAAGGTTTTCCTGATTACCAAGTTTTGCACTATCAATAAAATCCACCCCGCTCAGCCAGTTTCCTTTGGTGATCTCGGCCTTGCTGTGTGACTGAATATCGTTCTGCCTTCCGGCGAAATTCCACATGAAATACCTCCAGTACATATGGTTGAACTGGTAACGAAAGAAAAAACGCATGTTCTCTATAAAGCTGGGACTGCGTTTGGGATTGGAGCGGTCATAAACAATATTCCCCTGATTGTCGCGAACAATGTTTCCCTGTTCGTCACGCCTCGGTTGAAAAAGCTCCTTCTCATCTATCCGGGCCCACTCCATATAAGAATCCACATGTTGCGGGTCGGAACTGTACATCCTGGGGAGCAGGGTTTTATACTCAGGATCATACAAATATTTTGGCCTGCGGTATGTAATTTCATATCTTCCATCCACAGCTTTATATACGGGTTTTCCCTCTTTGGTGCCGTCAATGGGCGCGTTAAAATGCTGTCCGTGGAGCAGCGGACGGTCGCCATATTGTTCCCGGTTCAGATATGACAGCAAAGTAAAGACATTCTCCGGATTATTCTGGTCCATCGGAGGATTAACATTCGACCGGATAACTATCAAGGCATAGGAAGAATACCCGATAAGGATAACCGTTAAACCGGTTAATACGGTATGCCCAATTACATTTTTGTTTTTGTGGGTTTTATATATCCCCCATACTAGTGATGCCACAATAAGCACGGTATAAAAAATTATCCCGGAATGGTATGGAAGACCGAAACTGTTAACAAACAATATCTCTGATAACTGCGCCAGCTTAAGAACTCCCGGTATGATCACATACATTATACCCCCAAGGATGACTCCGGCAACCAGCAAAGCGGTAATGACACCACGTCGTGTGGTACGGTACTTCCTGAAATAATATACCAGTACAATGGCTGGAATTGCAAGCAGGTTTAAGAGATGAATGCCAATGGACAATCCCATCAGATAGGCAATTAAAATAAGCCATCGATTGGCGTACTTCGTATCTGCGATATTCTCCCATTTCAATATGGCCCAGAAAACAATGGCTGTGAACAGGGAAGAACTGGCATACACCTCTCCCTCAACCGCCGAAAACCAGAATGTATCGGAAAATGTGTAAACAAGGGCCCCGATCAGGCCACTTCCAAGAATAAGTATTACATTGCCCTTTGTCAGCTCTTCATCTGTATGGATGAGCATTCTTTTTACCAGGTGGGTAATAGTCCAGAAGAGAAATAGTATGGTAAAAGCGCTGGCAAGGCCTGACATTGCATTTACCGTTTTGGCTGCCTGTGTAGCATCACTACCGGCAAAAAGCGTAAAAAACCTTGCCATAAGCATAAAAACAGGTGCTCCCGGCGGGTGACCCACTTCAAGCTTCCACGCGGATGCAATAAACTCACCACAATCCCAAAAACTTGCCGTAGGTTCAATAGTACTTAAATAGACAATCGCCGAAATTAAGAAGACAAACCAGCCAAAAATAATATTAAGTGACCTGTATTTTTTCATTTTTACCACATTGTGTTAAATTCATTCAAAATATATTGCATATATACCGGTAAACAAATAACGAGAATTTTCGCGGAATACAAAAAAATGATTTCAAAATTAACAGTTTTTAATAATAGAACCGCCAAAGTTTGTTTTTCCAGATCTCTCCGGCATATTCAACACCAACCCTTGTTGCGGTTAAATAATTAACATCATCAGGCCCGTTCGTAATCCATATACGTGATGAAAGAGTCAGTTCCTCACCATTGTAATCCTTTGTGATCCCCAGAAGACGGCTAACCCTGCCCGGGCCACTCACCTCCTCCAGTCCGCGTATCAATACAGCCTGGGGATGCCCTTCCGGACCCGTAACAATATTAATCATCCGGTACAAACCATAAATAAGGTAAATATACAGGCATCCCCCCCGCCGGTACATAACCTTTGTGCGGTCTGTACACCCTTTGCTGGCATGACATGCCAGGTCTTCTTCACCACGGTATGCCTCAACTTCATTAATCGTAAATTTCCGGATACTATTATCACTGCATACCAGATTTATCTGCTTACCCAGCAATGCAGGAGCTACCTCAAGCACATCACGCTGAAAAAAATCAACTGATAACCGGTCCTCTGTTTTCAAACCCCTCATTTTAATATTTTGTGCAAAAATAGTAATAAAGTACAAAGCCGGAAGGAAAAAAGCTCAAAGCTCAAAGCTCAAAGCTGAACAGTGATAAGATGGAAAAGTGAAAAAAAATTTAACATACCGCTAACATTTTAGCAAGGGACCTGCAAGACCGGCAGAATCTTTTCTTATTAACAAATAAACGCACGGACCCCACCCCTACCCCCAGTAGGGGAATACCTACTGCTAAAAAGAAAGTTTTATCTCCTCAACTCCCCAACTTCCCAACTCCTCAACTTCTAAACTCCTCAACCTCTCAACATAATAATTACTTATAAATTCCAGAGAATCTTATTGTATAATAAAAAATAATTGTATTTTTGCACTCCACAATTTTCGAATGATTGGATTAACATATTGATAATTAAATAAAAGCTATTACATAAGTGGATACCTTAAAATACAAAACCAGGTCGGCAAACAGTGCTACAGTGACGAAAGACTGGTATGTAGTTGATGCTACTAACCAGCCGTTAGGAAGATTAGCATCAATAGTGGCAAAGATATTACGGGGGAAGAATAAACCTGACTTTACCCCTCATGTTGATTGTGGTGATAATATGATCATTATAAACGCGGAAAAAGTCAGGCTTACCGGTAAGAAAATGACAGATCGTAAACACTTCAGTCATTCCGGATATCCGGGGGGACAGAAAACAACTACACCGGAAGAGATAATGGCAAAGAAACCCGAGCGCCTTATTGAGCATGCGGTTAAAGGCATGTTGCCAAAAAACCGTCTTGGCAGTGTTCTGTTTAATAACATGTTCGTTTATACCGGTCCGGAGCATCCGCATCAAGCCCAGCAACCAAAAGAGATCAATCTTAACTCGATTAAATAATTATGGAAGTAATTAACACCGTAGGAAGAAGAAAATCAGCCGTAGCGCGTGTATATATTGATGAAGGAAAAGGAAACATCATTATCAATAAACGTGATTTTAAAGAATATTTTCCGTTACGGCAACTGCAATATATGGTTCAGCAACCTTTAAGCACACTTGAAGCAACAGAAAAATATGATATTAATGTAATATTATACGGAGGAGGCATTAAAGGGCAGGCTGAAGCTGTAAGGCTCGGTATTTCCAGGGCACTTGTGAAACTTGACCCCGAAAATAAAAGCCTTTTGAAAGCCAGTAAGTTTCTTACACGTGATCCGCGTGAAGTAGAACGTAAAAAGCCTGGGCAACCCAAGGCAAGAAAAAGATTTCAATTTAGTAAGCGTTAGGAAATTCAACCTTTGTTTAGTGTTAATACATAATGTCCGATATCCGCGTTGTTGCTCAAATTTTAAATCCTCAAATACTTCAGTATACTGCGGTTTAAAATTTTCGCACGCCTTGATCCCGAACATTCTGAACAAACACTACGAGTTAATAAATAAACCGTGTTTAGTATCTAAACTGTTGAGACTTCCGGGAAGTTGGAACTACTTGATGGTTGACAATTATAGAATGTAAACAATATTTTATTATGCCAAGAACAAATTTTAATGAATTACTCGATGCAGGTGTACATTTCGGCCATCTGAAAAGAAAGTGGAATCCCAGCATGGCACCATATATTTTTATGGAACGCAACGGGATACATATTATTGACCTGCAAAAAACGGTGGCGAAAATTGATGAGGCCTGTTCTGCCCTGAAACAAATAGCCAAATCAGGCAGAAAGATCCTTTTTGTAGCTACAAAAAAACAAGCCAAGGAGATAGTCGCTGAAAAAGTAAAGCAGATCAATATGCCGTATGTTACAGAAAGATGGCCCGGTGGAATGCTTACAAATTTTCCAACGATCAGGAAAGCAGTGAAAAAAATGGCAGCTATCGATAAGATGGCCACTGACGGCACCTTCGATAATATGTCAAAGAGAGAAAGACTGCAAATAACCCGTCAACGCGCTAAGCTGGATAAAAACCTGGGGAGCATATCTGATCTTACCAGGCTCCCTGCTGCAATGTTTATTGTTGATATTTCCAAAGAATCTATAGCGGTTCGGGAAGCAAACCGGCTTAACATCCCGGTATTTGCTATTGTTGATACCAATTCAGATCCTAATATGGTCGATTTCGCTATTCCGGCAAACGACGATGCATCCAAGTCCATCTCACTGATCACTGATATTGTATGTAAAGCAATACAGGAAGGGCTCGATGAACGTAAGATGGAAAAAGAAAAGGATGTGTCATCCAAAAAAGACAAAAAAGTTGCCCGACGTGGTGATGAAAGTGATGAACCGGAAGCCGGGGAAGAAGAAAATGTAAAAGTACATGCACACGACGAAGATGAAGAAGAAATGGATGTTCAAACCAAAAAATCATCTGCAAAAAAATCATCTGCAAAAAAATCTCCGGTCAAAAGGGAAAGAATATCCAAATAAATACAATTTTCTAAAAGTATATTAAGTTATGACACAAATAACCGCAACTGAGGTTAGTAAACTCAGAAAGACCACAGGCGCCGGTATGATGGACTGTAAAAAAGCCCTTCAGGAAGCAAATGGCGATTTAGATAAGGCAGTTGAAATTATTCGTAAAAAAGGTCAGGCAGTAGCCAATAAGCGTGCTGACAGGGAAGCTTCAGAAGGCGTTGTTCTTGCAAAAGCATCGGGAGATGCCACATTCGGTGCAATGATAGTACTGAATTGTGAAACAGATTTTGTTGCCAAAAATGAAGGCTTTGTAAAACTTGCTAATGATATACTTGACCTGGCACTGACTCAGAAGCCTGCCGATCTTAATGCTCTGAAACAGTTGAGCATTGATGGTAAACAGGTTGAAGACAGGGTAACAGAAGAAGTAGGTATCATAGGCGAGAAATTAGAGCTTACCTACTATGCTAAATTGGAAGCAGCACAGGTGATACCCTATATTCATCCGGGAAATAAGCTGGCAACACTTGCTGGATTGAACCAAAAAGCAGATTACCAGGTTGGCAAAGACATCGCCATGCAAATTGCCGCTATGAATCCAGTAGCTATAGATGAATCAGATGTACCCGGGGAAGTGAAAGAAAAAGAGAAAGAAATCGGTCGTGAACAGGCTCTTGCTGAAGGTAAACCCGAAAATATTGTCAACAGGATTGCAGAAGGAAAACTGAAAAAATTCTTCAAAGACAATACTTTATTAAATCAGGATTTTACCAGGGATGCAAAAAAATCAGTGCGTCAATACCTTCAGGAAACAGACAAAGATCTGACTGTAACCGGGTTCCTGCGGTATTCACTATCGAATTGATCATTTTCACATACTATGATATAAGAGAAAGAGGGTTTAAACCCTCTTTTTTTGTTTGGTAAAATGTATAATAAATACTAATTTTCAGAAATTTGATTTATAGAAAGATGGTCAAATATAAACGCGTACTGCTGAAATTAAGTGGTGAAGCACTGACGGGCAACAGCGATCATGGTATAGATGCACACCGGTTGAATGATTACATCACTGAAATCCAGGAGTTGATCAACCTGGGAGCCGAAGTCGGCATTGTGATAGGAGGCGGTAATATATTCAGGGGTATTTCAGGTACTGAGAACGGTATCGACCGTGTTAAAGGTGATTATATGGGTATGCTTGCCACAGTGATCAATGGCCTTGCCCTGCAGTCGGAATTTGAACGGATCGGCAATTCCGCGAAACTATTAACCGCCATTAATATGGATCCCGTGGGGGAACACTACAGCAAACAAAAAGCATTGCAGGCAATGAAACACGGAGATGTCGTAATATTCGCCTTTGGTACGGGGAATCCTTATTTTACGACTGACACAGCCGCCGCCTTACGGGGCATAGAGATTGAAGCAGATGCAATATTGAAAGGTACGCGGGTGGACGGTGTTTTCAGCGATGACCCGGAAAAAAACAAGAAAGCAAAAAAATTTGATTCTATCACATTTAGTGATGCCTACAATAAAGGGTTAAAAATAATGGACCTTACAGCTTTTACTATGTGCAGGGAAAATAATATGCCTGTTATTGTGTTTAATATGAATAAAAAAGGAAATTTGAAAAAACTTATTACCGGTGAAGAAATAGGTACAATTGTCAGAAATTAATATTTGCCGGCTGTTGCCCAAAAATAAATTCCTAAATTTGTTTATAAATAATTCACATTAATGTCAATATTTAAACTAAATCCTGTAAAATTTCAATCCTATGGAAGAAGAAGTTCAGTTAGTTATTGATGTGGCCAGGGAAAAAATGGATAAAGCTGCTCTGCATCTTGAAGATGAGCTTGCACATGTACGTGCCGGGAAAGCCAATCCTGCTATGCTTGACGGTATAACAGTTGACTATTACGGTGTAATCACTCCCCTTAACCAGGTTTCAAACATCAGTACCCCCGATGCACGTACCATCCTGATCCAGCCCTGGGAAAAGAATATGATTGATCCTATTGAAAAAGCAATACAAGCTGCAAATTTAGGCCTCAATCCTGCAAATAACGGTGAACTTATAAGAATCCTCGTACCCGCCCTTACTGAAGAAAGAAGGCTGAACCTGGTAAAACAAATTAAAAACATGGCTGAAAACACCAGGATCAGTATACGTAATGCAAGAAGGGAAGCTAATGAGGAATTTAAAAAGCTTCAGAAAGAAGGACTTTCCGAAGACCTTGCCAAAGATGCTGAAAACGAAGTTCAGGAATTGACAAATAATTATTCAAAACAGGTTGATGACATTATCGAAGCCAAGGAAAAAGATATTATGACAGTTTGAAATGTTTTTTCGCAAAACTGCAAATTTCCCGCCCTTCTCCCTTCTTATATCAGCAGGTTGAAAGCCTGATTTCACTTAAGGTAAGCATAGTGCATAAAGCCTGATAAAATTGACAATTAGTGTTTGTCAATAAACTCTTAATGTTTGTTCAGAATGTTCGAGATCAAGGCGCGCAAACCGAACGAAGTGAGCTCTTTAACTTACTTTTTTAAGTGAGTTAAAGAACTTATTTAAAAGTGAGCTCTT
>CAZBJH010000125.1:0-9506 GCA_964492185.1 uncultured Bacteroidales bacterium | reverse complement strand
TTTTAAAGGTGTTCAAGAGCTCACTTCGTTCGGTTCGCGCGCCTTGATCTCGAACATTCTGAACAAACACTACGAGTTTATGGACAAACTCTAATTAGTGTTTGTCTATAAACCCGGAAAAATGTTTAACCGGTCATGTATCTGTCCATACTTTAATTCATATCCTTCTTTTACGGGAGTATTATCACGTTTTAACCGATGAAAACCCTTCTTTTACCTATCCGGTATTTTTCTTTACCAGGATAAGCAGTATTTTTATATTGTAAAAACCAATAATTATGAGAATGGCTCCAGGTGTTTTTTGGGGGATCATACTGATCCTCGTCGGTGCAAGTATAATTTTTCGTATTTTATTCGGGATAAGTATTTTTCGGATAGTATTTGGTCTTTTAATCATTGTAATAGGTATCCGGGTAATTATCGGACATACCGGAATAGTTCATCACAGGCAGCATAAGCGTGATGTTATTTTCCAGGAATACCATTATACGGGTTCTGCCAAAAACAATACCGAATACAATACTATCTTTTCAAAAACTGTTCATGATCTTAGGGATATTGAACTGGAACGGGACAGACCTTTTAAGATTGAGATCAACGCGATTTTCGGCAAGTCTGAAGTTATTTTAAATAAAAACATGCCGGTAAGGATTGAAGCGAATGCTGTATTCGCCGGGGCTAAAATGCCTGACGGTAATATGGTGGCATTCGGGAGCATTAATTATTCAAACAATATGAATAAAGATTCCTTATCCTATCTTGTTATTGAAGCAAATGCCATATTTGGTGCAGTGGAGATAAGAATGAAATAAAAGAATTTGCATATATTTATTTTTTTAGAAAAACAAATACACATTATGGAACGTATTGCTGTTTTTCCCGGATCGTTCGATCCTTTTACTATCGGGCATGAGTCTATCGTCAGGCGTGCCTTTCCTATTTTTGACCTGATCATAATTTCAATAGGGTTTAATACCAATAAACCTGGTTATTTTCCGTTAGAGAAGAGAATGTCATGGATCAGGGATGTGTTTGAGAAGGATGAGAAAGTTAGTGTACATAGTTTTGAGGGATTGACAGTTGATTTTTGCAGGGAGGTGAATGCAAAATATATTCTGAGGGGATTACGCACGTCAGCTGACTTTGAGTATGAAAGGGCGATAGCACAAAATAACAAAGCCATGTACCCTGAGCTGGAATCGGTTTTTTTGTTGACCGAACCAAAATATACTTCGGTCAATTCAACTATAGTTCGTGATATCATTATGCATGGCGGTGATGCAAGCCAGTTTCTGCCGGATAAAATATGCTTATGAGATTGATAAAGGTGTTGACAGTACTAGTGTTTTTTTCACAATTTCTTATTGCCAGTGAGGTGACAATTTCAGGAGTTGCTCCGGACTATGCCGGTGAAGAGCTGGTTTTTCATAAGTATAAAGACAGAATAACAAATGAAACAAAGGTTCTTGCACGTTCAAAGGTTCAGGAAGACGGGACATTCAGTATGGACTTTGAAGTTAACGGTATTACTTATGTTTTTACGGATGTTGGCATATACCGGGGATATTTGTATGTAGTACCGGGGAAAGTCTATGAAATTGTATTGCCTGAAAATAAACCACTTAAGATTGAAGATGAGTTAAACCCTTTCTTTGATCCCACAAGCATTCATCTGGGCCTGGGGAATTCAATTGATACGGAACTGAACATGAAAATACGTATGTTCCATGATGCGTATTATCCCTATTATAATAAACATATACATAATTTAGCCCTCCGGCAGGATATTAGTCAGCTGGATGATGATATTGAAAGGATGGATGCACCTTACACGGGTGACAGTAATACATTCTTCAATTTTTTCAAGGAGTACAAATATGGAATGTTAAGGCATCTGGCACACCAGCACAAAGCCAGAAGCGTGTCCGACAAATTTTTCCTGGATCGTCCGGTTCTGTACAATAATCCCGCTTATATGGAACTTTTCAATCAGATATATGAACGTTATTTCAATTTTTTTTCGCGTACGGTCAGTGGTGCTGAAATATATTCTGATATCAACGATGACCAAAGTCTTGAACAATTAAAGAATACCCTTTCCGGGGATGATGTTCTGCAAAATGATACTTTACTGGAACTGGTTATTCTGAAAGGCTTGCATGACGAATTTTATGATGATAATTTCTCAAGAAGTGCCATGCTTGTAATTTTGGATTCATTGATAGATAAGAGCTCAATAGAAATGCATAAAGAAATAGGCCGGACAATACGCGAAAAAGTTACCCGCTTGATGGCCGGATATTTTCCTCCCGGTTTTCAGTTGTATGATATAGACAGCAACCTGGTCAGCCTGTCTGATTACAGGGGAAAATACGTTTACCTGAATTTTTGCATAAGTTATAGCTATACATGCCTTAATGAATTTGAAAAGTTACGGGGTGTACATGACAGGCATATTGATTACCTGCAGATTGTCACAATTTCAATGGATAAATCATACGGTAATCTGAAGACCTCGATTGAAAAAAATGGTTTTCCATGGAAGTTCTTACATTACGGGAATCATACTGATGTAATAAAAGATTATGATATCAGGGGTGTCCCGACTTATTATCTTATTGATCCGGAGGGTAAACTGATATTATCGCCTGCTCCCGGTCCCTCAGAAAATTTTGAAGGGCAATTATTCAGGATAATGAAAAACAGGGGGGATATTTAGAGTCTGTCTATAAAGTGGGCGAAATGTTTAACCGGTTATTTGTCTGTTCAGAAAGTTCCATTTGCAAGGCTCGCGCGGTCCGAAAACGCGGAGTTTACCAGTCGTAAACGAGCAATTTTCGCGCAAGCGTAACGCGGCAAATGGGACTTTATGGACAGACACTATTTAATTTGTATGAATAATGCAGTCTGGTATACATGAATATTTCAGGTCAGATTAGCTATTGCCGTATACCTGAATACATCCAGAATTGCACCATAAGTATTCTCCAGCAGGGTAGGTATCCTGTCTTTAGTAAACCATCCTATGTCGGTGATATCCTCTTCAGTTTGAGGCTCAGGAGGTTCATCCCCCGCATAATACATGTCGAACCAGAATGTTTTTTTGAGTACGGGTCTGCCATTCATCGTGTAAGTATGATATGTCGATAAAAGAGGCCGTTCTATTTTAATGTTATGTATCCCGCATTCCTCTTCAACTTCACGAAGAGCAGCCTGTTTGAAATCTTCATTTTTGTTTAACTTTCCTTTTGGCAGATCCCACTTTCCTCTTCTGAATATCATTAATATTTCATTTTTTGTATTTCTGACGAATCCCCCCGCGGCATTAACAGGTGTAAAGCATGAACGGAATGCATCTTGTAGTTTATCCAGATCATCGGAGAAAATGAACAATGACCTTATAAGTTGCAGCTTAGAGTAAAATTCTATCAGTTCGCGAAGGTCTTCAACATCTTTATATTTATAAAAAAGACCGTAACGGACCTGAAAATTTTTTGCAAAATCATCGGTTAAAATTACGGTTCGGTCATTGAAAAAAACTTTATACATTTGTTAAATGGAAATAGATGAAAAAATAATCGCAAGCCTCTTATTGCAAAGTAAGGCAATTAAATTAAATCCTGCAAAGCCATTTATATGGGCATCCGGCCTGAAATCTCCCATTTATTGTGATAACAGGATCACGCTTTCATTTCCGGAGATCAGAAGTACGATCAAAGCTCACTATATAAAAGCTGTTGATAAGTATTTTCCCAATGCAGGAGCAATAGCAGGAGTTGCAACAGGGGCCATTGCCCAGGGCGCTCTTGTAGCCGATGCAATGAATCTGCCTTTTGTTTATGTACGTTCGGCTCCAAAATCACATGGACTGGAGAACCTTATTGAAGGCAAAATTGAGACTGATCAGTCTATAGTAGTGATCGAAGATCTGGTATCTACAGGGGGGAGCAGCCTGAAGGCTGTTGAAGTTCTGCGTTCGGAAGGCTGTAATGTTTTAGGAATGGTTGCGGCGTTTTCATATGGTTTTCCGTTTGCTGAGGAAAATTTTGAAAAGGCAGGATGCAGACTGATCACCCTAAGCGATTACAATGTATTGCTTGATGAGGCTATGATTCGTGGGTATATTGGGATTGAAGATATGAAAGCACTTTCGGAATGGAGAAAGGATCCGCAACAGTGGGCGGAAGGTTATAGTTGAGGGTTATAGACGGAGATTCAGGGGGTGGATCGGATAATATGTGACAGGTATACGGTTGGCGAAAGTGGAGAGTTAATAATAAACAACTGTTTTTTATGCTTAAACTGGAAAGTAAAATAGGAACTATTGAAAGCCGGGATGAGAAGATTTATAATTTTCTCACGGATTTCAATAACTTTGAAAAGCTGGTACCTGAAGATAAAGTGCGTAACTGGGAAGCAGACGGTGATACATGCCGGTTCACTGTTGATGGGATCGGGCAGACGGGTGTAAGGATCCTGGAAAAAGAGCCTTTTAAGCTGATAAAACTTGCCGGTATCGACAATAAATTTAATTTCTATTTCTGGATACAGTTGAAAATGGTAGCTGAGAATGACACTAAAATACGCTTAACAGCACATGTAGATATACCTCCTGTGATGGAGCCAGTTGCAAAGAAGCCTTTACAGAAATTTTTAAATACCCTGGTTGATCAATTAAGCAAATATTCTTTTTAACCTGTCTTATTCATGAGTCATTTGCAGGGCAGATGCAGGACGTCGAAAGCTGAAGCTGATTAATCCCGTTGAATTCTTCCATTTGTTCACTGATCGCTCAAAGAGGAAATTCAATTTCTTTGAAAAAGAACTTTTGAATACTACCTCCTGCCATTCTTAATACAAGTGTGCCGTCGTCCTCCACATCAATTATTGTTGCTTTTCTTTTCGAATTGTTAATACCAAAAATGGCAGGTTGATCGAGCAGAAGGAGATTATCCATATATTTACTTCTGATCTCTTTCAGATAACCTGCATATAGTTTCCCCAACCACCTATTCAGGTTGTATATTAATATGCGGCAGATTTCCGTGATGTCGGTATATCTTCCGGTTATTTGTCTAACGGAGGTAGGGTTGGAAAGAGCTGAAGAAAACTTTATTTGGTTGATATTGATACCGATTCCAATAACGGATTCGGTAATTGTATTTTGTTGAATTGAATTTTCAATAAGTATACCGGCAATCTTTTTTTGCCCGTGATATATATCATTTGGCCATTTTATCCTTGTTTCGATTTCCAGATCTTTTAAACAGCTGGTTATGGAAAGAGAAGTTGCCATTGCAAGAAAGAAATGTTTATTCAACTGAAGTTTTTTGGGATAGAGGATAATACTCATTGTAATATTTTTACCTTTTTCACTTTCCCAGCTGTTCCCGGGCTGTCCTTTGCCTTTTAGTTGCTCATCTGCCAAAATAACAGTTCCCTCCGGCACTCTGTTATTCCGGAGGATCATACGGGCATAATCATTTGTCGAATCCACCTGATCAAGCGAGATCAGGTTATTACTGATCAATTTGTTGTTCATGTTGACAGACCGGCTTATTATTTTTTGCAAACAAACATGTATTGGTATTGTTATTGATATACCTTAATACGTGTAAATTCCGTAAAAGGCGGAACTTATTTAATATGACAAAAATACAGGGTCTTTTGATTAAAGCAAATACATTTAATTTCATTATTTTTGTAAATAGTTATAAAAACGATAACACTATTGATAAAGAAGAATAAACTTATTGAATATATAATATCAGGAATTCTGGATAAAAAAGGAAAGGATGTAATTAATATTTCTTTTGGCAACATACAGAATGCAGTATTTGACAATTTTATTATATGTCATGGAGATTCAACCACCCAGGTAAATGCCATTGCAGCATCAATAGAAGAAAAGGTACATATTAACCTTAAGGAGCATATCGGGCATCATGAGGGCAGGGATAACGCGGAATGGATACTGCTCGATTTTGAAAGTATTGTAGTGCATATATTTCAAAAGCATATCAGGGATCGCTACAAGCTGGAAGAATTGTGGGGTGATGCCGAGATTTTTAGAATAGAGGAAAGTAACACATAATGAATTAAACGAATGAGTGAACAGAAAAAGCCAACCGGCGCGAACAACAACAGGAACGATAAGAATATGAAAGATAATAATAACCCAAAGAATAAATTCAATTCTTATTGGATACCCGCGCTTATCGGGATTGCTATTTTTTCAATGTTATTTATCAACACGGGACAAAAAGCCATTAAAACAAACTGGAAGGAATTTAAGAACCAGATGTTGCTGGAACATGAGGTACAAAAGCTGGTTGTTGTTAATGAAAAGATGGTTGAGGTATATATAAGGCCCGATCAGCTAACCTCTCCCAAGCATGATAAAGTATTAAACAGGGGCTGGAGCCAGTTATCCCAGTCGGGACCGCATTATTATTTTAATATTAATTCGGTTGAAATGTTCGAAAGAAGGCTGGAGGAAGCGCAGGAAGGATTTTCCGAGGAAGAAAAGATATATCCTGACAGTGAAACACGTAAAGATGTATTTGGTGAAGTGATGGGCTGGTTATTGCCGATCATTATTCTGGTTGCTATCTGGCTGTTTATTTTCAGACGGATGAGTGGCGCGGCAGGGGGTGCGGGAGGCCCTGGAGGAATTTTTAATGTCGGTAAGTCCAAGGCTAAGATATTTGACAGGGAAGCAAACGTGAAAGTTGACTTTAAAGATGTTGCAGGCCTTGAAGAAGCCAAAATGGAGATAAAAGAGATTGTTGACTTTCTTAAGAAACCCAAAAAATACACTGAACTTGGAGGAAAAATTCCGAAGGGAGCTTTGCTTGTAGGTCCCCCGGGTACGGGAAAGACATTGCTGGCCAAGGCTGTAGCAGGCGAGGCACATGTGCCTTTTTTCTCCATGTCGGGCTCCGATTTTGTGGAAATGTTTGTAGGAGTTGGAGCATCCCGTGTCAGGGATCTTTTTAAACAGGCAAAGGAAAAGGCTCCCTGTATTATTTTTATTGATGAAATAGATGCTATAGGACGTGCCAGGGGTCGCAACCCTAATTTCGGGGCTAATGATGAACGGGAAAATACATTAAACCAGTTGCTGACCGAGATGGATGGTTTTGCCACCAACACGGGTGTTATTATCCTGGCTGCCACCAACCGGGCGGATGTACTTGACAGGGCCCTTTTACGTGCCGGCCGTTTTGATCGTCAGATCCATCTCGAACTGCCTGATCTGAATGAAAGAACAGAGATCTTTAAAGTTCATCTCCGGCCCATAAAAATTGAAAAAAAGCTGGATATAAGCTTCCTTTCCAAGCAAACACCCGGTTTCAGTGGTGCTGACATTGCCAATGTATGTAATGAAGCTGCCCTGATCGCTGCCAGGAGGAATAAGAAAGAAGTTCAGAAACAGGATTTTCTTGATGCGGTTGACCGTATTATTGGCGGACTTGAACGGAAGAATAAGATCATCACCATGGAAGAAAAGCGAACCATTGCTTTTCATGAAGCCGGACATGCTTCTATCAGTTGGTTGCTGGAACATGCTAATCCACTGGTTAAGGTAACCATCATCCCCAGGGGGAAAGCACTGGGTGCTGCATGGTACCTCCCCGAGGAAAGACAGATCACCACACGGGAGCAGTTACTTGATGAAATGTGTGCTGCACTTGGAGGGAGAGCTTCAGAGCAGGTAATGTTTGGCCGGTTATCCACCGGGGCATTGAATGATCTGGAAAGAATCACAAAGCAAGCCTATGCCATGGTTTCGTATTTTGGATTAAGTGAAAAAGTGGGGAATAAAAGTTTTTATGATTCCACGGGACAGAATGAATATTCATTTACCAAACCATACAGTGAAAAGACTGCTGAGCTGATTGACCAGGAAGTATCAAATCTTATCGAGTTCCAATATAACAGGGCAGTCGAAATATTAAAGAAAAATAAAAAGAAGCTGACGCAACTGGCAGGGAAATTGCTTGATAAAGAAGTTATTTTTAGCGAGGATCTTGAAAAGGTATATGGTAAACGAAAATTCAAGAGTCGTGACGAAATTGCTGCAGAATTGAAAAAGAAATCCACAGTTGCAAAAGCAAAATCACGAACAGGAAGCACGGCCAGGCCGGCAACAGGCAAACAGCCAACAACCAAAGCAAAAGGGAAATCATCTGAAAACGGGGATAAGACCTCATCAAAAACAAGTAAAACTGATCCTGAAAAAAAGGAAGATCAGAAGAAATCTGCCTGATTTTTTTAAGAAATAATGGAAAAGGATTGGATAGCTGTTTATTCAACAACCAAAGAGTACCGGTCGGGAATTGCAAAGAGGATACTTGAAGAAAACAATATTGAGTCGATCATCATTAATAAAAAGGATTCTGTTTATTTAGAGTCTGTCAATAAACTCTTAGTGTTTGTTCAGAATGTTCGAGATCAAGGCGCGCGAACCGAACGAAGTGAGCTCTTGAACACCTTTAAAATTATTAACGTTGTGAAAAACATTTTAAACCGCGGTATACTAATGTATTTGAGGATTTAAAATTTTGGCAGCAACGCGGATATCGGAAATTATGGACAGACACTATTTATTCGGAGAGATTGAGGTATATGTAAAGAATAACGTTACACTCCGTGCCAGGTACCTGTTAAAAAATCTGTAAGCATTGAATGATCTTTTGATACGAACCCTTTCGGGAATAGTTTATACTGGCATTGTTATTGCTTCACTGTTGTTTGGTGAATATACTTATCTTATGGTTTTCCTGGCTTTTCTGAACCATACCCTGATTGAGTTTTACCGTATGCCCGGTCAGTTATACAAGCCCTTTAATCTCATTGTTAATATCATTCCGTCTGTTATTGTTTTTCTGGTCAGTTACCTCGTCTTTTCAGGAAAAATACAACATATTCTTTATGTACTGGCCATTCCTTTTTTATTACTGATTTTTATTATTGAATTATTTAATAAAAGTAACCGGTCATTGGAAAGGCTTGGGCACTCATTCACCGGCCTTATCTATATTGGTATTCCTTTTTCACTGATGCATCTGATGGTATTCGGGTTCCAGGCGGGTGAGTATAATTATTCCCTTCTGCTGGGGGTCTTTTTATTGATATGGATTAACGATTCATTCGCGTATCTCACAGGAATACTTATTGGCAGGCATAAATTATTGGAAAGGGTATCACCCAAAAAGACCTGGGAGGGTTTTTTCGGTGGTCTGGTTTTCAGCGTGTTGGCGGCTGTTTTATTGCCCGGCCTGTTTGATAAATCAGACATAACACAGCGGTTGATCATCGCGGTGATAGTTACTGTATTCGGGACTTTGGGTGATCTTACCGAATCTTTATTCAAACGATCGGTATCAGTGAAAGATTCAGGAATTATACTTCCGGGGCATGGTGGTTTGCTTGACCGCCTTGATTCATTATTGTTCGTGGTTCCCGGGATAGTTTTATATCTTTACATAATTAATTAGTGT
>CAZBJH010000124.1:0-9529 GCA_964492185.1 uncultured Bacteroidales bacterium | reverse complement strand
TTTATTTTTTCTATAAAATCCGTTTTCAAATCCGTATATGCTTCTCTATCATTTCTATATTTGTCAGCAAGTTCCAGTTTTAAAGCCTCATATTCTTTAGCAATCTCTTTGTGTTCAATCAAATAATCTCTAAATCTTATCTCGTTCCAATCACCACGATACCTGATATGAACATGGTATGCTTGTCCTTTAAATCCCATATTAGTATATTCTTTAACAAAAGTCATATGTGGTGGTGGATTATCAGGTTGTTTGGTAAGTTGGTAACCAAGTGATTTGAAAACATGCTCTAATTTTTGAATATCAATCTGTTCAGAAACCTGCAATAAAATATCAATCGTTGGTTTGGCTTTTATACCAGGAATTGCTGTACTGCCGATATGGTCAATGTTTACAATCTCCCATTGTGTAAATGAATCTAATATTGAACTTTTCTCTATTTCATAAAAATCAACCCATTCCCCGGAATATTCCTGAATGATGATTGGAAATAATTGCCCTGATTCCGCTGATGTCAATTTATGTAAATCTTTTGAAGCTCTCATATTAAATCTTATGTCATAATTCCTTTAACCAAAGCCTATCAATTTTTGAAAACATCCTCAAATCACTATAAGTCTGAGTCTTATTCAACATCATGATTCTAACAATACCTTTTTCAGGATAAACGCGAACCTCACATGAATATCCCCCACCACCACCGGGATGATAATAACTTTTATTCCCGGCAACGCTCCCGTTCCACCAGCCTAATGCTTGTTTAGATACTTTTTCTTTATTATACATTTGTGACTCAAAAGTTGCTTGTAAAGTATTTTCCGAAATAATATTATTGTTTAATAATGCTATAAACAATTTCGATAAACCCCTTGCATTAGCAAAGCCACCGCCGAATCCAACTCCTTCCATATATAAGTTATTGTAACTCTGCCATTTTTTAGTTTTAGCTCCATAATACCTATCGGTGTTAACCATGCCGGAGTATATCCAGTGCATTATTGTCCTTCTCCTTTGATATCCTGTGGCGGTTTGGCCGGTATAGTTAAAACCGACATAATCCTGTGGGTCTGGTTTTGCAGGTTCAATAAGGTTCTCGTTTACATATTTTTCATACGATATCCCCGAAACTTCTTCCACTATTGCACTCAACACCAAAAATCCGTAATTCGAATATCTGTTTTTTTTACCCGGTGAATAACTTAATTCTTTATGCTTAGGTAGCATTTTATTTATAAATTCAGAATAATTAAAGTCATCATGCTCATTCTCCGGATGAATTTCTTTTACAAAAGGATACCTTGAGAACCCTGCCGTATGCGATAATACTTTTCTAACTGTTATATCCTTCGGAAAATCATATGATATATATTTTGAAACCGACGCGACCAGGTCTATTTTCCCTTCTTCAACCATTTGCATGACAGCAAGCATGGTAAGCAATTTGGTTGATGAATACATTTTAAACTGTGTATTTGAATCAACCCTAACACCATTCTCAATATTGGCTAAACCTTTATTGTATTCATACAAAATTCCATGACTATCTGTTATAATGTACTGAACTCCCGGTGTAATAACACCTGCAACTTTTTTATTAAGATAACTCTCTAATCTGTTAAAATCATGACCTGTCGCATTCATACCACTTAAGAATAAAATGCTGAAAAATAATAAGTTTTTCATTGTATCTTTTTTTTTACAAAGAAATATTTTAAATATTCAGCATGCATTAACAATTGTTAAAATATAATTTTTATTTCATACCTCTAAGCCTGCTAAGTGAAACAGGAGAAATACCCAGATATGATGCAATATATTTGTGAGGAATTAAATTTTCAAGACAGGGATACCGGTTTCTAAATTGTAACAAACGGTCTTTGGCCGATAAGGCAATTAATACAATTTCTTTTTCAACTTTATTCTTTAATTCAATATTAAAAACTGTTCTGCCCCATTTTTCAATCTCTTTATTGTCCATCATCAGTTCTGAAAAAGCTTTACTATTAAAGCATGCCACCTTTGCTAAAGTTAATGCCTGAATGTTGTATACTGATTTACCATTTAACATTCTTACCTGATTAGGAGGTATTGCATCACCGGAGGCAAAAAAAGATAATGTCGCATCATTTCCTTCAAAATCAATAACGTAACTCCTGCAAACTCCATCGATAACAATATATTCATAATTATTATGAGAATTAATACTTACAAAATCAATCATTTTTTCATAGTGAACGATTTCTATAATACCCGATATTTTATCAATGTCATTCGTTGACAGGGGATATATTTTGCAAAAGATGTTATATATTTCTTTCATTGTTCCATTTTATCACTTTTTTAGCATTACTGCCATCGGACAGCAAAGATTTTTTAACGGTACCCGTCCTGATTTTTTTTAACGGCATTTTCTGTAGGCGGGAATCCGTTTCTTGTGTCGGTTTATTTAAAAGGAATATTACCGTCATTAGCTTACGTTATTCGGTTAAACATTTTGACAACTTTATAGACGGACACTATTTAGGATAAGCTATGTTATAAGGGAAAAAAGTCGGAGTTCCAGAAATCCCAATTTCTTTAAGCTTAGCATAAATTTTTGCACGCCTTGATCTCGAACATTCTGAACAAACACTATGAGTTTATTGACAAACCCTAATGATTTGTTTTAAGAACATACAGACAAGTGTGAGTTTTTTCAGAGAAACCTGAATAGCCCGGTATTATGATAAATATCATTATAGCAAACCGTATTTATTTGAAATTCAATAAATAATTTATAACCTAATTTTCATTCCGGTCGTATAGATAATATAATTTGTTTTTTTATACAATAATACTTATGAAAAGATTTTACCTATTATTTCTGGTTCTTGCCTTTTTTTATTCATCTTTTCAGGAATCAATATTTGCACAAGAAGGAACAAGGATTACCCAAACCACTGAGGTTGAGGTAAAGCTGAATTCCGTGTTGCATGTTTCCTGTCATGGTGATCAAAAGGGCGCTATTGATATTATGGTGTCCGGTGGTGTGCCTCCATACAAATATAAGTGGAGCAACGGCGCAACCTCCCAGGATATAGCCGGTCTTGCTGCCGGAAAATACAAAGTGCTTGTTCATGATGCGCATGGATGTCCCGATAGTTTGGAGGTTGAAGTCAATCAACCCGAAAAACTAACAATCGGGATCGACTCCATAGCGGATATATTGTGTTACGGATTTAAGAGGGGTATGATCGATGTTACGGTACGTGGTGGTGTTAAACCATATACCTACAGCTGGAGTAACCAGTCAAACTCGGAAGATCTGGTTAATGTTTCTGCCGGTGAGTATGCACTATTGGTAACTGATGCCAATCACTGCCAGGAAATTATCTCGGCCGAGATTAAACAAAATCCTTTAATCGTACGGTCTGATGAGAAAGTCCAGAATGTTGAATGCGCGGGTGATAATACCGGTACAATTGATATTGATGTAACAGGTGGTGTGCCTCCGTACCAATACAGATGGACAACAGGTGAAACAAGCGAGGATTTGAATAACCTTACTGCCGGTAAATATACGGTACAGGTTACTGACAGCCGGGGGTGCCTGGAAACATATTCAACCCGGGTATTTGAACCGGATCCGATTATCATCAATCTTGAAGAAGTAAGAAATATTTATTGTGCCGGGGACAGAAGCGGTGCTATTGATATACATGTTGAAGGTGGTGTCAAACCATATACATATAACTGGAATGATAGTTTAGCTACTACTGAAGATCTGGCGGGATTATCAGCCGGTGAATACAATCTTTTAGTACAGGATGCGAGAAATTGTACCAAACAGTTAACACAGGAAATAACAGAACCTGAAAGAATTGATGTTGAAATTTCAGAGGTAAAAGATGTTGTTAATTTCGGTGAATCGAATGGTGCCATATACCTTAATGTGAGCGGCGGTATTCCCCCGTATAACTATGAATGGAGCAACGGTGCAACAACAAAAGATATTGCCAACATCCCTGCCAATAATTATACCTGCAGGATCACGGATGCAAATAATTGTGTAAATACGATGAGCGTTAACATCGAACAGCCAACGAAGCTTGAGGCTGAAATAAAGAACCTGGGGCATATTAAATGTTATGGTGAGAGAAACGGGTTTATCGATGTTGATGTGACCGGTGGTGTAACACCATACGATTTTGAATGGAGCAATGGTGCCGCCACCGAAGATATCAGGAACCTGGGCGCGGGTACCTACAGCCTTATTGTAACTGATGCACATGGAATGGTTAAAACAGTGGAAGGTACTATTGAGCAGCCTGCCGAACTGGTATCCAACCTGCAGTCGCTCAGCCATAACTTATGCTATGGCGATCAACAGGGTATAGCAGATATCAATGTAACGGGCGGTACGCCCCCTTATTCATATAACTGGAGTAACGGTGCCAAAACCCAGGATATAACCAAAGTACCTGCCGGTGATTATTTTGTGCAGGTGATCGACAATAATCATTGTGTGGATACATTGGAGGTTACCATTGAGCAGAACCCGCAACTTGAAGTTGGAACTTCGGAAATTGTGGATATTAATTGCTATGGTGAAGCCGAAGGTTCGGTAAGTATATCGGTTAACGGTGGTGTATCTCCATATAATTATAGCTGGAGTAACGGTGCTGAAACACCTAATCTTACCAATATTAAAGCAGGTCAATATAACCTGATCGTAACCGATAACGAGGGGTGTGAAAAAACCCTGGATGTAGAGATCAGTGAACCGCCGCTTCTTGAATCACGTTTCACCGGGATAACCGATGTGAAGTGTAAGGGTGATTCGACCGGTGCAATAAACCTGAGTGTCAGTGGTGGTACTGCACCTTATTCCTTTGAGTGGAGCGACGGAAGTATGACAAGAAATAATGAGCAGATCAAGGCTGGTAATTACAATGTAATTATTACGGATGACAAAGGATGTATCAATACATTGAGTGCCACGGTAGAAGAGCCCACGGAACTTACCAGCAGCATTGATCAAATTACCAATATAGACTGTTTTAATGAGCTGACCGGGGCTGTCGATGTATCTGTCAGCGGCGGTATCCCCCCGTATATATACAAATGGAGCAATGGTGCATCAACACAGAATTTAGCGGGTATTAAGGCTGGTAATTATACACTGACTGTAAATGATCAGAATGGTTGTGAGACCGGGCTTGAGGCTACTGTTGAACAGAATTCCCGTCTCTCCGCTACCATTGATCAGGTAACGCATGTCAAATGTCATGGCTTTAAAACAGGAGCAGCTGAAATAAGTGTTGAAGGCGGTGTGGAACCTTATTCCTATCAGTGGAGTAACGGGGCTGAAACAAAAGATCTCTCCGGTGTCGGGGCTGGTGATTATACATTGATAGTAAGCGATGCAAAATCCTGTATTACCAGTGTGAATCTTTCGATTAACGAACCCCCTGCATTTAAAGGCGAGATTACCGGTATCACCGAGATTCGTTGTCACGGCGATGCAAATGCTGCCGTTCATACATCATTTGAGGGAGGTGTAGAGCCTTATTCATTCTTATGGAACAATGAAGAAACAACAAAGGATATTGAGAATCTGGTAGCAGGGACATACACCCTGATCGCCACTGATAATAACGGTTGTACCGATACACTGGAAGCTGTACTCGAACAGCCGACGGAACTTGAGCTCGAGTTGATCTCAACAGTCGATAACCCGTGTTATGGTGAGCAAAATGGTGCTATTGATATTTTTGTAAAAGGTAGTGTAACGCCTTATACTTATGAATGGTCGAACGGCGATTCAACACAGGATTTATCCAATCTTGCCGCGGGTAATTACACGGTTATGGTAACCGGTGCTACAGGCTGTTCAAAGAGTCTTTCAGCAGAGATCACAGAGCCCGCGGCACTTGAGCTGTCCGTTTTCTCTACGGAAGATATCATGTGCTTTGGCGGTAATAACGGGGCAATCGACCTTTCTGTACAGGGAGGTGTAGAGCCTTATTTGTACAGCTGGAGCAATGGTGAGACTACCGAAGATTTATCCGGCCTGGTTGCCGGAAGCTACACGGTCAATGTCGTTGATAAGCAGGGATGCAGTAAAGAGATCAGTGCCCATATCCGTCAGCCTGAGCCGCTTGTCGCATCCATTGTTGATGTCAGAGATATCAATTGCTATGGCGACAGTACAGGAGCTATCAGTATCGATGTAACAGGAGGTACACTTCCTTATCAGTATTCATGGAGCAATGGTGAAACCATCGAAGATATATCCGGTCTGGCAGCCGGTGAATATCAGGTTGAAATTACAGATGCCAATGGTTGTCAACAAAATCTTATGGCATCGATTGATCAGCCTGAACCACTTATTGCTGATATCGTATCTGTTCAGGATGTGTTATGTAAAGACCGGGAAACCGGTAGTATCAATATTTCTGTTAAAGGAGGAGTAACACCTTACATTTATTCATGGAGTAACGGTAGTGAAGAACAGGATATCAGAAATGCCGGTGCCGGCCATTATGATGTGAAAGTCCAGGATGCCAACGGCTGTATACAAACCCTGGAGGCAGATATTACCGAACCGCCCATGCTCAATGTTGCCATCGACCAGGTTAAACATATCATGGAATATGGAAGGCAGGACGGAAGTATCAATCTACATGTCGACGGAGGCGAATCGCCTTATAACTATAGCTGGAGTAACGGGGCAGTAACACAAAACATCCGGGATCTTGTTGCCGGGAACTATTCAGTGATCGTTCAGGATGCAAACGGTTGCCGAAAGGATCTGGATGTGGATATTGAACAGCCCGATGAGATAAAGATCAGCATTGATTCTGTTCATCATATCTATTGTTATGGCGATCATACCGGCTATATTAAGACATCGGTACGGGGAGGAGTCAAACCCTATCGCTATTCATGGAATAACGGGGTAACACTTAATGAATTAATCAGGGTACCTGCCGGCGATTATGAATTAACAGTAACGGATGCAAACACTGCCAGCAAGACATTGAAAGTAACCATTAATCAGCCTCCGTTATTCTCGCTGGAGATCGACTCCGTGTTGAACCCCACCTGTTATGAATTAAATAACGGGGTAATAAAAACAAGGGTACGGGGCGGAACCACACCTTATATGTTTGCCTGGAATACCGGGGCCACTACCCAGGATCTTAAAGGACTGACATCAGGTAATTATAAGATTACAGTGAAAGATGCCCGTGGTTGTACACTGTCAGACAGTGTCAGGCTAACCAAGCCTGAACCTCTTGAAGTAGCCTTGCTGCATGTCGGTCATATTAAATGTCACGGTGAACGTAAAGGGGATGTGAATATTTCGGTAAGGGGAGGTACGCCACCTTACGAATATAACTGGAACCACGGATCAAAGGAAGAGGATCTTACGGATGTTATGGCAGGCAATTACACGGTAAAAGTTGTTGATGCCAATCAATGTGTGCAAACAATAAGTGCCACTGTAAATGAGCCACCGGCAATGCTTGCCAGTTTTGGTTCTGTACAGAACGTACCCTGTAAAGGAGAAAGCAAAGGAACGATCACTACTTCCGTAACAGGAGGAACACCGCCTTATACATACGAATGGAATACCGGTGATACCTTAGCTGCTATCCAGGATCTGGTTGCAGGTCAATATAGTGTAGCTATTACGGATTCCAACGGGTGTGTCAGTAACCTGTCAACAGAAATTACCGAACCGACAGCTTTAACCGGCCGCATAGTGAATGTTAATGACATTGATTGTCACGGTGCTGAAGAAGGTGCAATAAATATTGATGTCCGGGGAGGTACATTACCTTACCGGTTCGATTGGAACAATGGCAGCACGGATCAGAATCAAAGTTCAATACCTGCCGGTGATTATAGTGTGAAAGTCACTGATGCTCAGGGATGCGAGTTGTCGCTTGAAGCAACCATTAACGAACCGCCGTCATTACTGGCATCTGTTGCACGTGTAGAGCATATCAACTGCTTTGGCAATACTGCCGGATCGATCGATGCTGCAGTTACCGGTGGTGTTGAGCCCTATACTTATTCATGGAGTAATGGCGCGACAACACAGGACCTGTTGAACGTAGCTGCCGGAAGCTATACACTCAAAGTCATTGATGGTAATGGTTGTACAGGTATTACATCAGCAGAGATTGAAGAACCCCTGCCATTGATCGTTGAAACGGCTTCAATAAATAATAATCGTTGCAGTGGCGATGAACAGGGCAGTATCACCATGTCGGTCAAGGGAGGTAAGGAACCGTATGCCTACAAATGGAGTAATGGTGCCACATCAAGGGATATTCACAATTTGCTGGCAGGAACGTATGATCTGACTGTTACTGATGCAAACGGTTGTGTACAAACAACACAGGCCGTGGTTAATGAACCACCTGAATTGTACACTAATATCGATGCAGTCAATCATATAACCTGTAACGGCCAAAGTAATGGTTCCGTGCTCATTTCCGTATCGGAAGGCACGGCACCCTATTCGTATCAGTGGAGTAACGGACATACAGGCCAGGATCTGTTAGGTGTTCCTGCAGGTTCGTATTCGGTGATTGTTAAGGAAGGTAATGGTTGTGAATCACAGCTTGAAGCAACCATAACCGAACCTACGCCTTTTATTTCGGAACTTGTTAGTGTTACCCATAATGAATGTTACGGTGATGAAAATGGTAGTATTACAATAAGTGCTGACGGGGGAACACCGCCCTATTCATTCCGGTGGAATAATGGTGCTAGCAAACAAAACCTGACCGATATACCGGCCGGTGATTATTCAGCACTCGTTTCAGATGCCAATGGCTGTAACCGTACAATAAAAACTACGGTTAACGAACCGCCAAGGCTGGTATTGAAAGTAGACTCGGCAAGGAATGTGAAATGCTGTGGTGATACCAGCGGTGCTATATTTATCAGCGTAACAGGCGGTGTCGCCCCGTATGATTACTTATGGAGCCATGGTAAAACCACCCAGGACGTAACAGGATTGGCCGAAGGCCAGTATACGGTGACCGTTACCGACGCGAATGGTTGTGTCGTGGAAACACCCGAAGAAGGAGCAACGATTTACGAAAAGATCATATCACAGGGTAAGTTCGTATCACATGATATCCTGTTTGATGTAGGAAAATCAGATATCAAAGAGGAGTCATTTATCGAGATCAGCCGGATAGCATCATTCATGAAGGAACATCCTGAGCTGCGATTCAGCATCGAAGGGCATACCGATAGTCAGGGTAGTGAATCATCGAACATGTTACTGTCAGAACAAAGGGCTGCTTCAGTAAAAGAAAGTCTGATCAAGTTCGGAATTGACGGAGACAGGCTTGAAACGAAAGGATTTGGTGAATCCGTACCAATCGATACAAATGCTACCCGTGAAGGAAGGGCAAACAACAGGAGAGTAGAATTTATACCCTTATAACAGATAATTGCAAGTGTAATAATCGAGTAGGAGGAAAATAAAATAGTTTTCCTCCTATTTTATTTTCCGTCCTCT
>CAZBJH010000123.1:0-9720 GCA_964492185.1 uncultured Bacteroidales bacterium | reverse complement strand
AGCAATTTTCGGACAAGCGTAACGCGGCAAATGGGACTTTATGGACAGACACTAACTAAGAAAACAATTTGAAAGACAAAATAAGTGACAATATTACCGGGATACTTGGAACACTGATCTTCCATCTTGTGTTGCTGATCATCTTCTTATCCTTAAAACTGGGCGATGTCAAAAGAAAACATAAAGAATTCATGGTAATCGATTTCCAGGAACAGGAGTATGATGTTGAAGAGATCATTCGTGAAAGAATTGAAGAGCTGGCCGAAACTCAACAACAACTGCCAGCCCAAATGCGCAGAAACATTGCAGTAAATGCCGCCCGTGAACTGGATGAGGAAATAAGCACTGAAAAATACCTGGAACAACTGAAAGAAGAGCTTGGCATTGAAGATCTGAACCCTGATTTTGGATCAGATCCTGATAATGCTGACTATCCCGTTATGCAGGAGGAAGAAGAAAAAACTGATGAATCAGCGACTTCAGATTATACCGGCCCGACCAATATTACTTATTATCTCGAAAACAGGCGTGACATAAAACTACCCGTACCGGTATATAAATGTGAGGGAGGAGGCGATGTCCGCATTGACATCACTGTTGACAGGGAAGGCAGAGTGATCAATGCCGCTGTGGCCCCCTCAGTTAAAAATGTATCATCCTGCCTGCGTGATGTAGCATTACGCTATGCATACCGTGCACGGTTTAATATTGATCTTGATGCACCGGCAAAACAAAAAGGTTATATTATCTATAGTTTCGTCCCTCAATACTAACGCTTATCAAGCTCATATTAGAATGAAAGAATGCATTGGTGATTATTTTTTAAAGGATGGTGAAATACTTTCATGTAAATTATTTTCCGACGATTTAATTACTTGCAGAATCCCTGTTTATGATGTAATCAGGGTGATCGATTCGGTCTTTTTGTTTATTGAAGACCACCTTGATCGTTTACAGCAATCTATAACACTGGCCGGATTTGATTACAAAATAGACCGGGAAGTTATTTCCCGGCAACTGAATATTCTGAGTGACCATAATAAGCTGACTGAAGGAAATGCCAGGCTGGTCTTTTGTTTTAACAACAAAAGGTCAGGATCATTGCCACAGATCTATTTATATTATATCCGCCATCACTATCCTGAACCAATGTTTTATGAAAAAGGGAGCCGTCTGATCTCTTATACCATTGAGAGAGAAAATCCAAATGCAAAAGTACTGAATAAGAAAATAATTAAGCTACGAAACGAATTAACAGGGCATAATGATGTTTTTGAGATCCTGCTGATCAACAAACGGGGAATGGTCACTGAAGCCAGCAGGGCAAATATTTTCTTCACAAAAGGTCTCAGTCTGTATACTCCTCCTTCCCACCAGGTATTGGAGGGAATTACAAGAAAATATATTTATCAGCTGGCCGGGGAATCAGAGATCCCCCTTATCGAAAAAGAAATACCTTACAGGGAAATCAGGTGTTTTGAAGGTTGTTTTATTACCGGTACTTCACCCAGGGTACTACCCGTAAGGCAGATCGATGATGTGGACTTTAATCCTCATACGCGTATTACTGATAAAATGATAAAAGCTTATGATAAGTTAATACAAACCTATATCCACCTTAAGGAATAAAGAAGGAGCATTGTAACCCGCCTAATTATATAAAAACCCTGATCATTTTAACCCGAAGCCCTGATCATTATCTTCCGTATCGTGAGGCAGTCTTCACGGATTCATCCACGTAATTACCTGATAGTATATTTCTATATAAATCATCCGAATATAAGACTTCCATTGCTTTATCCATTTGCTTGTCATCCTTTAATGAGACCCTGATCCTTCCTTTCTGATAATAATAGCGGCTCACGATCTCTTCGGCAAGCAAAGAGGTTATCTCATCACGGAAAGTAACAAAGTCTTTACTCAGATCATGGGTTAACTTTTTCTTTAATGCCTCAAACTCCTCTTCAGCCAGGCTGTAGTATGATTCCTGCCTTGCCATTTTAATCAGCTCTTCCAGCTTATCATCACTGCGTGTGGTATAATCAAACTCCTGATCCGAGATATATTCCTTAAAATCATCATATAAAGCATCTGTCACGGTATATTTTTCAGGAGAAGGAATTGAGTCATGCCTTGCTGAATACACCGTGGCATAATCAAAAAACATATTGTTCGCGTATAAATTAATAGTCAGATTACCCGGCTTATCTTCTTCAACAGTTATATCCGGCCGTATACCCCCGCCATCATATACAGTACGTCCGTTAAGGGTTTTGAATTCCGATATCAATGAATCCGGAATATACCCCACACTTCCGTCTTCATTTCTGTGCGTATAATCCAATGCCTGGATACATCGTCCGCTTGGGATATAATATTTTGCTGTTGTGACCTTAAGCTGCGTATTATAACTTAAAGGGCGCGTTCTTTGTACGAGTCCCTTTCCGAATGTACGCCTTCCTATGATCACTGCACGATCAAGATCCTGCATGGCACCTGCAACAATTTCCGATGCCGATGCCGACCGGCGGTCAACCAGAACAACAAGGGGAATATTTGTATCAACAGGTTGTGAAGTCGTTATGTATACATTATCGTCTTTTTTAATCTTTCCCCTGGTACTGACTATCTCCTGACCTTTTTTAACAAATAAATTGGAAACCCCCACCGATTCCATAAGCAGGCCTCCCGGATTACTTCGCAGATCCAGAATTAGTGCCCGGGCATTTTGATCCTTTAAATCCATAACGGCTTTTTTCACTTCACGGGCAGCATCCTTGGTAAAATTCGAAAGTCTTATATATCCTGTCTCTTCATCAAGCATACCATAAAAAGGAACATTATTAATGCTGATACGCTCCCGAACTATTTCGATATCTTTAGCCTTTTCCGATCCGATACGCCGTATACTTAACTCAAGGCTTGTATTAGGTGTGCCTTTCAGTAATTCACTCACATCGCTGATATCCATCTTCCTTGTTGAAATACCATTTATTGAAATAATGGTATCACCTGCACGTAATCCTGACTTATGCGCCGGGAAACCCTCGTAAGGTTCCGATATCATCGTATATTCACCGGCTTTTCTTATCAAAGCGCCAATTCCTCCATATTGTCCGGTAGTCATGAACTTGAAATCATCCATATCCGATTCAGGGATAAAAGTTGTATAAGGATCAAGTGATCCAAGCATTCCTTCGATTCCTGATTCAATGAGTTCTTCAGGATCAGTATCATCAACATAATACAAATTAAGCTCCCTGAAAAGGGTAACAAAAATATCAAGGTTCTTGGCGATCTGAAAATCCTTGTCGCTAAATGATATAAACAATAAAGACCCACACAGTACAAGAACACTAAAAACTATTACTCTTATTCTTCGTTTCACAAGAATATATTTTATTTAAGTTATTAGTAATTAATTTGTTATTTCGTTTAATCAAAGTTGGTGGTTTTTGTTCACCTGTTGTTTATTTTAAATGGTGTTCACGAGCTCTCCCGCTTACGCGGGATCGGTTGTTGCCTCACCAATCACTTGGTTACAAAAATATTCATGTCTTTTTGTCTTTGTACTTCATATTTTAAACTCTCTTAATGGTGAGGGTTTCATTCGTTTTAATTTAAAAACCCAACGGCAAAGGTAGTTCTTTTTACTTTTTGCAGCCCGCTATATTTCCAAATCCTGAAAAAGGATCAGTCCGGACCGTATAAATTCATACTCTTCTCTGTTTCCCTGATAATTTCCCGCGGCTTCAAATAATATTCCATTTTGTTTTTTATGTATTTTTCCGGAAGACCCTGCTGATTATTATGTATATAACTGTATGCATCGTATAACTGCCAACCAAGTCCTCTCTCAATAGCTATCCTGTCTGTATATCTTTCGATTTCCCTTTTGCTGAACAACATATATTTTATACCAAACCATATAAGACCAAGCACTGACCGGTCTGAATAATCATATATATGCGCGAGTTCATGCCCCATTATTCCAGTTTTACCGTTAAAGCTCATATTAACAAACAGCGAATCCCTAAAGGTTTTTGATTTATTGATAATAATCTGATACGGACGGTTTTCCTTTTTAAAAAACAGACAATGCAACTTTGGCCTGGCAACCATAATTGTCCTGATCTTTTTATATTTGAAATCAATTTTAGTAGAATCCAGCTCCGGATAATAACTAAGTGCCACCAGTGCTGAAAGTGAAAATTCATTAATAAGACCCTTTCTGTACCCGTACAGGCTATCCAGGCTATCGGCCATCAATTCGGCTTCTTCCCTGGAATATTCCCTTACTATCTTCTGACAGTCTCCCGGTAAATGCAATAAGATCAGCCAGAACAGCAATAATAAGGATGTGGGAAGATTCAATCTGCTTCTATTAGAAAATATCATACAAATATTACGTGTGATTAATAAAAAAGATACGATAGCTCCCCTGCCGGCATTATTATCTGCCGCTATTCCAGGAACTCCCTGTAAACCGATGCAGCGGGGGTCGAGGGGACGCAGAATCACATATCATCCCTTTCAAATATAATTACTATTTTTGAAGGTCAAAAACAAGCATAGTGAGAGCAATCATTCAGCGTGTAAAGGAAGCTTCCGTTTTTATCGAAGAGAAAGACACGGCACAGATCACCCACGGATTATTGATTTTTATCGGTATCGAAGAAAATGATAACGGGGATGATATACAATGGCTCAGCAGGAAAATAGCACGTTTGAGAATTTTTAACGACCCCCGGGGGTTAATGAACCTTTCGCTGTGTGAAGTCTCAGGTGAGGTGTTGGTGGTCAGTCAGTTTACCCTTCATGCCAGCACAAAAAAGGGCAATCGTCCGAGTTATATCCGTTCAGCCAGGCCGGAAACTGCTGTTCCCCTTTACCATTTATTTATTAACCGGCTTTCCGAGGCTACCGGAAAAACCGTAAAAACAGGTGTTTTTGGAGCAAACATGCAGGTAAGACTCATAAATGACGGCCCGGTAACCCTTTTCATTGATACAAAAAATAAGGAATAATGACAATTCAGGAGGCACAAAAAGAGGTAAATAATATTATCAGACAAAATATTTTAACTCCTGACTATGCTCTGTTAAATGAGCTGTTTTCCTATATCGATCTTACATCATTAAACACGGATGATTCGGACAGCAGAATTGCGTCGATATGCAGGAAATTAAACAGCTTTTCATCACATTTTCCGCAAATGAACAATGTTGCAGCGCTGTGCATCTATCCAAATCTTGTTTCAGCTGCAAAATACCATCTCAAAGATACAAGAATTAAAATAGCTGCTGTTTCGGCATCTTTCCCTTCCGCACAATCCTTTGCCGAAGTAAAAAAACTTGAAACACGCCTCGCGGTTGAACAGGGCGCCGTTGAAGCGGATATTGTTTTGCCGGCGGGTAAATTCCTCTCGGGCAAAACAGGAGAAGTGGAGGAAGAAATACGGTCATTAAAATCAATAATGGGAGATCTGAAACTGAAGGTGATACTTGAAACCGGTATACTTCCCTCAGGCCTTGCTATTCAGGAAGCCGCTCAACTAGCCCTTGAAGCAGGTGCGGATTTTATTAAAACCTCAACAGGTAAGCTCACTCCTGCTGCCACACCGGAAGCCTTTTATATTATGACCAATACGATTGTACGTTTTTACAAAGAATATGGCATACGAAAAGGGATCAAGGCTGCAGGAGGAATTTCCACAACAGAAGATGCCTGGAAATATTATATTATCCTTCGTGAGACGGCAGGTAAAGAATGGCTTCAGCCATCCTTTTTTCGCATTGGAGCCAGCCGTCTTGCCAATAAAATATTATCAGATATTTCATATAGCATTAAAGGTAAAAAGCAGGATATTTTGTATTTTTGAAATGAGAATCTAACACCAGTAACAGAGATCTATGGGAAACATCTGTTTTACGGCTTTTCAGGATACATCTCAACTCAATCAGAAAAAAGACTCTCTGGCAGTATCAACTGATAATGATACTCTGCCGGAACATTCGCTTTCCAAAGATATAACTTCTGATTCTCTTCATAAAGATGATTCAGTTATAAGCGATACGGTAATACCTGCAAAACAGGAAATCAAACCCGGCCCTGCAATTCCCCCGGACACCAAACAAAAAACAACAGCACCTGCTCCCGGCCAATTCAATGAAACAACAAAACCGGGAACAAGCATTGCCCCGGATACGCTTGCTAAAAATGAAGATGCCCAATCTGAAAAGGAGATCGACTTTGTAAACTTTAATCTTTATTCCGATTCCTCCGTACTTTTAACAAAAGGGCCCGTACTGGTTGAAGAAAACACATCCTCTTACCGGAAATCCGCGGATTATCCTGTCATTACACGGGATATACCTAATAATGAAGAATGGATGCTGGGAATTGCCGTTGGTTGTATCCTTTTGTTATTATGGCTTAAAATACGTTTCGGCAAATCACTAAATGCAACGATTAATGCAGTCAAAAGCTATCAGATCTCTTTCAGGTTGTTTGTTTCAAAGAACATACTGTACTACCGTATCTCGATAATATTAAATCTTCTTTATGGTATTGTGCTAAGCTTGTTTATATTGCTGGTCCTGGATTATTACAATCTGAAAATATTCAGTTACAAGGGCTTTTCGGCCTGGCTGATCATTTCTTCTGTTATTCTCCTAATACTGTTGTTCAGATATTTATCATTAAAACTCGTAGGGTTTTTTTTCAACAGTTCCGCCATTTTTAATGAATACATACATAATATATTCCTTATCAATAAAAACCTTGCTGTTTTTCTTCTTCCTTTTGTCATTGCCTTGATATACATACCATACAATATAAAAAATACAGTCATTATTTTTTGTGCAATCATGCTTTTAGCCGGATTATTTCTAAAGATAATCAGGGGATTTCAGATAATAATCAAAAAAGATGTTTTTATTTTCTATTTGATTTTGTACCTTTGTACCCTTGAAATTTTGCCTGTTTTGTTAGGAATAAAATTTTTAAACTCATTGGGTTAGAAGCGGTTAAACGAAGGAATTGCAAGTATGAAAATTAAAAGAATTTTAATTTCCCAGCCAGAACCGAAATCAGACAGATCACCCTATTTTGATTTAGCCGAAAAAAATAATGTACGGATCGATTTCAGACCATTTATTCATGTTGAAGGAATTTCTGCAAAAGATTTTCGTCAACAAAGAGTAAATATGCTGGACCATTCTGCAGTAATCTTCACGAGCCGAAACGCTATTGATCATTTTTTTCGCATGTGTTCAGAAATGAGAATTACCGTTCCTGATTCGATGAAGTATTTCTGTGTTTCTGAATCGGTTGCTTATTACCTCCAAAAATATATTATTTACCGTAAAAGGAAAATATTTATAGGGCCCGGTAAATTCCCCCAGCTTTTCGATGTGATCAATAAACACAAAGATGAAAATTTTCTTGTTCCCTTATCCGATCAGCACAATAAAACAATACCCTTGTTACTGAGTAAAAACGACCTGAAATATACTAAAGCCATTTTATACCGTACCGTTAGCAGTGACCTTTCAGATCTTGCTGCAATTAACTATGATCTTTTGGTTTTTTTCAGTCCGTCAGGGATACGTTCATTACTTAAAAATTTTCCTGAGTTTAAGCAAAATAATATAAAAATTGCATCATTTGGCGAATCTACAGCAAAAGCTGTTAAAGAAGCCGGCCTGAGACTTGATCTTAAAGCTCCCTTACCTCAGGCTCCATCAATGACAATGGCACTGGATTTGTTTATTAAAAACTTTAACAAAAACAATCATAAATAGTGTCTGTCAATAAACTCATAGTGTTTGTTGACAAACTCTAATAATATGATATTTCAGGGAGGCACCATACCAGGTGCCTCTTTTTTTTTCTGCATATCCTTAATCATGAGGAAACTCAGGATTATCAATGGATTTATGGACTTTTATCGCAACTAAAAAACGATTTTTTCGTATCATACTAATGAAAAACCATAACCAATGGATAAAAGAAAAGGAATCGCGAAGGAGAAAAAATGCATTAGGTGTAATAAAAATCTGACAACCGATATTATTTGTGCCAGCTGTAAGGTTGAACTGATTAATAAGTACACATCCAGGGTTGATTGGTCTACTGCACTGGAAATGGAAAAATTCGAACTTCGCGCTGCACGTTACAAATTTGAGATGGGAGACGAATAAACCTTATATTACATTATCCCGGGATATTTTTATATTTGCCTCTTGTTATAAATTGAATAGACCGTGATGACCAATTATCTGGCATTATTTTTCATAATCGCCCTGGGATTCTTTATCGGACGAATTAAGATCAAAGGAATATCACTGGACGTTTACGAATAATTTTCGTTGCATTATTATTTGGTTACTTTGGCATTCAGATCAATGACAGCCTGCAATATATAGGCTTATTGCTTTTTATATACACCGTGGGACTGCAGGCAGGTCCGGGATTTATTCATTCTTTCAGGAAAAACGGACTGCAACTGGTTTTATTTTCTTTGATACTGATATTTACAGGATCCCTGTTAAGCTACCTGATCATTCCCCTGTTCCATATTGACAAAGAAGTCAGCATTGGCTTATTCACGGGTGCGCTGACCAGCACGCCCGGACTCGCCACCGCCGATTCATTCAGTAATAAAAATGCCGTACAGTTTGCTTATGCCACTGTATATCCAATTTCAATGACCTTTTTAATATTGTGTTTTCAACTGCTTAGTTTGCTTTAGCTTTTCGATATTGCAGTTTTGTGGTTAAAACCAGATGGTCAAAAGTTTGAGAAGTGCACTAAATCACATTCGACAATACTGCATTCGCAAAAAACATTTGTCCTTTTTTGCTGACTTTTTGGGTGACAGCTAACTTAGCTCAGCGATTTAACGACCGTCAGGGAATAATAAGTTAGTCAAAAATCTCTTTTAGTACGGAAAGAGAATTAATTTTACCCATGCCGTCAAGCTGAAAATAATAATAGCTTACCAGCCAGTCGAGGATTTCCCTGCGCAAAGACTGATTTAGTCTTATTAAACCCAAATTATTATATGATTGTGCCTGAAGATATTTGATAGTTTCCTTCAGCTCCGGGTGATCGGTTGCGTGAACCAGGGTTTCCTCATCAGGATATATGCCAAGGTGACGGGACAAATGCAATAAAAAAACCAGATGAAAATTCACTATACCTTCATCGGTCATGTCAAGAACCTGCACAGAACTGTCAAGAAACTCAAAGAGCACAGGATTTCTTTCCTCTTCACGTAATGTTTTATATAATATTTCTGCAAGAAATAAGGCAATTGTACTTTTCACCATATCAAAAGGGATTGACCTCAACATTTCGGCAGGCCTGATCTCCTTCAGCCTTTGAAGCCGGGAGCCGGGATTGTAATATGTATCCATATCAAGCCTTGTAAGCGGCTGGAACAGATTCATTCTTATTTTCGATCTGCTCTTTCTTACACTGTTAATGATATAAGATTGCCTGCCATGGCTGGCAGTATAAATACAGGCAATAATGCTTGATTCACGGTAATTTAAATGATGCAGTACAATACCCCGTGTTTTGCCAATCATAGGTAAAGTTCTTAATTAGATCAGTCTATAAGCTCAAATTTTTAAATGGTCATGTGTCTGTTCATAAAGTCTTAGTGTTTGTTCAGAATGTTCGAGATCAAGGCGCGTGAACCGAACGAAGTGA
>CAZBJH010000122.1:0-9886 GCA_964492185.1 uncultured Bacteroidales bacterium | reverse complement strand
AAGGGGCAAGTATCGTCCCAATCCGGTCCGCGGGGTATTAATACCCAAGGAAAACTATTTTATTTTCCTCCTACTCGATTGTTATATTACTTATTTTCAATAGAATGACTGAAAGGATATATCTTAAAATCTGTCCAGGAAATGTTGCTTGTTTTAAGTTGGCAATCGAACATCTAAAAACCCACCGGAAAGAAGAAAAAAACATTGTTTTGGATTACTGAAATAATAAACAACTCAAAGGGGTGGTACCCTTTTTTCTTATTAGATGGTACCCTTTATATATGGTATTAAAACCAAATCAACCAACAACAGAACGGGACCCCGCCCTCAGGATTTTCCGTTAAGAAAATCGAGCTGTCCGACGTTAGGAGTTCTCGATTTTTAGGTGAGCACCTTGATTTTTTAGGAAAATCCTGTCAGCGGCGGCGTTTTTTGCTTATTTTTTTTCGCTGTAGCAAAAAAGTAAGTCGAACCACTTGGGGAGAGGTTCGAAATAATTGGCCTTTTGAAGGCATATATAATAACAATATTTTTCTATATAATAGCCCGGTCCGACCCGTATTTGAACGTATTTGATTTGACGACCCGTATTTGTTAAACCCGTATTTGAACTATTAATGAAAAAGGATTCTCAGCAACCTGGCATATTCTGGAAATGAATAGAAATTATCCTCAATACAAGATTGGAGATCAACACGAGGGTTATCCATCAAAATTTGGTGTGATGCTCATGTTCCCGGTAGATCATTATCAAAAAACCATGCGATCGGTTAAATATGCCTTAAATCCTATATTGTTACAGGGCGTAATTATTTAGATGCCAATTCTATCAATGTTTTTTCTAATTCTGTTTCAGCACGTTCAACCATTCTTGAAGGTCTATCGGCATTAAAATCTGTCAACTTACCTTCCTTATCAAATATCATATAACTTGGCACCCAATTTATTTCCATAAATTTATGTAACCTTGAGTTAAATCCTTTTTCCAAAACGTAATGATTATTGTCAGTAAAGGTTGCTTCAAAAACTTCCTCCCAGTTGTTATTTCTTATTTCCTGTACTGATGCGTAGACAAATTCGATTGGTTCATCTTTGAGTTTTTCTTTCAGTTTTTTTGCATATGGCATAGCAGCTATACAAGGTCCACAGCCCATACCCCAAAAATCTAAATAAACTACTTTACCTTTATACTTTCCCATCATTTCTCCAAATGATAAACTAATACCTGCTGTATCTCTAAGAATTGTTTTTGAAAATTCTTGATGCAATGTTTTCCCGACTAATGACCGTTTTTCATTATATTTTATAAGGGCTGAATTAAAAGTATTTTGTGCTAATTCTCCTTTTTCAATGTCATTGAACTTCTTGATAGCTAATGAATCATAATTATCTCTTGAAAATTCAGTCACAATCCACTTTGTTAAAACATACTCTCTTGTTTTTCCTGATAACGAATCAAAAAGTGCAACATATATAGCATCATTCCATTTTATTGAAGTATCAGTTTTTGTTATTTCTCTTGCTTTATCATACAGTTTATTTCGAAGGTTATGAATGTAATCAGAACTTACTGTTTTCGAATCGTCAACGAAATTTGAGAAACTATTTAAATTTATAAATTCCTTAGGAAGTTCAAGTGAATCTTGAGGTATTTTAGACTTATAAGAATATCTTCTTGGATATCCTTGGATTTGATTTTCAAAAATTATCTCCGTTTCCAATTTATATAAATCAACAAACTCTTTTTGAAGTTCAACAGAATCCATATAAGACTCAAAGAAATTCATCCTTTTCTGTTTGAACCTTGTTAGGGATTCTAAAAAGGCAGCAGGTGTTAATTTCCCTTTATTCGATTCTTCATAATAAGCCCTATTATAAACCTTATTTACTTCAGCTTGATACAAGTAATTATTTTTTCCTGCACCTTTTCCTGAATATTTTATCGTGTCAGCATCTACACTTATAAAAAAGTCATCGCCAGGAATTAAGCAAATGTCATGATAGAATCTGCCAACAGTGATTCTACCATTTGCAATTCGTTTCAGTGGAATTTCAATTGAAAAATTTGAGTTACTATCAATTTCTGCAATAAATGTTTCTCCTTTTCCAGTAATCGGGTTATCTACAATCCATTCAAATTTAACTTTTTTTGCTTTTCCAGATAAAACCTCGCCTTTTATTAAAACGATATCGTCATTTTGTTTTTGAGTGCAAGAAATTATTAAAACTGTCAATAGTGATAATAGAATGTTTTTTTTCATGTTATTATATTTTAATGATTGTACGGTCTTTTTTTATACCACGCGTGTGTGGCGTTTTTTTATTCAAAGTATTTTTCAATGTTAATCATAGATCCTTTTTCAATAATAACTCCAGATTTATCTATTAATTATTGATTTGGATATCCTTGCACTCCATAATCATTAAATATCTTGCTGTTTCCAATTGTCTTCACTAATTAAAAGAGAACGGGGTGAACTTTGTATGAAAAAAGATTATAAACCTACCCAACGTATTAGTCCCCGCTCTCTCTTTACAGTTGCCCGGAACCACTTAGAATTATAGACATAAGGTCTTTTAAAGGTTATAGTTTAGGCAACTTTTTACAAACCATTTAATCCAAAAATATGAAAAAAAAACAATTTATCGAAGGTATCGATATATCAAAATCGACTCTGGACTTTTTTATCCGCGATGCCGGCTTTCATTTTGTGGTAGCCAACGATCCCAAAGGCTTTGCTGAATTATTGGGGATAATTTGCAAGGTTTCCAAATGCAAACCGGGCGCGTATTAGGCTTCGTAGTTATTCAATGTCAATCGCTTCAGTAATATAAAATTTTCCGAGCCAGATTCTACCGTTACTCTGTTTTAAATCTCCCCTTTTAATTAGGGAACCTGGCCCAGGATATACAAATCGTACCGAATATTGACCTGATGGGATACTCTCAACATCGTTATAGGTAATCGTTATAGTTTTTGTTTCGTTTCCATTAACTGTTGTCAGCCACTCATTTTCCTTCGTAATTTAAGTGCACGCGCACGTGAAGACAATTGGTGGCATATTAAGGATTACGCTGCTTTCCATAGTAAATCATATATTCTTGCTGTATTCCAGGGGGGGAGCCCAACAAGAATTAAAACACAATTGAGAAAACTATTTTCAGTAAACACTACAAAAAGGAGGTGAAAGATTTGTGGATCCGTCACCTCTTTTTTTTTTGCTCAACCGTGCCTTAATTTCTATATTGTTAGCGCATCGTTGCTTTATTACCTACCAAATATACAGTCAATTAATAATTTGATTGAAAAATATTTCCGTTTTTTTGTAATAAATTCTAATCAAGGAATACTTTATTAGAAAAATACGCCAAAATATATATGAAATCATTGAAAGAGGAATTTCTCGATATACTTACAAATTATCAAGGGATTTTACACAAAGTCAGCTTGGTTTACTTTAAAAATAAGAATGACAGAGAAGATAACATTCAAGAAATCATTTATCAACTCTGGAAGTCGTTTCCAACAATTAAAAATCACAATAGTATAGGTTCATGGATTTACGCTGTATCAATAAATACTTCTTTATCAAGAATTAAAAAAGAGTCCCGAGTAGAATACAGGGAAACAATACCTGAATTATCTGATAAATCAGATGTGATTGAAAATTTATCAATGAATGAATCATTAAAACTGCTCCTGAAGGCGATATATAATCTTGATGAGCTTGACAAATCCATCATGTTGCTTTATTTGGAAGAAAAAAGTTATGATGAAATTGCTGAAATCATAGGTATCTCAAAATCAAATGTAGGTGTTAGAATTAATAGGGCTAAAGAATTTTTGAAACAAAATTTAAATAAATAGAACATGGAAAATACAGAATTACAAAAAATATGGAAGTCTATTGACAATGAAATTAATCAGAAATCCAAGGATGAATTGAATTTATTAATGAAGTCAAAAGCGAAACAAACTTTAAATAAATACATAGTCATTATAATTACTTCAATCCTGACAAGTATTGGTTTAATAGTATTTTTGTTAATTACTTCAATAAATCGACAACACGATTTATTATATGTAATTAATAATGCAACTCTTGGTTTAATTACGATAATATCCCTAATTTCAGGATTGCTAACCTGGCATAAAATTCAAAATAACAAATTCAGCTTGCCATTAAAAGATTGGCTAAATGAAAGAATCACATTGTTATCTAGAGGGTTGATAGGTAAATTCAGCAAACTTTATATTTTGTTAATCCCAATACTTTATATTTTGACAGTCTTATCCATTAATATATACTTTGGAAATAAATCATTTATTGAGGTCTTAAATTCCAAAGAATCAGTTATAGGATTAATTATTGGTGCACCAATTGGACTTTTTGTATCTTATTTTGCGGTTAGAAAGATTCGTAAATATCAATTACAAAATCTAGAATTTCTCAAAGATATGTACAGTCGTCTGTGCAATGTGCGCTAACATTAGTTTGTCTAAAAACTGTACATTCTTAATTGCCGAAAAATGTACATTGTAACTTCCCGCTTACATTACTTCAATGAAGTATTGGTTGTGAAGAATTTTCTTATGTTCATAATATCGGCGTAAAACAGAACCATGAAGTTGGAAATCACCTAACATTCTTATCACACGCAACTTCTGAACTTCAGTTCGTTTTAGGCGTTCTTTAAGATTTTTTTGAAGAATGTTGAAATTCTTTTAAATAAATTCAACGCGCAATTTTTCAGAATAGAAAACCTCATCTCGTTCCTGGGCAAACTCTAAAAGCATCTTCCATTGCCTTTGATAAAAATTCATGCTTCCCTGAGTATAACCCAGCCTTAGAAGTTCTTACTCAAGGTCAAGAATTAATTCATTTAATGTTATTTTTCATCATTAATAAATTTGAGTTAAAACAATATATTATTATGCGAAGTAAATGAAAATGAATTTACTGATTAATAGTTGTTTGAGATATTTACTTTGCATAATTACTTACTCTGCACAAGGTAGCCCCATCAGTCCGTTATCCAATATCATGTTACATGAGCTGGACACAGAAATGGAAAGACAGGGATTACGCTTTGTGCGTTATGCCGATGATTGTTCACAATTTTTATTGATATTAAAGGTGTTCACGAGTTCGCTTCGCTCGGTTTTAATATTTACTGCAAAACCAGAAGCGAAGCAAGGGAGAAATGCAACAAAGTTTACATCTTTTTACGGGATAAACTAAAATTGCCAATCTACCGGGACAAGAGCGGCCTTCGGCGGCCGGTAAATTTCTCGATACTGGGTTACGGCTTTGTGCCAACTTATCAAAAGGGAGTAAAAGGCCAATACCAACTAATCGTAGAGAAAAGCCGCTGGAAGCAACTTAAAGCCATGTTAAAGAAGGAAACCCGGAAAACTACTCCCATGACTTTCGATGAGCGGATACAGAAAATTAAGAGTATCCAGCGGGGATGGATCAATAATTTCCGGCTGGCCAATATCCAGGGAAAATTAAAAGAACTGGATGGATGGCTTCGTAACCGCTTGCGGTACTGTATCTGGCATCATTGGAACCGAGCCACATCGTGGCGAGCTCACGATCGTAGGGAGTAACAAAAGAGAGAGGAAGCGGAAAAACCTCATTCGGCTTGGTATTAATCCACGTGATGCTTTCAGGTGGAGCCGTAGCAGGCTTGGGGGTTGGGCAACTTGGCCAAAGGCGGTCTCATGACCGAAGGGAATAATTGCTCAGAGTCCTATCCTGAATACAACAATCACCGTTGAATTACTTTGCAAAAGGGGATATGAATCCATGTTAACATGGTACCATAAAATAGCCCCTCATAAATTTACCCTTACGCTATTTAGCTAAAGCTGAGCTCGTCCAATGTTGTTTCCTTCGGTTACGAGTTCCCGTTGGTCGGTTCGTCCCCGGTTCCTATTGTTTGATGAACCGCCCGGTAAGTGATCCGTACGCTGAGTGGCCCCGACCAGAGGTCTGGGACAGTTTGTGAGAGGCGCACTGGCGGACTTTAGTCCGTCAGCCGTCTACTTGATTAGGCTTCGTAGTTTATTCAATATCAATAATTTTAGTATTACTTAATTGTCCAAGCCAAATCCTACCGCTATTTTGCTGCAATTCTTCTTTTTCAATTTGAGAACTTAATCCTGGATAATTAAAAAAAACAGTATATTCTCCTGAAGGTATAATATCAAAATCGTTATATGTCACCGAAATAGTTTTAGCCTCGTTACTCTTTAACACAGATAACCAATCAATTTTCCATGAATCCCATGGTTCAGGTTCCTCAACGGTCAATTTGTGGGTGTAAGAATTATTTTGGGAATCTCTGATTATTAATCCATTTGTAAAATAGTGAAAAAGGTTAAGTCCCATTTTTCCAAGGTCAAGGTATAATAAACTTTCTGAATCAAGATTGGTCAATTGTAAAGTAATTTGCACTTTATTATTCGATAGTTTTTGAACTGAAAGAATATCGCTTGTTAATCCTTTTTTATATTGATTGCTTTTCTTTAATGCTTCAATAATTCTCGAATCATCTCTCGGGTCTTTGTTTGAATGTCCTGTTGAATCAATAAACTGATTAAATCCTATTGGTATTATATAATCACCATAAAAAGTAGGTGCACAATGAATTACTGGTCCCATAGGCAAATATGAAGAATACCCTGGAAACATATGACCAGTGTAAATCAATTCATTATCAACTAGTACTGAAAATGTTCCACGATTTGAAAATGTAAAATTATGACCTGCTTTTAAATATACCAGGTGGGAAGAAAAGTCATAAAAATCAATAGAGTTTGAATTATAGGTAATCGAATCATTTATTACAAGACTAAATCCGTCTTTAATCTCAATATCTAAATCATTATCCCTTTTCTCACATCCAAAAATAAGAACCAAAATGATAATCGTATTAATTAGAATGGTAAAAATTTTCATGATGTTTTTATCTTTATGATGTATTTTCGGTTTGTACGGTTGCGTCTAACTATGAAGTCTAACATTTCAATATTCACAAGTGCGTATATTGCTATTATCGTCTAACTGGGTTTTTAATGTAAATACCTGATTAAATTACCTAATATGCATTTTTAAAATATTTTGCTATCCGAATTGATTGAATTAGCCGCCCTTATACGATGCAGGTACGGCCAATGTTTAGATAGAGTTTGTCAATAAACTCAAAGTGTTTGTTCAGAATGTTCGAAATCAAGGCGTGCAAAAATTTTAAACCGCAGCATACTAAGGTATCCGAGGATTTAAAATTTTTGCAACAACGCGGATATCGGACATTATGGACAGACACTAGATATTATGTAAAATCTACGGATGATATCAGAAAGAAATTTTCAGCCGGAGATAAACATTACGGCCGGGCTCAACACTGATCTCCCCCCTGTTAGTCGTCAAATGATTAGTGTAACTTATATTTGTCAGGTTATCGATACCGGCAAAAAACTGCAGTCCGGAAGGACCCAGGTTTATTTTTGTTGAATTAAAAGCCAGGTCTGTTCTTGTATAGCCATCAGTTTCCAGTTCACCTTCAGCAATCTTATCCTGTTTTGAAGCCCCGGTAACGGTAATTTCTGCCGAACCGATGCCCGGGTACGTGTAACGAACACCCATTTGTCCCTTCAGGGGTGGTATTTGCGGGAGATTTTCACCTGCTTCTGTATCCCTTCCCAGGGTATAGGACATCGAGCAAAACAATACCAATCCCCGGTAAACATTATACTGTAATTTAAAATCAGCTCCATACAGCAGTGCTTTGCTTACATTCGTGTTGATCAGTGCAGGAACAGTATCAGTCACACCCCCTGATGTCAGCGTATAAACAAACTCGCCCGGGGTTTCAATGATCATATTGGTAAGCCTGTTGGCATAGGCTCCTGCCTGAAAAGTAAACTTCGGTTTCCATATCCGTAATCCCAGGTCGGCAGAGTAACCGCTTTCCGGATCCAGCGACGGATCACCAAGCCTGACAAAATTTCCCAGGTCAATGTATTTGTAACTTTCTTCGAGTGACGGGGCCCTGAATGAGCGGGCGAAATTCAGCGAAACATCCATGTCGTTTAACAACTTGTATAATAACCCGGCATTGGCACTCCATGAATAATTGTGTTCACTCCCTTCCTCAAAGGTGATCCGCCGGGTTGGGGGTGAATCATCGCGATTGCCGTTAACAATAAGGTAATCCACATCATAACCCTGCCTGTTCTTTATCCATATCCCATCCGTTCTTCCGCCGATAATCAGGGTAAGCTTATCGTTTAACAGCCGGGTTTCGTCCTGCAGGAATAATCCTGCACTGCCAAACATTGATTCCGGGATCGGGGTCTCGCCACGCTCCACATTATTCGTTTTTATTATTTCTTCTTCGGGATTTAAAATATCTATGGTGATATATTTTTCACGGTCGGTAGTGAGCTTACGGGCCCATACATCGATTCCTGCAATAAGTGTGTTGTTACCTGAAATGTTCCATGTACTTTGTACTTGTCCGCCGTTCGTCAGGTGTATGCCGGTGGGGGTGAACAGTTCGGGTGTTGTACGCTGAATATTCCCGTCAGGCAATGTTGTTTCTTTAACGGTGTTCGGTTTCATCGCTACATCCCGCAGGATATACTGTGTAAAAAAGTTCATTTTAAGCGAAGCCAGCTTATTCGTTATATCAGTGATCTCGTAGCTGGCATCCAGCAGATCCCTGCCGATATCGGTGTAAGTGGCTTCTGCAGGACCGGGGAAGGCAGCGCCTCCCGGTATACCAACATCTGTGGCATGGTTATGCTGGTATTGTATTTTAAACACGTGACTGGCAAAAGGTTTAAATCCGGATTTTACCTTGATATTGTTTGTTGTAAACCCGCTGTTGGGCAAAACACCTTCGGGTGTTTGTATATCGTTGGCATTGCTGTAGGCCCCGCTGATCCTGAGGTACCATTTTTCCGAACCTGTATTGATGGCAGCATGGCCGTTAAACAGGTTATTAGCCGACGCGTATCCGGATATGATATTTGCTGACAGGTAAGGTTTGCCGGCAAAACTACCATCTTTTGTTATTATATTCACAATGCCTCCCATAGCACCTGTGCCGTATAGCGATGACTGTGCTCCTTTAATGACTTCAACACGCCTGATGTCATTCACATCAACCATGCTGAGCGAGGCTGTCAGGTCAGTGGCGGTTTCCACGCGGTTGCCATCAATCAGGGTAACAAGTCGTTTTTCACTTAACCCGCGAATATTGATATTGGTCGCCCAAACCCCGTCACTTCCCATGGAAATGCCGGGTTCACCGGCCAGCACATGGGAAAGGGTAAAAGCCGATTGCCGTTGGTAATCATAAGCTCCCACCACAGCCAGGGAAGTTGGCAGTTCTTTCACATGACGGTTTACCCGGAGGCTGGATACGACAATTTCTCCCAGGGGGATGGGGGAGGAAAAGAAGCTTGCCGAATCAGTTTCATTCTCTTGGGAAACGTAGGTCTGTCCGTAAACTACGGAAGAAAAAACAGTAATAAGGATAGCGGTAAAAAAGCAAATTCTGTTTTTATTCATTTTCTTTGTTCTTTAAAAGTGTTGATTTTACCCGGATACCCTTTAAACGGCCCAAATGGCCTGTAAGGGAACCGATCTCATCAGTAGTACCTTCAAGAACAAGAGAAATGATATTATTGCCATTGTTGCGGTGCAGCCCATGGCGGCCTAAGATAATATGGGCGTGCAGGGTAAGAATATCGTTCAGCCGGTGAACGCTTTCGGGGTCATTAACCTCAATTAATGCTGTTCCTATTCTCTTTTCCATCAGAATACCTCCGGATTAGATTGATTAGTGTTTGTCCATAATGTCCGATATC
>CAZBJH010000121.1:0-9995 GCA_964492185.1 uncultured Bacteroidales bacterium | reverse complement strand
GAGGATTTAAAATGTGAGCAGCAACGCGGATATCGGACATTATGGACAGACACTACTGTTCATAAAGTCTTCCCGGAACCGCTTATTGTGAGGTTGATGATTTTATTTGCTGTATGTATTTGAACTGTCATTCCTATTATAGCCTTCGCTACGGTACTCTTCCCATTGAAGAGCTGGTTGCCGAAGCTAAACGTAACGGGATCTCCGCACTTGCCCTGACCGATATCAACAACACTACCGGCATGATCGATTTTGTGAAGGAATGCCGGTTGAATAACATCAAACCCATTGCAGGTATTGAATTCAGGGATAAAAATAACAAGCTCATCTATACTGGCATTGCGAAGAATAACAGGGGATTCCGGGAGTTAAACGAATTCCTGAGCTGGCACAACCTGAACAAAGCTCCTCTCCCGCTCTTTCCACCGGTATTCAATCATGTATACATTATTTATCCGTTCCGGGCCAATCTTCCGCGAAAGCTCAAAGAAAACGAATTTGTCGGTATTCGTCCTGCCGGGATACGAAAGTTGGTCACATCAAAATTCCGGTACGATCAGTCGAAACTTGTCGCCTTCCTGCCTGTCAGCTTTTTATCCGATGAAGATTATATACTCCATCACCACCTGAGAGCTATTGCCAATAATACGCTATTACCTATGGTCACCACGGATCAGCTTGCTTCTCCTGATGAGAGGATCCGGCCGGCGGATCTTATTACTATAGCCTATGATGATTACCCCGATATTTTAAGAACAACAGAAAAGCTGACAGATGATTGCAATATTGATTTTGACTTCAGCACGATCAAAAATAAGCAAACTTTTACAGGAAGCCGGTATGACGACAAGCTGCTTCTGGAAAAACTGGCTCTTGACGGACTTGAATACCGTTATGGTAAAAATGATCATAAAGCCATGAATAGGGTGCAACACGAGCTTGATATGATCGATAAGCTGGGGTTTTCCTCGTATTTCCTGATCACCTGGGATGTCATACGTTATTCAATGAGCCGTGGTTTTTATCATGTAGGCAGGGGCAGCGGTGCCAACAGCATTGTTGCATATTGCCTCAAAATTACAGATGTGGATCCTGTTGAACTGAACCTGTACTTTGAACGTTTTATAAACCCCAAACGGACCAGTCCGCCTGATTTCGACTTAGACTATTCATGGAAAGACCGCGATCATGTGCAGGATTATATTTTCAAACGCTATGGTAAAAAACATACCGCTTTGCTGGGAATGCTTACTACCTTCAAAGACCGGTCGATATACCGTGAACTTGGCAAAGTATACGGGCTTCCGAAAGACGAGATCGATGAAATGGTAAAAGATCCTTCAGCAGAGAATAACCGGAACTGGATCACGGAAAAAATGTTCGCTCTTGCCGGCAAGCTGGTGAACTTTCCGAATAACAGAAGTATTCATGCCGGCGGTATCCTGGTCTCTGAGAAGCCCATCAGTTGTTACACGGCCGTCGACCTTCCTCCTAAAGGATTCCCCACTACACAGTGGGATATGTACGTTGCTGAAGAACTGGGTTTCGAAAAACTTGACATTCTAAGTCAGCGCGGAATAGGTCACATTAATGAAAGCGTGGAGATCATTCTGAAAAACAGAAATGTAAGAGTAGATGTACACCGGATAGAGCAATTCAAGGAAGATGATAATGTTAACCGGCAGTTATACAATGGCGAAACAAACGGTTGCTTTTATATCGAAAGTCCGGCCATGCGAGGCTTACTAAAAAAGCTTCACTGCAATAATTATCTCAGTCTTGTAGCAGCCAGTTCTATCATCCGGCCCGGCGTAGCCAAATCGGGTATGATGAAAGAGTATATTAAACGCTTTCATCAGCCGGATGGTTTTAAATACCTGCATCCGGTGATGGAAGAGCAGTTACAGGAAACCTACGGGATTATGGTATATCAGGAAGATGTGATAAGGATATGTCATCATTTTGCCGGGCTTGACCTGTCCGATGCCGATATTCTCCGAAGGGCCATGGCCGGTAAATTCCGGTCGAAAAAGGAGTTTGACCGTATACGTACTAAGTTTTTCAGCAATTGCAATGAACGCGGCTATTCTCAAAACCTCACTGACGAGGTATGGCGACAGATCGCCTCGTTTGCCGGTTATGCATTCTCAAAAGCCCATTCAGCTTCTTATGCAGTGGAAAGCTATCAAAGCCTTTATCTTAAAACATATTTTCCGACAGAATTCATGGTTGCCGTAATTAATAATTTCGGGGGATTCTACCATACATGGGTTTATGTGAACGAGGCAAAACGAAGCGGGGCAACTATACACCTGCCCTGTGTCAACCGAAGTGAATACAAAACCTGTATTAACGGTTCCGACATTTTTCTGGGCTTTGTGCACGTACTTAACCTGGAATCAAAAACAGCTCATAATATTATTAAAGAACGTGAGGAAAACGGGGAATTTAAAAGCCTCCGGGATTTAATCAGTCGTATCCCCATTGGAATTGAACAGCTGATCCTGCTCATACGCCTTGATGCCCTTCGCTTTACGGAACAAACAAAAAAACAACTGCTCTGGAATGCCCATATGCTGACCGGGAAAAAGAATATACAGTCCCACAATCTGCAATTGTTTAATGATAAACCAAAAAAATTTAATCTTCCTGAGCTTACACAAACAGGTATTGAAGATGCATATGATGAAATCGAATTACTGGGATTCCCGGTCAGTCTTTCCCACTTTGATCTGTTGCAAACCAGCTACCGGGGTGATTATTTTTCAGCAGACCTGGTGAAGAATATCGGAAAAAAGATCCGTATACTGGGCAACCTGGTAACCATAAAATATGTGAGAACCGTAAGAAAAGAATGGATGCACTTCGGGTGCTTTCTTGATGTCTATGGTGAGTTTTTTGATACTGTGCATTTTCCCGGCTCAATAAAAAATTATCCTTTCAGGGGATATGGGATCTACCTGATCCTCGGAAAGGTTGTTGAAGAATTTGGTTTTCCGTGTATAGAGGTAAAAAAAATGGCAAAACTGCCCTATCATAAAGATCCCCGTTATTAATCAGAAAGGTATTATTAGTGTTATTGCCTGCCCTTTTTTTTCAGACAAACGCGAAAATTATAGATTTTACTATAAAATATTGATAAAACATAAACAAAAAAGACAATAGTCCGTAAAAAAACAAAAATATATACAATGATTATTAATACGATCATCAACCTGCCGTCATCCCTTATTATCCTTGCAACAATTGTTGTTTCCTTTTATGTTAACCAACGATTGAAGTTAAGGTATGAGCTGAAAAGGGAACAGTTGCAGAAAAAGCTGCATAATTCAGAAAAAGAACTGGCCGATCAGGAAGAACGCATAAAGGAACAGCAATCGGCCATTCAGAAAAAGGAAGAAAAGGAATACGAGTATAAATGGCATAATGAAGGTCTGGCCAGGTTTTCGGATATCCTTAGCAAGGAAAAGGACAATCTGGAAAAATTGTCACAGCGGATCATTACAAATCTGGTGGAATATGTCGGAGCCAACCAGGGCAACATTTTTCTGGCCAATGACAATGACGAGGGGGATGTTTTTCTTGAATCGGCAGCATCTTACGCTCCTGCCCCTGAAACTTTAGCTAAAAAAAGATTTTATCCCGGGGAAGGCCAGGTGGGTATATGTTTCAAAGAGCGCAAGCAGATCGTTATTAACAACCTGCCTGAAGACTATACACGAATAGGTTCGGGCCTGGGAGAGACAAGCCCGAAACATTTGCTCCTTATTCCGTTACAACAGGATGGAGAAGCACAAGGTGTTATTGAACTGGCTTCATTCAATGAACTTGAAAATTATAAGATACGCTTTATCGAAAAGCTGGCTGAAAACATTATATCAGTTATCATTACAACCAGGGCAAATGATAAAACAAACCGGTTGCTTGAAGAGTCTAAACGGCAATCGGAAGAGCTCAGATCTGCAGAGGAGGAATTACGTCAGAACCTTGAAGAAATGCAGGCTACCCATGATGAGCTGCAACGTCAAAAAGTGGAACTGGAGAAGGAGAAAGCCCTTATGGACGCTATGATGAATTATCTGCCGGATTATATATATTTCAAAGACACTGATTGCAAATTTGTCAGGATCAGTCAGTCAATGTTAAAATTATTCCCGGTTGATAAATTAGATGACATGATCGGTAAATCTGATTTTGACTTTCAACCTAAAGATATTGCCCAAAAATATTATAATGATGAGCAGAAGATCATGAAAGACCGGAAAGGATTTATCGATGATATACAACATGAAATAATGAAAAATGGAGTTGAACAATGGGTATCAACTACGAAACTGCCATTGATCAATAAGGAAGGTAAAGTAATTGGTCTTTTCGGAATAACAAAAGATATTACCAAACTCAAAAAAGCCGAGCTGGATGCCCTTGAACAATCGGAAGAAATGAAGGCACAGGAAGAAATGATGAAAGTTAACATTGAAGAAATGAAAGCCACCCAGGAGGAACTTCAGAGGCAGCAGGAAGAACTGGCAAAAGAACAGGCACTCATGGATACCTTGTTAAAAAATGCAAAAGAAAGTATCTATTTTAAAGATATTGACAGCAGGTTTATCAAGGCCAGTTATTCAATGGCCGAAATGTTCAAGGTAAAAAATGTAGAAGAATTATATGGTAAGACTGACTTTGATTTTTTTGATGAGGAACATGCCAAACCGGCATTCAATGATGAAATGCGTATAATCCGATCAGGCAAGCCCCTTATTGATAAACTGGAAAAGGAAACGTTCACCGATGGCAGGGAAAAATGGGTTAGCACATCCAAAATGCCGCTCAGGGATCAGGATGGTAATATTATAGGAACTTTCGGAATCTCAAAAAATATCACTAATGTTAAAGAGATCGAAAAGAAACTAATGGATAAAGAAAAAGAAGTTGTTGATCTTCAAAACACAATAAAAAGCAGAGAAAAAGAAATCAAAAAATTAAAAACAAAACTTAATAAATAATTAGAGTCTATCAATAAAGTCGTCAAAATGTCTAATTGGCCATGTGTTTGTTCAGAATGTTCAAGATCAAGGTGCTCAAAAATTTTAAACCGCGGTATACTAAGGTATTCGAGGATTTAAAATTTTGGCAGCAACGCGGATATTGGACATTATGGACAGACACTAATTAAATCATTTTTAGTCATGTTTAATACCAGATTATTCTTTCATACTGCATTGCTAATAATATTAGCTGCAAGTTGTGAAAAAGACAACTCCGGGTCAACGGAACAGTCAATCCCTGCCGCTAATGATTATATTGCAGGACACGAAACAGCAAAAGAAAGCGTTTTACGTAATATACCAGTGGAATATATCAACAAGGCAAGAACAACACTGCATATAGCCTATCAGCATACTTCACATGGCACACATGTATCACGCGGATTATTCGGACTTCAGGACTATAAAGAAGGAGATGATCTGTTATTTGGTATAACAAATAACAATTCAACAAGCAATAAGCTTGATTTTCATGATTATGCCATATCATCATATGCAGCAGACGGTGATGATGCTTCTGACCTGAGCCGGAATGAAACTGCCTTTATTCAGGCCACGCGTAATTACCTGGATGATCCGGAAAACGCGGCGATTAACGTAGTTATGTGGTCCTGGTGCAGCATAACAGGGCACAATGTGTCCGGTAATTATATTCCGGGAATGCAAACCCTGATCAATGAATATGGTCAGGGTGGTTCAAAAATTGGTAAAGGCCCGGATCAGCGTGAAACACCGGTTACATTTATTTTCATGACCGGACATGCGGAAACCAATAATAATGTTGGCGAAGGCAAACCAAAAAATCAGGCTGGAGTGATCACGGAATTCTGTAAACAAAACAAACAGTTTTGTCTTGATTATTACAGTATTGACACGCGCTGCATGAATGATAATTACTGGGAAGATGCCGGTGATGATGGTAATTCGGCTGCTTATGGAGGTAATTTTTACAGGGACTGGCAGAACAGTCATGTTCAGGGGACAGATTTTTTCGAAAGTAAATCATCTCCCGGGGGAAATGCAGAATATGGTTCCCACAATTCACAATATATTACCGCTAACAGGAAAGCTTATGCCATGTGGTGGATACTGGCCAGAATTGCAGGCTGGGAAGGAAGTTAAACATTTAATATTTTGATCCCATACAGTATGAAAACACTTATAGTATTTTTAGCGGCCATCTCAATGACAGGTTTTTTGTCAGCCCAGGAAACAGGCTGTATTGAGGGAAATTGTCATAACGGTAAAGGTACTTATTTGTATACAAACGGATATACCTATACAGGTCAGTTCATCGACAGCGTGCGTGAGGGACGTGGAATACTGACCAGTCCTGAAGGAGAAACCTATGACGGTATGTGGGTTGATGATCAGTTTGAGGGACAGGGAACCTATATCTGGTCAAGCGGTGACAAGTATACCGGTGCCTGGAAAAACGGAATACGCGAAGGCTATGGTATTTACTTTTATGCAAATGGTGATAAGTACAAAGGATATTTCAAAAATAATCAGTTTCACGGAAAAGGAACATATATCTGGAAAGACGGAACAAGTCAGGAAGGAACCTATAATAACGGGGAACCGGTTGAGGAAACAGAGTGATCTGGCAGTTTACTATAAAAAGGGTCAATTCCAAATTTGTAATTTATCAATTTCAGATTTCTTATTGACAACTTGTCTTTTATAATTATTAAATTGCCCTGTATTAATCATGCGGATTATAATTCATCTCCCGTGTTATGATGCTGCCAACCAACCATTTATTGTTTTACGTGGTAATTTTCTTTTCTGTTTCGGGTTGTATAGATCAACCCGGGGTTGATCCTGTTCAGGAAAACAATATTTACAACAAAACAATCCAGGCTGATAATTCAGATACATCCCATATCAATCATTTAAATTCACATGCATATCAACTCCGGAGAACCTATCCGGACAGTGCTTTTTATCTTTCCTGCAAGGCATATGCCTTATCCAAACAAACCGGTTATAAGAAAGGTATTGGAAACGCGTTTCTAACAATGGGATTTACACATTTGATAAACTACAGTAAGAATGATAGTGCATCATTTTTTTTTCGGAAAGCAGATTCAGTTTTTTCATCTATAAAAGATATTTTCGGGAAGGGAATGGTTTCTTTCGGAATGGCTTATGTTCAAAGTTTCAAAGGAAATCTTTACGAATCTGAGAAATATTTAAATGATTGCCTTGGGCTTTTCAGAAAAGTTGATGATAAAAGAGGTATATACAACGCCTATAATTCACTGGCATATATCCATCAGAAACTTAAAAATTACGGACCTGCATACGATAATATTATTAATGCTATTCTTACAGCAGAAGAAATGAAGGATACAGCACTTATTGCAGATGGCAGTAACAGTCTGGGAAATATTTATAAAGACCAGTATCTTTTTAAACATGCCATTGACGCATACTATACTGCTTTAACCCTATGGGAATCCAAAGGGGATTCAAGCGGCATTTCTATTGCATACGGGAATATCGGACTTATGTATTATTATCTGAATGACTATTCGAAAGCTCTCGAATTTTATAAAAAGAAATTGCCCGTATCAATAAGATCGAAAAATACTTGGGAAGAAAGCCGCACTTATAATAATATAGGATCCGTTTACCTTTCTGTAAATAAACACGATACAGCTCTTACCTATTACCGGAAAGGCCTGAACCTTAATAAATCGATGACTTATCCTCCAGGTATTACAGAGTCTTATCATAATCTTGCAAACACTTTTTTTCTCAAAGCTGCATACGATTCTGCCCTATATTATGTAAACAAAAGTATTTTTTTAGCAGACAGTATTAATGCCAGATCCAATCTTGCAGGCAACTATGTCTTACAGGGAAAGATACAACTGGCAATTAATGATGAAATTTCAGCAATGAAAAATTTATTAAAGGGATACAAATTAGCCAGCCGTTTAAAGATACCTGATATCCTTGCCGAGGCATCAAAAATTCTAAGTCAGGAATACAAACGAATTGGTAATTTTAAGAAAGCATATAACTACCTGTTGCACTACAAGCAATTACAGGACAGCATAAAGCAGGATGAAAATATCAGAAAAATTGCACAGCTTGAAATGCAGTATGAATTTGACAAAAAGCAGCGTAAAAACCAATATATTCAGAAACAGGAGAAGCTTGCACATTTGGCTGCTATGAAACAGCAAAGAATATATTTACTTATGGCGATCGTGTTTATTATATTTATCATCCTGTCAGCTGTATTGATTATCAGGCAAAAAAATCTCGCGCTGAAATTTAAGACCATCGATCTTGAACAAAAACTTCTAAGGGTACAGATGAATCCTCACTTCATCTTTAATTCCCTGTGCGCCATACAGGATTATATATTAAATAATAAGAAGCTTGAAGCAAATGCATTTCTTACAAAATTTGCCTCCCTTGTCCGTTCCATTCTCGAGACTTCAAAGGAGGATTATGTTATACTGGAACAGGAAATTAATGTATTGAAAAATTATATGGACATACAAAAAATGCGTTTTGAAACTGATTTTAGTTACCATTTCTATATAGATGAAAATATCGATACCGAAACCGTTTCAATCCCACCAATGCTGGCACAACCATTTATTGAAAACGCTATTGAACACGGCCTGCTGCCGAAAAAAGATAAGGGTTCAATATTCATTCGATATAAACTTAATAGCGGGCTAATCAGGCTTGAGATCGAAGACAACGGCATAGGCCGAAAAAATTCTTCCGCGATTAATACACAAACTGCTTATAAAAAGCATTCCCTTACTACTCCCCTGACATTCGAGAGAATTAAATACCTTCAAGAATCAGCTAACAGAAAAACCCGTTTCAAAATTGTGGATCTTGAAAACATTTCAGATGCAACAGGAACAAAGATTATTTTTTTAATACCTTACCGGCAAGACAATATTTGATTATAAATTGCCTTAACAGCTGTCATTTTTGTATTTTTATAAAAGGAAAATGCAAGCTATGAAGGTAATTATTATAGATGATGACAACAGGGTCTTAAATATTATCAGTAATTTAATAACAACTGGATTTACTGATATTGAAATAGTTGCAACTGCAGGTGATATTAAAGAAGGATATCATTCAATTAATGAACATAAGCCTGATTTAGTGTTCCTGGATATTAATTTGCCCGATGGTACAGGTTTTGATTTGCTGAAGAAAATACAAACAATCGACTTCAGGATCATATTTATTACTGCATATGAAGAGTATGCTGTGCAAGCCATTAAGGTCAGCGCTCTTGATTATATTCTAAAACCAGTTGATGCAGAAGAATTATATGAAGCTGTCAATAAGGCAAGGAAGATAATAAACGAGGAGGAAGAACAACTTAAGATCAACAACCTGATCAATAATATTAAAGGGGAAAAAGTGCCGAAGCATCTGGTTTTGCACACATCTGAATGCTTGCATTTTGTTAATATTGATGAGATCATCCGGTGTGAAGCCGACAGTAATTATACTTTCTTTTACCTCACCGGCAACAGAAAAATACTGGTGTCCAAAACAATTAAAGAATTTGCTGACTTATTACAGCACTCGGGATTTTTACGTGTTCATCAGTCACATTTAATTAACACGGCTTTTCTTGATAAATACATAAAATCCGAGGGCGGGTATCTGCAGATGAAAGATAATTCAAATATCCCCATTGCCCTGAACAGAAAACAGGAAATATTAAAAAAACTTGGTTCTATGTCTTTCGGCAAATCAAATAAATAAGATCTTCCTCCTGTATTAGCAGATCCTTCTGTTTATTGAAACATTCATATTCTAATTCAGAAACAGTGAATTCTCACATGCTTTCCGCGAATACTCATTCAATAAGTATATAAGCGATAACTTATTATAAATTCATACTGATATGTGTCTGTTCATAATGTCCGATATCCGCGTTGCTGCTCA
>CAZBJH010000120.1:0-10603 GCA_964492185.1 uncultured Bacteroidales bacterium | reverse complement strand
GCTTCTATATAATAATAATCTGCATAGATCAGTGAAACATCGATCTCACTTCCCTGTGGTTTTCCGCCGACCGAATGCATGAGGATGGCATCGTTAATTCCCTCTGCCTGGTATGCAGGAGAAGATAATGAGGTCAGTATAGCAACTGCCTCTCTTTTATAATAGTCCCGTTCTTCTTCATCCCCAACAAGGTCCGATAATTCAATAAGTGCAGATGCGGCAATAGCTGCAGCCGAGGCATCCTTCTCTTCCGCCGGGATACCAGGGGCATCAAAATCCCAGTAAGGAACATGGTCGGCAGGTAAACGTTCAATAAATGCATTTGCCATATTCATGGCAGTATTCAAAAATTCCTTCTCTCCTGTTTCACGATAAGTCATGGTAAAACCGTATATCCCCCAGGCCTGTCCCCTTGCCCACATCGAGCTGTCGGAATACCCCTGGCGCGTAACCTGTTGTAACATTTCACCTGTTTGGTCATCGAATACAACAACATGATAAGTGGAATAATCAGGACGAATATGATATTGTTGAGTTGTACGGGCATGTTGTACAGCCAGGTCATAATACCCGGGGCGGCCGTTTTCAGCAGCCCAGAATAATAATTCAAGATTCATCATATTGTCAATAATGGTATTATGCGGCCAGTTGAGCTGGTGCACGGCCCAGGGCCATGACAAAATAGTGCCTGCATTTGCATTGAAGAGTTGAACGAGGGAGTCGGCCGTTTCCAGCATTACCGATCTGTATTCAGGATCACCTGTCAGGCGGTAACCGTTTCCATAGCTGTTATATATCATAAATCCCAGGTCATGATTCTTATGCTCCATTTTCTTAACCGGTTCCAGGGCCGAAGTAAAGCGGGCAGCTTCTTCCAGCCACTTATCCTCACCGGTATATTCATAAACATACCAAAGGATCCCGGGCCAGAACCCGCTTGTCCAGTCATATATATCAACCGTTTCCCAATGCTTTTTATCAAGAGGAATACTCCGGGGCATTTTCGAAGTGTCATCGAGATGTTCAATTGCCTGATCAACCTGCCGGACAGCAATGTCCATTTGCCTTTCCGGATCCAATCCCTGATCATTACAAGCCATGATAAAGAACAGGGGTAAAATGATAATCGTCAAACAGAATTTTTGCATAATATATGATTTATTGTTTATTTTCATTCCCTGTTTAAAATCTTAATTATCCTCTTATTCAATCTGTTCAGCCTCATTTTCTCTATATAATTAATGATCCTCTTCAGGAAATCACTGTAAAGTATAACAGCTAAAATGCCGGTATATATCCAAATTATCAACATATTATACCAGAATGTGTCTATAAAATAATTGCCGATCCTCTTTTCAGGTGCATAGAAATGCGCCCTTCCTGTCTTTGAATCAGGTAGTTGAAAAACCGGTTCTTTTAATCGTATGATCTCATTATTATATATTGCATGTTCCAGCACCTCTTTTTCATTCAATAATGCTGAGGCCAGCTGATTGTTGTAATAACGTTCTTTGAAGTTAAGGAACTTTTCCTTACTGCCATATCGGTTAACAAGTTGATTGTAAATATTCTCTCTTTCATCGATAGCATTTATGTATTGCCTGTGATAATGGTCAGCTGCCTTTGAAAGGTAAATACTTATATCCTCTGAAACTGATTCAGGCAAACTATCAAAGCCGGCAACAGGATCAAAAACATCACCGCGATAAGGGTATTCCATATTAAGCTTAAAAAGTTCATTCTGAAGGATCAGGCCTTCATTATAGGCATCACCCTTATCTGAATTTTCACCATTATCCATCATCTCTTCACTTAGCAAACGCCTTAATTCGGGAATAAGATAAGTCCTTTTATATATTGCCTCGCTGGCCCGCTGTTCGGTATCAAAGAAATGCTTTTCAAACCTGTTTTTCTTAAACTGGCCAACGGCAATTGCCTCGTAAGCCCAGCGTGAAGTAATTATGTTACCTATAAAAGGAACATTTTTACTTGACCTCAGAAACTGATTGATATTATTAAAATCAATAACAACCCCGCTAAATAATAATTTAGGAACAAGTATGAGGGGAATAAGAATGTATATGGTAATTACCGAGTTAAAACCCGATGATATGATAAGCCCCATTAAATTAGCCCAGCAGGCAGTAGTGAAAAACAAAATAAAATAATGCATTACCATACCCCTGATCTCTAAAATACTATTGCCAATCATAACAAAGGTGATTGCCTGGATGGCAGAAATAATAAACATTAATGCTATTTTCGAACTGAGATAGCTTCCGCGGCTCAGGTTCAGGAATTTTTCCCGGTTAAGGATCTTGCGATCTTTAAAAATCTCTTCCGCGCTCACAACAAGACCCAAAAACAACGCGACAATAACTATCATAAAAAGATATGCCGGAATATTCATATTCCCGCTATAAACATATCCTTCCCCGGGACTGTAAAAAGACCTGGAACTGCGGCTGAAAAAAGCAAGAATAAAGGCCAGTGCAGGAGCCTCGAGCAAAGTGACCAGCAGATATTGTTTATTGGCAAGCTTTGACAAAAGATCTCTTGTAAAAAAAACCACTAATTGTTTGATCCGTCCGGGAATATCCAGATCACTCTCCGGTATTTCCTTTTTATAGGGGCGGTGTACCTTGCGTACTTGGGGATCACGATGTTCACGGTAAATCCTGTACCATTCTTCAGGAGCGGTCTTTCTTTTCCTTGAAAGACGCCCGTTAACATCAACTACCCGGAGTTCGACATTGCGCAGGATCTGGTCAGGATTGACATTACCGCAGGTCAGGCACTCACTTTCTTCCGCGTCAACAAAATTATTAATACGCTTGAAATAGCCAATGGCATCCAGCGGGTTTCCATAAAATATAACATACCCGCCCTGGTCAATGACCAGTAATTTATCCAGAAGTTTAAAGTTATCCGAGGATGGCTGGTGCAGGATGGATATAACAAGCTTACCCTTCAGTGCCTGGCGTTTTAACAGAGTCATCACTTTTTCCGAATCCATGGAAGAGAGACCCGAAGTAGGTTCATCTGCAAATAATATCGATGGCTCCCTCATCATTTCAAGGGCAATGTTTAACCTTTTTCTCTGGCCTCCGCTTAAAAAAGTCCGCCGCGTATCACCTACCTTCAGGTCTTTTGCCTCAACCAGGTCAAAATCACGTAAGGCCTGCTCAACAACCTGCTGCAATTGTTCCTCGCTATAATGTCCGAAACAAAGTCGTGCATTATAATAAAGATTCTGATAAACAGTAAGTTGTTTTAATAAGAAGTCCTCCTGGGGAACATACCCGATCACCCCCTTTAACTCATCCTTATTCGTATGAATATCAAATCCGTTGATCTCTATCTTACCACGCTTTGGTTTAAGATTACCGTTCAGAACCTTTAACAGGGTTGATTTTCCCGAACCGCTTCCCCCGATAATACCGATCAGCCGTCCCGATTCCTCGGTCATGGTAAAGGGCTTAAGCCCGTTATTACTGCCTCCGTATGAGTATTCGATATCCCTGGCAGTAAAGACTATTTTTGATTTCGATGTTTCCTGGATAAACTTACCGGCCACCCATATATAATAGATGGAGCCAAACCTGGGATTCTTGATCACTGAACCGGGCGACCAGATATAGGAACGGCAGGGTTTTAACAAATGCCCGTTAAGCAGGAGATTTTCATCCCCGTAATACCTGAACACATATGTTGATGTACTTGATATACGTAGCACCTCAATATGCCCCTCAAACTTTTCTACATACAGGTGTTTTATTCCTTTTGGCAACTGCCCGCCATCCCCGTCAATGATAAGAAGATTTTCTTTCTTCACTATTTCCTCACGACGGCCAAAGGTAAAAAAACGTATATCACTGAATTCTTCACTTTTGATATTCAGATTATCCGCTGTTGCAGCCACGAAATCCAGTTCGTTCCGGGTGAGGTCCTCCCCGCGATTGATGAAATCAAGCAAATAGACAAGTATAATGATCTTTTGTTCCATGTGCAACTCTTCGTTCAGCTGGTCACACAGTTCATCCAATCGCCTTGTATTATGCGATTGCTGCTTTTCGATATCAACCTCGCTTCCATTCCTCAGGTCGGGATGATAGTGAAGAATATTCTTGTCAAAATAATCCATATACCTGTTCACCAGCTCATTACTGAACTGCCTGTTCAGGTATTCATATACAACATCACGCTCATTCCTGGCCCTGCCTTCTTCGGTAACGTTTGCAACAATGGCAAAAAGTTTCATTAAGGCCTTAAGAATGGACTCATTCATAATTCAACTCTGATTTTTCAGTACCAGGGAAAAAACAATGAAACCGCTGACACAATGTATCCATTTGATGTTATAATGGACATAACATCGTCAAAAGAAGTTTAATATTTCCAGTTACGCTATTATGCTTTCGCGGATGGATTCTATTGCCAGGGTGATCGAATTCAGTTGTTCCTTGTTAAGGCTGCCGTCTGTTGATTCATATAAGGACTGCAACTTGACAAGCGCCCCGCGAATATCCTTCAGCACTTCGGCATCCCCGAATTTATCCAACAGTCCGATCACTTTTTTAAGTGAATTACTCTGGTCATATATCAGTTTGACCATTTCATAATTATTGTAAGTATCTTCTGATATGTGCGTTGCTATATACAAACCTTCCACCCACATACCGGTCACCATGAGGGCCGACAATGCCGGATCACTTTTTTCCCTGAAGAATTCATATGAATCATAATATACATGGCTAACGATAGAAACAAGCGTATCCTTATTATTTATCACTTCTTCTTTTAATTCACGGTCAAAATATTTGCTGTAATCAATGTCTATACCCAGGTCATCAACCAGTGATTTTACAACTGATGAATATTTTGACACGTCCTGATGTTTATCATAAGTACCTGCATAGGCAAGGTCGGCTCCATATACACCAAGTGCTAAAGCTTTACTTTTTTCTGTAAAATAATTATCGATATTGTTTACCGAATTCAAAACATTGCCTATATAAGAAGCCCCGATACTGTCCAGTCGCTGGCTCAGCCTGAAAGGTGAAGGCAAAGGATAAACAACTGATTTAACATCTTCCTGAACTTCTTCCATGCTGATTTCTTCGGATGATTGCTCTTCTTCAGATGAAGTGGTTCGCTGCCTGCATCCTGCAAAGATCACTAATAGTACAATTACCAATACGATCTGCTGTGTGTTAAATAAAGATTTTTGTTTCACGGTTATAAGGTTTTTTGTTGTCTGATTAAGCTGCAAATATACAATTAACTCAAATATATTTGAATTTTTCAAAAGACATATTTCTATGCAAAAAGAAATATTTACATTTGATATCGATTTTCATTTTTAACTATAGCCAATTTCTATGAAAACAATTATTAGTTTTTTTCTGTTCACTCTGATTTTATTTCCGCTGAAAATCAACAGTCAGGAACCGGAGCTTGACCTCAGCGATTACAGGTTTGGTGTAGGTGCAGCAGCAGGCTTTTCAACCGGTTACGGTTTATCCTTCCGTTACTGGCCGGGTAACTGGGGAATTCAGCTGACAACGGCACCTTATTATACACCTGATGATGCTACCATCAGCTTTGGGGCAACAGCACTTCGCTCCCTCACTTACGACAGAAAAGTTGATCTTTTTCTATATATCGGTAATCATCTGCTGTATGAGTCATATACAGATTATTGGGATAATGGTGACCATCAGCAGTATCTGACCTGGATCATTGGTGCAGGGCCCGGATTTGAGTTTACAATATTTGACAGGGCCAGTTTCAACGTGATGTTCGGCATTGCATCATATTTTGACGGCGAGCTGATGATCAACATGACCGTGGAAACGGGTTTGTATTATACCTTTTGAACAGTTTTTGATCTTTAAAACAAAATACTAAGCTAAATGAAAACAATCCCCAAATACCACATCTGTTTTCTTGTTCTTACAATGATATTCTCATCCTGTTCAAAAAAACAGGACTCCAGGGTAATAGTAAACTTTGGCAATAACTGGAAATTCCACCCTGGTGAAGCAGAACAAGCAAAAAACCCTGATTTTAATGATTCGTCCTGGCGCATGCTGGACCTGCCTCATGACTGGAGCATTGAAGGTAAATTCAGTCCGGATCACCCGGCCACACCGGGCGGAGGGGCATTACCGGGAGGAACAGGATGGTACAGAAAAGCTTTCACCCTCGATGAAGAAGAAAAAGACAAGCTGTTTTTTATTGATTTCGACGGTATCTATATGAACAGTGAAGTATGGATCAACGGGAAATTACTTGGTAAACGGCCAAACGGATATATATCATTCCGTTATGAACTCACACCTTATCTGAATTTCCGTGACACAGCCAATATACTTGCCGTTCGCGTGGATAACTCAAAACAACCCAACTCAAGGTGGTACTCCGGATCTGGTATTTACAGGAATGTTTGGTTGGTAAAGACGAACGATATATATGTCGATCACCGGGGCACATTTGTTACCACTCCTGAAGTTAGCGAAGAGAATGCTACCGTTTCACTTATAACTACGGTTAAAAATGCGGATGAGTCAGCCAAAGATATTCAATTGATGACAACGATCTATGGTCCCGAAGACAATGAACTGGATATAAAAAGAACAGAAGTTTCGATTGAGGCCGGGGAGATTACAGATATTGAGCAGGTATTCGATATCAGTGACCCTGAATTATGGTCGGTCGGGAATCCGGCCCTACATAAAGCGGTTACACAAATTATGGCTGACGGTAAGATATGGGATGAATACAATACTGATTTCGGTATCCGGCATTTCCGGTTCGACAGTGATTTGGGATTTATTTTAAACGGTGAACCGGTTAAGATCCTGGGAGTTTGTAACCATCATGATCTCGGATGCCTGGGTGCCGCTGTTAATACCAGGGCTATTGAACGCCAGCTTGAGATCCTGAAAGATATGGGTTGCAACGGCATTCGAACATCTCACAATCCTCCTGCCCCCGAGCTGCTTGACCTGTGCGACAAAATGGGATTTATTGTAATGGACGAGATGTTTGATATGTGGAAAAAACAGAAAAGTGAGTATGATTATTCTTTATACTGGGATGAATGGCATGAGCGTGACCTGAAAGATTTTATCCTGCGCGACCGGAATCATCCCAGCGTGTTTATCTGGAGCATCGGAAACGAGATACTGGAGCAATGGGATTCAACCGGTATTGAATTAACCCGGGAGCTATATGATATCGTATCAGAACTGGATACTACACGTCCCATATCTGCTGGGTGTAACCCGCCGGCACCGGAAAATTACCTTATTCGTGCCGGTGTGCTCGATCTTATCGGGTACAATTATCATCATGAACAATATCCCGGCTTTCACGATATATTTCCCGGTGGCAAATTCATTGGTACGGAAACCTGTTCCGCACTGGCCACAAGAGGTCATTATGATATGCCTTCCGACAGCATACGGCGCTGGCCCTACCGGTGGGATCTTCCGTTTACGGATGGCAATCCCGGTAATACGGTATCTGCTTATGATAATGTAAGCGCTCCATGGGGGTCCACTCACCGGGAGACCTGGCGTGTTATTAAAAACTTTGACTTCCTGTCCGGCATGTTTATATGGACCGGCTTTGATTATCTTGGCGAACCCACTCCCTACTGGTGGCCTTCACGCGGTTCTTATTTCGGGGTCATTGACCTTGCGGGTTTCCCGAAAGACAGTTACTATCTCTATAAAAGCGAATGGACTGATGAAGATGTACTTCATGTATTCCCTCACTGGAACTGGAATGAAGGAGATACGATTGATGTATGGGCATATACAAATTGTGATGAGGTGGAACTGTTCCTTAACGGGAGATCAAAAGGTACTAACAGGATTGAAGGTGACAAGCTGAACCTGATGTGGAGACTGGTATACGAACCGGGGACCATTAAGGCTGTGGGCCGCAGGGACGGAGAAACCATAATGACTAAAGAAATACGTACGGCAGGTGAACCCGCGGCCATCAGGCTCCGGGCCGACAGGGACAGGATAACAGCCGACGGCAGGGATCTTTCTTTCATTACTGTGGATATCCTTGACGACCAGGGAAATTTAGTTCCCTATGCTGATAACCTGGTCACTTTTGATCTTGAAGGCCCGGGGACCATTGCAGGTGTGGATAATGGCAGCCAGACCAGTCATGAACCTTTTATCGCTCCTTACAGAAAAGCATTTAACGGAAAATGCCTTGCAGTAATACGGTCAGACGGAGATCCCGGAACAATAACCATAAATGCCGGTTCCGAAGGGCTTGAAGGAGCAAGGCTCGAATTAACGTCTGAACCATAGACAAATACGGCGGGCTTCCGGCCCGCCTTTCCTGACTGATCCTTTACCCTGCATTATTGGCTTCGCAGGGCCAAAGGTTCATAAAAACATATATCCAGTAAATCAAATTCAAACTTACTTAGAGTCCGTCTATAAACTCGTAGTGTTTGTTCAGAATGTTCGAGATCAAGGTGCGCGAACCGAACGAAGTGAGCTCTTGAACACCTTTAAAAATTAAACACGTTGTGAAAAACATTTTAAACCGCGGTATACTAAGGTATTCGAGGATTTAAAATTTTGGCAGCAACGAAGATATAGGACATTATGGACAGACACTACTTAGGATCTGCTGAAAAGCCTTATAAATTTAAAAATTTGGTGAGGCAACAACCGATCCCGCCTATACGGGAGAACTCGTGAACACCATTTAAAATAAACAACAGGTGAACAAATACCACCAACTTTGATTAAGTGAAATAACAAATTAATTACTAATAACTTAACTAAAGTTTCTGGCTTCTAAATGATTGTATAACAAATTGTTAACATTTTATTTTTAATGTTAATATTTTATCATAATATCTAATATACAGCACATTATAGCGATCTTGGCGTGTCATGCAACCTGTTTTTTCTGAAATAGTGGTGAAAACAATCTCATCACCTCCTCCGCTTTCTTGCCATCCCTGATGATCTCTTCGAACAGTTCCATGCAATCAACCTTGAGTATTTCACCGATACCATTTACTATCTCCCAGAATATCTCCAGTAAATACCGGGTAATATTCTCTTCTTCTGCCTGGGAGCTCAACATATCAAAGATGCATCCCAGGCTATTTCCATAGTGCATCTGCTTATACAGTAGTAACATCATATATTGCATCATGGTAAGGGTAGTGGTACCGATCTGGGAATCGAAGTTATTGCACTGACATTTGCCAAGTTGCAAGTGCTGTTTCCCGTCTCTGAAAAAGTTATGTAAAGCTTCACATAACTTTTTCAAAATGATTAAACAAAACCTAAAAATTAAATCTTTTGTAGGAACAAGTGATAATGCCGTTCAAATCCAGATTTGGACTGCTCTTATTACTATCCTGTTGCTAACTTATTTAAAAACCAAGGCAAAATATCAATGGCATATGTCCAACCTGATAACATTCATCAGGCTTAATCTCTTTGTTAAAATTGACCTGTGGAAATGGTTAGACCAACCTTTTGTTGAGAAAAGCAATCCGGAGGCTTTCCAGATGTCATTATTTTCCGGATAGGGAGGTCGTTTTGAAAAACGCTTATATCTCCGTCCTAAATAACTGACTTACAGTTGCTATTTTTCAAAATATTATTTATTCTGGACAGCTGTGATAAAATTATAAAAAAGGCTGCCTTGGTTTTCACTGGGCAGCTTTTTATATTTATATTTAACAAGAAAAAAAGGAAATTTAAATATGAAAAAACTTTTAGTCCTCATTTCAACAGTAATAATGTTTGCATTTAGCGGTTGTGTAGTTGTGTAAAAAAGGAACCCGATAACTTTATTTTGGTTAAAGGAGGGCCTTTTATAAATACAAAGTCCAACCTCTTTGGCAAAGACATAACAATATCAGACTTTTATATCAGTAAATACGAGGTAACTCAAAAAGAATGGAAGGAAGTAATGGAATTCAATCCTTCAGCATTTAAAGCCGATAGTTTACCGGTAGAGATGGTGAGTTGGTACGATTGTATTGAATATTATAATAAAAAAAGTTTAAAGGAGGGCTGCAACCCTTTTATAATATAGACAAGGAAAAAAAGGATCCAAATAATATGAATGAATTAGATAGAGTTTGTCCATAAAGTAGTCAAAATATTTAACCGATCATGAGTCTGTTCAGAAAGTTCCATTTGCAAGGCTCGCGCGGTCCGAAAACGCGGGGTTTACTAGTCGTAAATGAGCAATTTTCGGACAAGCGTAACGCGGCAAATGGGACTTTATGGACAGACACTAGATAGTGTTAAATGGACAGTAACAATTAACCGGGACGCCAATGGTTACCGTTTGCCAACAGAAACAGAGTGGCTATATGCTGCAAGTGGAGGCCATAAATTTAAGGATTATATGTACAGTGGAAGCAATGAAATAGATGATGTCGGATGGTATTGGAGAAATTCTGGAGATTCGGTCCTAACAGGCCCATGGTTCTGGACCGACATTGAAAAAATCAACAGTAGTACAAAACCTGTCAGTTTAAAAAATCCTAATAGCAAAGGCCTATACGATATGTCAGGTAATATACGGGAATGGT
>CAZBJH010000119.1:0-10695 GCA_964492185.1 uncultured Bacteroidales bacterium | reverse complement strand
AATTACCCACCCCTTCCCCTCCCGGGAGGGGATTATTCAACTTTATTGACCCGTTACAATATCAACCCGTCCTTCATGGTAAGCATACGGTCGGCCATATGAGCAAGATCTTTATCATGCGTGACAATAACAAAAGTTTGTTTGTATTTTTCGCGCAGGGAGAAGAACAGCTCATGCAGTTCCTGCTTATGTTTGGTATCAAGATTGCCCGATGGTTCATCAGCCAGGATCACTGACGGATTATTTATCAGGGCACGTGCAACGGCAACCCTTTGTTGTTCTCCACCCGATAATTCACCGGGTTTATGATCGAGGCGGTCAGACAGATTCAAAAAACGCAGTATCTCTCGTGCACGTTCTCCCGCTTCATGACGGCTCACTCCTGCAATGAAGGCCGGGATGCATACATTTTCGAAAGCTGTGAATTCGGGTAAAAGCTGATGGAACTGAAAAACAAATCCGATTCTTTGGTTTCTGAACCGCGCCATTTGCTTATCCTTTAGCAAATGAACCTCCACATCATCGATCTTAACAGAACCTGAATCCGGCCTTAATAAGGTACCGGTGATTTGCAGCAGGGTGGTTTTCCCTGCTCCGCTTGGCCCTACAATGGACACTATCTCCCCTTGTTTGATATTTGCATCAATACCCTTCAATACTTCAAGGTCTCCAAATAATTTTTTAATGTTCCTGATCCGGATCATAGTTCATCCTTTATATAAAAATAAGACGTAAATATATACGCAATACACAAGAAATAAAACCACTCCTTTCAACCGGCTTATCCTACCTCCCTTAAAAGGCAATATAAAGATGAACAACAGGGCCGAAATCCCCATCATCCATATCAGATCCTGGGTAATAAAAAATCGTGAAACAGGAATAGAACGGATCATACCCGAAATACCAAGCACCCCGAGTATATTAAAAATATTGGAACCTATGATATTGCCTATGGATATGTCCATTTCCTTTTTAAATGCTGCCATTGCTGAAGTGGTAAGTTCAGGTAAACTGGTTCCCAGGGCTACGACGGTAATTGCTATCACGCGTTCACTGATACCAAAGGCCCCTGCAATTATGGTAGCATTCTCCACGAGCAGGTGTGAACCCACTGCCAGTCCTGCAGATGACAACAATATTAAGAAGATGGTCAATCCTATATTTTTACTCACCGGTGTATTTAAATCAACTTTTATGCCGGTTGCTTTTTCCCTGCCGGTACGTATGGAATAGAAAACATAAGCGATAAGTATCAATACAAAAACAAGTGCTTCAATAAAACCCAGGTTACCGTCAAGCACGAGCAAATACAACAATAAGCTGATAAATAACATGAAAGGGGCATCTGTTTTTACAGAATTTGTTTTAACGGGAATAGGAAAAATAATTGCAGTCAGGGCAAGCACGAAAGCTATATTGGCAATATTTGACCCCACCACATTACCGATAGCAAATTCAGGATGACCGCTGGCTGCTGCAATGGAACTTACAAATAACTCGGGAGCTGAAGTGCCAAAGGAAACAACAGTAACACCAATGACCAGCGTCGAAATATCAAACCTTTTGGCAAGTATAACACCACCCTTAACCAGGTACCTGCCGCTATACAGTAAAATTGCGAACCCGACAAGCAATAATATATATTCCATATACGCGAAGGATGAATTATACAGTATCCTGAAGGGATTGAAAATGTAAATGATCAGCTAATATCTTTCTTGATATCATCAATATCTTTTCGAATATCTTTTGACCCTTCATTGATCTCTTTTTTTATATCTTCCGTTGCCTTCCTGAACTCACGCATTCCCTTTCCAAGGCCGCGTGCCAGCTCGGGGATCTTTTTTGAACCGAACAATAAAAGTACAGCCAGAAGTAATATGAAGATCTCATGCCAGCTAATAAATAAAATGATCAGTTCCATGTCTTTACTGTCAGTAACACAAAGATAGAAAAAAGCCCCGACATTATTGCCGGGGCCAGATCAAAACAATATTATTCCGGATTAATGTCTGTCCATAAAGTCCCATTTGCTACGTTACGCTTGTCCGAAAATTGCTCATTTACGACTAGTAAACTCCGCATTTTCGGACTGCACGAGCCTTGCAAATGGAACCTTCTGAACAGACACATGTACGGTTAAACATTTTTACTACTTTATAGACGGATTCTAATTAGCGTTTTTTACCTTTCACTTCCTTCTTCTTACGTGTATACACTGTATCATAAACTACAGGAGTGGCAATGAACAAGGATGAATAGGTACCTACAATAATACCTATCAGCAGGGCGAATACAAATCCGCGGATCACCTCTCCGCCAAAGATAAAGATCGCGAGCAACACTACAAATGTACTCATGGATGTACTGAATGTACGGCTTAATGTACTGTTCAAAGCCAGGTTAATGATCTCGGAACGATCACGCTTACGGTACAACCCGGTGTATTCCCTTATCCTGTCAAAGATCACAACCGTATCGTTGATGGAATAACCAACAACAGTAAGTATGGCGGCAATGAATGCCTGATCGATCTCCAGGGAAAACGGCATCATACCGTAAAATATCGAAAATATCCCCAGCACGATCAGGGAATCATGAACAAGAGCCATAATTGCTCCCAGACCAAACTGCCAGTTCCTGAACCTTAATATTATATAAAGGAACATGAAAACCAGGGCTACAAATATCACAAGTACAGCCTGCCGTTGTATATCATCGGCAATGGAAGGCCCTACTTTCTGATTACTTTGCCAATAGTCCTCATAGAATTCTTCATAGCTGACACCTTCCCCGTAAAAAGGCTGAAGGCCTGCATATAACAATTCCTGAATTTCATCATCCACTGCCGGATCATCTGAATCGATCTTATAGCTTGTAGTTATCCTTACCTGATTATCTTCACCGTAAATAATTACTTTCGGGATTTCCTGCAGTTCATCCTCCAGCGCCCGTGCAATTTCCTGTGTGCTTACCGGTTCATCAAAACGTATGACGTAGTTTCTGCCACCTGTAAAATCAACTCCCGGATCAAGTCCCCGGATCATTAATGATCCGATTCCCGCGAGTATGATCACCGCAGATAAGATATAATAATTTTTTCTGTGCCCGATAAAATCAATATTCAGTTTTTTAAAAGCCCCCTCGGTGAGCCTTGTGGCAAAAGTGATTTTCATCCCTTTGTTCAGGTACCATTCATAGATCAACCGGGTAATAAATATTGCCGTGAACAACGAGGTAACAATACCTATACCCAATGTAGTGGCAAATCCTTTGATCGGTCCTTTACCAAACATATATAATATCAGGGCAGTAATACCTGTGGTAACATTGGCATCAATAATCGCCGAATATGCATTTTTATATCCATCTGAGATGGCAAGTTTAACCCCCTTACCAGCCGCCAACTCTTCCCTTATCCTCTCATATATAAGCACATTGGCATCGACCGACATACCTATGGTCAGAACAATACCGGCGATACCCGGCAAAGTCAATGCCGCGCCCAGTGAAGCAAGGATCCCAAAGATAAAGAACATGTTCACCAGCAATGCAATATCGGCAACCATTCCGGCACGCCTGCTGTAATAAAACAACATGTATAACAGTACAAACAGGAATGCAATGATGAATGAATTCAGACCTGAGGTGACAGCCTCATGACCCAGAGAAGGGCCGATCACCGTTTCCTGGATGATACGGGCAGGAGCCGGCAATTTACCTGATTTAAGCAAATTGGCAAGGTCCTGTGCATCATTAACTGAAAAATTACCCGTGATCTGAGTATTACCGCCAGTGATCTCTCCCTGCACAACAGCATCAGAATACACTTTATCATCCATCACAACACAGATCACCCTGTCTATGTTTTCACGTGTCATACGAGCCCATATCTTTGAGCCTTCACCGTCCATGCTCATAGTAACATAGGCAAAACCCTGGTTCTGATCAAACTCCTGCGCTGCAGCTGTGATCACTTCACCATCAAGGGGCGCCTGTCCGTCACGGCTCGTAATTTTTATGGCATGCAGCTCATAAAAATCCCCCGGTTTCCCGGTTGAAGGATCTAGTATAGGGTTTGCCGACCAAAGGTATTTGAAATCACGTGGAAATATATTCTTTTCTTCAGCAATTTTCATGTATTTATTAACCCGGGCTGTATCACTGCTATGTGACCTGCCGATCACCGACCCTCTGCCAAGATTACCCTCACGGTCAGTATTAGGATACAATACATTAAATAATGGGTATTCCCTGGCCATCTCATCTTCTGAAGTCGAGTCAACAGCTGTTGTATCCTGCTCAAGTTGCTGTAACAGGGAAGGCTCTTCTTCTTCCTCACCGGATACCTCGTCAATATCCGATAAAAAACCGGGAGTATCCGTTGTATCACTTTCATCCTTAAAAACGCCCTGCTCTTCCTTTCGGGCCGACTCTTCCACTTCAATAGACTGTTTGATCACCTCGTTTGCGTCCAGGAGACTTTGGTAAATTTCAGAATTTTCATAAGTTTCCCAAAACTCCAGGTTAGCTGTCCCCTGCAACAATTTCCTCACCCTGTCTTTATCTTTTACACCGGGTAGTTCGACAAGGATCCGGTCATGTGTCTCCAAACGTTGTATATTAGGCTGGGTAACTCCAAACTGGTCTATTCGGGTGCTTATAATATTGAATGAGTTGCTTATTGCATCATTAGCCTCTTCCCTGATCACATCAAGCACTTCATCGTTAGTCGAATTAAAACTTATCTTGTCGCGCAGCTCAACGGTATTAAATATGGCTGCTAACCGGGCATTCGGATCAATTTCTTCAAAGGCACGTCCGAACAATGTGACAAAATCCTCCTGCCCCGTCTTCTGTAGCTGATTAGCCCGTGACAGAGCATTATTAAAAGTCGTATCCTGGCTATAATTTGCCAGTGAACGTATAACGTCTTCAACCGACACTTCAAGTATCACATTCATCCCGCCCTTAAGATCAAGGCCAAGGTTCAGCTCCCGTGCCTGGCACTCTCTGTATGTATACTTCTTTATACCAAACAAAAAGTTATAAACTTCTTCCCCGCTAATTGAATCAAGGTAGTGATTCATCAACTCCTCATCACCCTTGGCATATTCTCTGGCATCTTTCCTGACTTGTGATGTTTTCCAGCTAAATGAAAGCTGGTATAAACTAACCAGCGCCAATGCTATTGCCAAAAACCAGATGGCTCCTTTATTTCGCATTTCCGAATGTTTTAAATTTTAATAAAATGTGTTTATAATAAGGCTCTTTACAACGTGGCGCAAATATATTAAAATTTTCAATAGTATCTAAATGAACCCGGAGGTTTTGAAAAAGGAGAAAAAAGCAGCGGTTTACCTAACACGGCACAAGCAAAACCTTTGGCCTGTATTATTGGCTTCACCGGGCTATAAATTCATAAAAATGAATGCGAATTATGTAATCTGAAAAAAACTGAAGCATGAATATTACAGGTCAGATCAACCGCTTAAGAGAAGTTCCCGTTTACGGATATCTATAATACCCCTGTAACGGTATAGCAGATCGCACCCTATCAGTCCCTGCACAGTTACATCTGCATGCTCTTTATACACGTGGTTAACATTTGAAAGATCAATACCAACAAGATCAATTTCACCAATATCCATGTCACCGATTGAGAATCTCTCAACACGTGTATGTTTTGTTTCTATTTCATCATTATCGAGGGTAGCTGAAATAAGAGGCTCCTTATCCTGCCGGTTAAAAACAAGTCCGTCAATACTCCAGTCAATAACTGTTTTTGAAGCACCGGTATCAATGATAAAACGACTTTCAACATCATTGATCATTCCATCAACCAGGATATGGTAACTGCCTTTTTCAAGGGTAATAATCTGGAGGGGTACCCGGGTTGTCATTAGCAGGCATTTTATTTAAGCAGTTCATCGAAATCTGCTGTAAGTGTCTTTTCTTCAATGAAATTATATAATGTAAGCCGGCGCAGATCATAGAAAAACTGCCAGTAATTACGAAGGGCGGCTATGTATCCACGGCGCGCCACATCTTTTTCCTGCCTTGCAACATTAAGATCCAAAACATCGATCTTACCAATTAAAAACCGCTGCTTTGCAACATCATAACGCATCTGCGCCACGGTATCTGATTTTGCAGCAGTCATAAGCATATTTTCCTGTAAATTAAACTGCATGACAGTTAGCATTACTTCCTGCTCGAAGTCGATCTCCGCCTGCTGTACCTGTGTTCGTACGACCTCCTGGTTTGACTGGGCCATACGGTAACGGCCCCTACCCAAACCCCAATCCAGTATGGGAAAACTTGCCCCAAGCTGAATAATCTGCTGGTCTTCGGGATTCTGATATGAACCTGATAAACTGATATCACTCTGGGTCAACCCGAAAGAAGCAAAAAGATCTGCATCCAGTCCTTTTTCCGCTTTTGATTCCGCAACCTGCCTGGATGCTTCAAGTAACTGTATTTCCAAATTCAGCAAACTGGGATTGTTTTGTTTGGCAAGTCCGAGAGCCCTGTCTACCTCAACCTCCAGCTCAGGGGTCTTTACCGGTATGACAAGCTCGATATCCACGTTTTCATTGTAACCTAAAAAAGAACGAAGCTCAAATTTATTTATCTCCAGATCGATCCTTGACTGTTTTAACTCGGTATCGGCATTTAGATATGAAAGCTCCATCTGGTAAAGTTCATCCTCGGCAATAGTCCCCAGGTTATACCGCCCGTGAGCTATCTTATAAAGGGTATCGGCATTCTGAAAATTGATCTCCGAAATATCTATGTTCAACTGGGCCAGGGCCAGATCAAAAAACAAACGGACTGCTCTTTCTGCAACCTGCTCCATTTGTTCTACATATTCTTTCTTCGCCTCCTCATATTTTGCCGGTTCTATCTTTCTTTTCCATTTCAACTCATTATACCCGTTAAGAGGTTGCCTGTATCCTATCCTCAAAGGGGCCGAAATATATGTTGTTGTATTATCATCACCAAATTCATCCATCCGTGTCAGGTCAGATTGTACAAATATACTGCCCCCTGTAAAACCTACATTTTGTGTCATATCCAGACTGGCCTGAGCCCGGTTTTCCGATACATAGCTAAACGAATAGGAGCCATCGGCATTCCTTATTGTTTCTATAGCCCGGTTAAACCGTGGAAATTGCAGATCCATATTCAGACTGGGGCGAAACTCGGCAATATGTGTCCTGTATTCCCAATACCCTTGCCTAAAACGGTGTTTGGCAATTATAGCCTGGAGAGATTGCGATTGGGCAATATCTATAACTTCATCAAGGCTTAATTGCATATGTGTTTGTTGTGAAAAACACTGAACAGCCGGAAATAGAAAAACAGCCATAAGGATGAGAAAAAATTTTCTTATCCTCCTGTAAAACCTCAACAATAAGCACATGGTAACTGAATTCATATTATTGTATGTTATTCTTTTCATTGTTTTCGATGTAAATCAATTAATAAACCCTGGTATTACCCTTATCGTGCCAATTAAAACACCAATGATAACTTAAATATGTTTTTATTCATACCGTAATGATTCAATAGGATCTTTTTCAGATGCCCTTTTTGCCGGTGCGTATCCGAATATAACACCCACCGAGACCGATACCAGGAAGGCAACAATAACTGAAAACGGCGTCACTATGGTTAAAATATCTGCAATCTGATTAATCAACCGGGCTAAAACGATTCCCAGAATAACACCGATGATCCCGCCTGTGAAGCTTATCAATACTGCTTCTGACAAAAACTGAACTACTATATCTGACTTTTTGGCCCCGATAGCCATACGGGTGCCAATTTCCTTTATCCTTTCCATAACCGAGGCAAACATGATGTTCATAATGCCAATACCCCCGACTATAAGGGCGATACTGGCAATTGCACCCAAAACAATATTAAATATATCTTTCGTACGTTGTTCCTGCTTAAGCAACATTTCCGGAATAGTTATCTCATAATCTTTCACACCAAGGTGGCGGCGGTTCATCATCCTGCTTATCACTTCGGTAGTGGATGAAAGATCAGCCGAATTATATACCTGGACAATGATGTTATCAAGCTGATGGTAATTGTTCAATGTGTTCTGGGAGGGATTCACGCTCACATCATTATCATCATCATCTGTTGCCAGTGACCGCTGAGTGATGAGAGCACGGTTTCTGAACCTCATTAACATTGTTTTTACAGGAATATATATATTATCATTAAACACATTTACTCCTGTATTTTCAAATCCCGAAAGACTGACATTACTGCGTTCTATCACTCCTATAACTTTCAGCCATACTTTTCCGAACTTTATATATTTATCAATAGGATCTTCCTTGCTAAAAAACTTGGCCCTTATGTTTGCTCCTATTATGCATACCGGGATCCCGTTTTCTTCCTGATAAAAATTAAAAATATCCCCCTGTTCAAGTTTTATGTTATACAAATCAAAGTATTCGGCCGAAACACCCAGGATCTTTGCTGATTCCCTTACAGCACCATGAACAACATATGAATTCATTGCTATTTCAGGACTGATGTTCCGTACAGTTGGAATATATTTATGAATGGCTTCAGCATCGGATAAATGCAAACCGGGAGAAAACTTTTTTCGTTCCCTCTGATTTCCACCATTACTATTCCCGTCCTGATTCTCATCAACCGCTTCAACTATGGGTGTAACAACAATATTATTTACCCCCACAAGTTGTATCTGTTCAAGGATCTCTTGCTTGGCCCCCCTGCCTATAGCCAGCATACTGATGACAGCCGCAACTCCGAAGATAATCCCCAATGCTGTCAATAATGATTTCAGCTTATTCGAAAGTATCGAGTCGACTGCAATTTTAAAATCATGAAGATATCTTTTCATGTATATATATTATGCTAATGCAATTAAATAATCAGAGTCTGTCAAAAAACCCGTAGTGTTTGTTCAGAATGTTCGGGATCACCGCGTGTAAACATTTTAAACCGCGGTATACTAAAGTATTTGAGGATTTAAAATGTGAGCAGCAACACAGATATCGGACATTATGAACAAACACATGTATAGATAAACATTTTAACTACTTTATAGACGGACTCTAATTAATCTGTTGATCCAGAACCTGATTGATCCGCTTTCTTTACAGAAGGCTTTTCATTATTCGTGGGAGGTTGACCGGTTTGCCTCTGTCCCGGCCTCTGTCCCGGCCTTTGCCTCTGCCTGCCCGGAAATTCCGGACCCTTCTTTGGTACATCAGTTTGCAATTTATGCTGTTCCTCCTCTTTTTCTTTGATACGCTGCCTTATTTCAGGGACCAGTTCCAAACCAGCATAATTATAATCTTCGGCACCTTCAGGCACCGACAGCAAAACCTTATTTCCTTTTTCCAGGCCTTTTTCTATAATGATTGCATCATCATTCGCAGCTCCCGGTAAAACCAGCTTCCTGGTTTTGATCCTGGTATATACAAATGTGAGTGAATCATTACTGTGAATAGCTTCGAGAGGCAGATACAATACGTCTTTAAAACTTTGGGTAATAATTGAATTACTTGTTGTCATTGCCGGGCGAAGCTGATCATCTGTCTCATTCAAACCTATTTCCACCTCAAATACTTTTGCATCCGTGTTTGGTAGTTGCTCACCAATATTTGCCACGCTGTTCACGTTTCCGGTAAACTGTTTTTCCGGGAAAGCATCGATACCAACCACTACCGGTTGACCAACTCTGATCTTGCTAATATCAATCTCGTTTACATAAGTTATGGAATTAAATGAAGACAGATCGGGCAGTGTTGCAACAGTAGCCTCCCCCCTCATTCGAATGCTGGTGTTCTGTGTTATCTTATTACCACGATGATCTTTATAATAGATCACCATACCCGGTGCGGGGGCTCTAATATCAAGCTTTGCCAAAGCTTCTTCTATTTCCCTTTTCGTGCTTAGCCTCTTATTCAGTTCCAGTGTTTTCTGTCTTATATTTACCGTTGCCTGCCTTACTTTCAGATCATAATTCCCTGCAGCCTGTTCAAGTTCCCTCTTTGCCTTATCTAGATCAATCTCGGCTTTTCTGATAACCGACGGGGATTCATATTGTGATTGTTCCAGTGCAATCTCCGCTTCCTGTACGGCATATCTGAGATTAATAATACGGTCCCTTTCAGACCTTAGCTCAAGTGAAGAATCTATCTTTGCCCTTTCAATCTCATCCATGCTGTTTTCAATCTCCTGTTCAACCTCGTTCAACCTGTCCATAACCTCCGAATCGTCAAGACGGGCAACAAAATCACCTGAATCTACCTCCGTTCCCTCCGGGACAATATCTGAGATGGTGATCTGCCATATCCATACATTACGCAATGCCTGCATTGGGGCACTGATCTCCACAGAGTTCTTTGCCTGCAGTTCACCCGTAACAGCAACAATAACTTCAAAATCCCCTTGCTTAACTTCTGTTTCTATAACAGTAGCTGTTTCGGTTTCCTTAGCGCTGTAATAGATCAATGCCAGTACTATGGCTGTTACAACCGAAAGAATAATGATATATCTTTTTTTCATATATAATCTTTATTTTATGACTCTGACTAAGCCCTACTGAAATAAAACACTAAGAGTTTATAGACAGACTCTATTTAGTGTCTGTCCATAAAGTCCCATTTGCCGCGTTACGCTTGTCCGAAAATT
>CAZBJH010000118.1:0-10721 GCA_964492185.1 uncultured Bacteroidales bacterium | reverse complement strand
GGACCGCGCGAGCCTTGCAAATGGAACCTTCTGAACAGACACATGACCAGTTAAACATTTTGTTAACTTTATAAACGGACACTATATAATATATTGAAAACAAAAATATCCAGAAAAGGTTAAAAAGTGTTTCCCGACTCTTCATCTGACATTAACTATTATTATCATTATCTTTGCCCCCCAAAACCAAACACATAATATATTAAGATCTTATTTATGCCTGAAAAACATCTGGACCGTATCGCCGGGGATTTATCTGTAAATGTAAAACAGGTTAGCAACACCATCCGGCTGCTTTCGGGAGGAGCCACTATTCCTTTTATAAGCAGATACAGGAAAGAGGCTACTGGGAGCCTTGATGAAGTCATGATAACTGCCATAAAAGAGCAGTATAATAAACTGGCAGAGCTTGACAAGAGAAGGGACAGCATTGTAAAAACAATAGAAGAACAGGGGAAACTCACACCCGGGCTGAAAGAAAAGTTACTTAATGCAGGTTCTCTGACCGAACTGGAAGACCTGTACCTTCCCTATAAACCCAAACGAAAAACCCGCGCATCCATGGCCCGTGAAAAAGGTTTGGAACCCCTGGCTAAGATCATCATAAAGCAGGATAATATTAATATCGGGGATAAAGCTGCCGGGTTTATAAACGAAGAAGTTCCCGATATTGGGAGTGCCCTTCAGGGTGCCCGGGATATAGTTGCAGAATGGATAAATGAGAACAAACAGGCACGTGACCGTATTAGGAACATATTTAAACATCATGCTTTTGTAACTTCTGCCCTGGTAAAGGGAAAAAATGAAGAAGGAATAAAATATACCGACTATTTTGATTATTCCGAACCGCTTAAACATTGCCCCTCACACCGCGTTCTTGCTATCCGCCGGGGTGAAGCAGAAGGTTTCCTCAGGGTAAAGATAGCTCCCGATGAAACCTTATCCCTGAAAGCCCTTGAGGGTATTTTTGTAAAAGGCATGAATGAAGTATCTGAGCAGGTCAGGCTTGCTGTTAATGAATCATACAAACGCTTGCTCGAACCCGCTATAGAAAATGAGTTTCGTGCCAGCTCGAAGGAAGCGGCTGACAAAGAAGCCATAAGTGTGTTTGCCGGAAACCTGAGGCAGCTTCTTATGGCTCCTCCTCTCGGTGAAAAACGTATTTTGGCACTCGACCCGGGGTATCGCACCGGTTGCAAGCTGGTCTGCCTTGACAACCATGGAAATTTGGTACACAATGAAACCATTTACCCCAATCCTCCCCAAAGTGAAACCAAACAGGCAGCTAAAAAGATATCCTCACTGGTCAATGCCTTTAAAATCGAAGCCATTGCCATTGGTAATGGCACCGCGAGCCGTGAAACCGAACGATTTATTAAAAAACTGAAGTATGACAGAAATATTCAGGTGTTTGTAGTCAATGAAGCCGGCGCTTCCGTATATTCAGCATCAAAAGTCGCCCGTGAAGAGTTCCCTCAATACGATGTGACAGTCAGGGGTGCAGTCTCAATAGGACGCAGACTGACAGATCCCCTTGCCGAGCTGGTAAAAATCGACCCTAAATCCATTGGTGTGGGACAGTATCAGCATGATGTGGACCAGGTATTGCTTAAGGACAGCCTGGATCAGGTAGTGGAAAGTTGTGTGAACGCGGTGGGTGTGGATATAAACACTGCCAGCAGGCATTTGCTGACATATGTCTCAGGCCTGGGGCCTCAACTGGCACAAAAAATTGTAGATTTTCGTAAAGAAAAAGGTTCATTCCATTCAAGGGAGGAATTGAGATCCGTACCCCGAATGGGAGATAAAACTTTTGAGCAGGCTGCCGGCTTTTTAAGAATAAGAAACGGAAGCAATCCTTTAGACAACAGTGCCGTGCACCCTGAAAGTTATTTTATTGTTGAAAAGATGGCCAAAGATCTTAAAGTCAGTGTTAATGATATATTAAATAATGAAGAGCTTCGCGATAAGATAAACATTAATGATTATGTTCAGGAAAATGCAGGCCTGCCTACCCTCAATGATATTATGCATGAACTGGCAAAACCAGGTCGTGACCCGAGAACCAAAATTAAGGTATTTGAATTTGCCGACGGTATATATAAAATTGAAGATGTACAACCCGGTATGGTACTGCCGGGTATAATAACCAATATTACAAATTTCGGTGCATTTGTCGATATCGGGGTCAAGCAGGACGGACTGGTACACATTTCCCAGCTGGCCAACAGATTTGTTAAGGACCCGAATGAAATAGTCACACTTAATCAACATGTTAAAGTTAAAGTGCTTGAAGTGGACGCCGGGAGGAAAAGAATACAGCTCTCCTTAAAAGAAACGGAAGAGAAGTGATAGCTTTAAGTGATTGGTTTGAAACAATTGGTTTGAGATGATCGGCATATACCTATAATCCACTACTAATCAATAAAATATAGTTAAACATTGAAAAATACTCCATTTAGAGTATTTTATTTTTTGTGTATTACATCTATATTTGCTTGAACAGCTATGGCTAATTAAGTTTTATCATAACTTAATTTAAAGCCTACCTCAAATGTTTTTATTATGCTTGTAAAACCACTTACTTCCCGGTAAGTGGTTTTTTTTTGAATTAACATTATTATTACATATTAAATAAATATATTTGATAAAATAGAATAGTGATTTTATACCCTCTCGAGATGAGAAATATTAAAACCCTTTTAGTCCTGCTGCCCGTCCTGACCGGATCTGTTCTTGTTTTATCCTGTAAACGAAATGACACTATGAAACCTCCCACAGCTAAGAAGATACCTAAAGAACTTACCATTCATGATCATACACGTATCGATGAATATCACTGGTTAAATCAAAGGGAGAATCCGGAAGTATTGGAATATCTTGAAAAAGAGAATGCCTATACAAAGGAAATGATGAAAAACACAGAAGAATTACAGGAGAAATTATACGATGAGATCACGGGGAGGATTAAGCAAACGGACATGTCGGTGCCTTATTTCCGGAACGGTTATTATTATTATACACGCTATGAAGAGGGTAAGGAGTATCCCGTCTATTGCCGAAAAAAAGGATCCCCCGGTGCCCCGGAGGAAATCATGCTCAATGTAAATGATATGGCCGCCGGATATAGTTACTACAATATAGCCGGACTCTCGGTCAGCAACGATAATAAACTGCTGTCATTCGGCGTGGACACACTTGGCCGGAGAAAATACATTATTCACGTTAAGGATCTGCAAACCGGGAAGATCCTGGATGATAAAATGTTCAATACATCGGGCAGCTCAACCTGGGCCAATGACAACAAAACCCTGTTTTATACCTCCAGGCATGAACAAACTCTCCGGTCATACAAGATATTCAAACATACTTTAGGATCGGGAATAAATGAAGATACGGAAATATACCATGAAAAGGATGATACTTATGATGTTCATGTATATAAAAGCAAATCAAAAAAATACATCATCATAGCATCTTCAAGCACATTGTCAAATGAATTCCGTTTTTTACCCGCGGATAAACCGGAAGGTACATTCACTTTGTTCAGTCCAAGAGAAAAAGAACACGAATACTGGATATTTCATTTTGATGACCGTTTTTATATCCTCACCAATCTGGATGCAAAAAATTTCAGATTGATGGTCACCACGGAAACCAGCACAAACGTCAGCCATTGGAAAGAAGTAATTCCACACAGGGAAAATATATATTTGCAAAATCTGGAATTGTTCAACAAATATATGGTGTTGGAAGAAAGGATAGACGGGCTGACCGGTTTGCGTGTCATTAATATGATAAGCGGTAATGACCATTATATTGATTTCGAGGAACAGGTTTATGAGACCTGGATCTCTGTAAACCCGGAATTTGAGAGTTCCAAACTACGTTTCGGATATTCTTCGCTTACCACACCAAACTCAACTTACGATTACAATATGGATACCCGGGAAAGGGAATTGCTCAAACAACAGGAAGTACTAGGTAATTTCGAACCGGGCAATTATTACGCGGAAAGACTTTTTGCCGTTGCAGACGATGGAAAGGAAATCCCCGTTTCCATAGTATACCGGAAAGGCATGAAGAAAAACGGGGACAACCCACTGTTGTTATATGGCTATGGCTCTTACGGGCACACCATGGATCCTTACTTCAGCTCAGTGAGACTGAGTTTGCTTGACAGGGGTTTTGCCTATGCCATAGCACATGTGAGGGGCGGACAGATAAAAGGTCGTGAATGGTATGACGATGGAAAGTTATTAAATAAAAAAAATACATTTACCGATTTTATCAGCTGTGCGGAATACCTTATCAAACAAAAATATACCCGTCCGGAAAAATTGTTTGCCATGGGTGGCAGTGCCGGGGGACTCTTGATAGGTGCCGTTATAAACATGGAACCATCGCTGTTTAAAGGAGTAATCGCGAAAGTACCCTTTGTTGATGTTGTGACCACTATGCTGGATGAAAGCATTCCGCTTACCACGGGCGAATATGACGAATGGGGTAATCCGAACGAAAAGGAATATTACAATTATATATTGTCATATTCTCCCTATGATAACGTAAAACCAAAAAAGTATCCCAACATACTTGTAACTGCCGGCCTTCACGACTCCCAGGTACAATACTGGGAACCCGCGAAATGGATTGCCCGGCTCAGGGAGAACAATAAAGGAGATGCAATGATCTTATTACACACTAATATGGATTTCGGCCATTCCGGCGCATCGGGACGTTTTGAACGTTACCGCGAAACAGCACTTGATTATGCTTTTTTACTGAAACTGCCAGGTAAGTATGAATAATGTCTATATAGTGTCTGTCCATAAAGTCCCATTTGCCGCGTTATTTCCATATGCCGCTAGTCACAGACTCGCGGTAGTTGAAAAAGATATGTGCCTGTAATATTTTGCTATGGCCGGTAAAACATTTTGCCAACTTTATGAACGGACACTATTTCACAATACCGGCAAAACCCATAAATGCCATGGCCAACAGGCCGGCAATAATAAAAGCAATAGGAACACCTTTCATTCCTTCGGGTACATCAACAAGGTCGAGCTGTTCACGAATACCTGAAAAAGTGATTAATGCAAGTCCGAACCCCACGGCATTGGCCGCAGCAAACACAACACTCCCAAGCAAATCGAAGTCTTTTTGCACTGCCAGTATAGCTACTCCCAAAATAGCACAGTTTGTTGTTATCAGGGGAAGAAATATACCCAGAGCCTGATAAAGGGCCGGACTGACCTTTTTCAAAATGATTTCAACGAGTTGTACCAGCGATGCAATGACCAGGATAAAAACCACAGTTTGCATAAACGGTATACCCAGGGGCAGCAGAACATAGTTTTGGAGGATATATGTAAAAAGGGTAGCAATAACCATCACAAAAGTAACTGCGCCGGTCATCCCGAGAGCCGTGTCAACTTTGCCGGAAACACCAATGAAGGGGCATATACCGAGAAACTGATGCAATACAATATTATTAACAAAAACAGCCGATATAATTATCAATACATATTCCATAATGTCACGCGATTTTTTGTTTTAGCCGGTTTATCAACATTATTAAAAACCCAAGGGCGATAAAAGCACCCGGTGGACTCACGAACAAAAGAATAGCATCACCTTCTATAAATTTCATTCCGAACAGCGAACCGCTTCCAAGTATCTCTCTTACCGCTCCCAGCATGGTAAGTGCAAATGCAAATCCCAGTCCCATGCCCAAACCATCAACCAGTGATGTGACAACAGAATTCTTTGATGCAAAAGCTTCGGCTCTGCCCAGAACAATACAGTTAACAACGATCAAAGGAATAAATATCCCGAGCTGGTCATATAAGCTGGGTTCACCATGCGGACCAGGTGTATTCATATAAGCACTCATAAGCAGATCAACAATGGTTACAAATGAGGCGATAATAACAATATAAGCCGGGATACGCACCTTCTGGGGGATCTGCCCGGCAACAAGCGACACAACAAAATTCGACATCACCAGCACGAAGGTGGTCGCCAGTCCCATACCCAGACCATTAAAAGCAGAACTGGTCGTACCCAGCGTTGGACATAAACCCAAAAACAGTACAAACACCGGGTTCTCCTTCAGGAATCCCTTGGTAAAATTACTGACCTGGTTCATCTGTTATACCTCCTTTCTTAAATACTTCATATGCACGTTTTACGGCATCGCAATAAGCGCGCGATGTTATCGTGGATGCAGTTATGGCATCAACATCACCCCCGTCTTTTTTCACGCTGATCTGAAAATCATCGGGGTTTTTACCTTCAAACTGAACGCTCCAGTCGGATTTCGCCTGCAGGATCTTATCCCCGAGCCCGGGTGTCTCCTTATGTTCAATCACAGCGATCTCCCTTATCGTTCCATCCGGGACAAACCCCACCATTAGCTTCATATTGCCACCGAAAGCTTCATTTGTAAAAGTTTCTACTGCTATACCTACCGTATCCTTATTATTAACTGCATAATAAATATAAACCGTATCATTATCAACAGCAACAGCTTTCACATCATTGGAAGGATTATTCGTATATTCAGGCATTACACGCTGAATAGCCAGATCTTTTTTCGCATTTTTGGCAGATTTGATAGGTTCCTTTGTCAGCTCATAAACAAATCCAAGTGCAGCAGATGCCACCAGTGTAACTATCAGGAGGGTGAACACCATGTTCAGAAAAGTAGATTCTTTTTTAGCCATTTTTCACCTCCTCTCCAAACCTTTTTGGTTTAATATACCTGTTAATAACAGGGACAAAACCATTCATAATGAGAATGGCAAATGAAACACCTTCGGGATAAGATCCGAAAACCCTTATGATCACTGTTATCAATCCTATTCCAACTCCATATATGATCATCCCTAAGTATGTCATTGGTGAAGTAACATAATCGGTAGCCATAAAAATTGCACCAAGTAAAATACCTCCCGTTAAGAGATGAAAAAGAGGGTCGGCATTTGTCCGCGGGTCAATTTGCCAGAGAATACCGGTAAAAAGAACAATTGTAACAATGATGCTGACAGGAATATGCCAGGTGATGATCTTCCTTATCAACATATAGATCAATCCCAGGATCAGCGCTGCACCGGCTATTTCACCCAATGATCCTCCCAGCTTACCGATAAATAATTCCCAGTAGCCGGGAACCTCCTTCATCAGTTCGGGAATAGTCATATTATTGCTCAAGCCCTCCTTTATAATACTAAGGGGTGTAGCCCCGGTAACAGCATCGGCATATCCCGTATCAAATCCAGCCGGCACGGGATAAGTCGTCATCTGCACGGGGAAAGATATCAATAAAAAAACCCTTCCCACAAGTGCAGGATTAAAAGGATTATTTCCCAGACCGCCAAAAGTCATTTTACCTATACCAATAGCAACCAGGGCACCTGTCATAATAATCCACCAGGGCAGATTTGAGGGAAGATTAAATGCCAGCAGCACACCGGTAACAACTGCCGATCCGTCGTTCACCCTGACCTCTGTGTTCAGAATAAATTTCTGTATCAGGTATTCAAACAACACGCAGAAAAGAACCGATAACAGTGTAACAATAATTGCTCCTGTACCATAAAATACTACCGACACAACAAATGCCGGCAGCAATGCAATGACCACCCCTGTCATCAGCTTGTTTATCGCGGAACCTGCAAATATATGGGGTGACGGTGAAACCGTTAAAAACTTACTCATTGTTATTTTCTTGATCTTATAATTTTTCCAACATTTGATTTTCCCAGTCTGATATAATCGAGCAAGGGCCGGCTCGAGGGACATATAAAGCTGCATGACCCGCATTCAATACAATCCATCACATGACGCTTTTCCAGTTGCTCAAACATGTCATTTTGCGCGTAGGACATTAGCAAATAAGGTTCCAGGTTCATCGGACAAACGGAAACACATCTGGAACATCTTATACAGGGTTCCGTTTTTTTTCGTTTTGCTTCACTTTCAGGAAGGACGGTAATTCCTGATGTTCCTTTTGTAACCGGAATATTCAAATCATTCAGGGCTTTCCCCATCATAGGACCACCGCTGAGTATCTTACCGGCATTTTCAGGCAAACCACCAACCTCTTCAATCAGCTCTGCAACAGGAGTACCTATTCTTACACGAAAATTAGAGGGATTTTTAATATCTTTTCCAGTCACCGTAATAATCCGCTCGATCAGCGGCTTGTTCTTTTGAATTGCCTCGTATACAGCAAATGTAGTTCCCACATTATGAACCACCGTGCCCACATCAATAGGTAATCCGCCCGCGGGCACTTCACGGTTTATCAATGCTTTGATAAGCTGTTTTTCACCACCCTGCGGATATTTCACTTTAAGTGCCACCACTTTGATACCACTATACCCTTTGGCAATCTGTGTTAAATGATCAATGGCATCCGGCTTGTTATTCTCGATACCCACTATGGCAGTGTCAACATCCAGGGCTTTTTTCAATATCTGTATACCCACCATCAATTCCCGGGCTTTACTCATCATCAGGGCATGATCTGATGTGAGATAGGGTTCACATTCCACCCCGTTTATTATCAAGTGGGTAGCTATCTTACCCCGGGGAACTGTAAGCTTCACGTGAGACGGAAAGGTTGCTCCCCCCATACCCACTATACCCGCCTCATTGATCTTTTGCAGTATCTCTTCGCGGGATTTGCTGATATTCTTTTGGAGCTCACCGCTTCTGTCAATAGTGTCTATCCACTCGTCACCCGAAGTTTGAATAATTATTACATCCCTCTTATACCCGCTGCTGTCAAGGGCTTTATCGATCTTCTGCACTTTGCCTGAAGCCGGAGAATGAATATTTGCCGAAACGAATCCTTCGCTTTTGGCAATAAGCTCACCTGTTTTCACCTCCTGCCCTCTTTCAACCACCGGTTTTGAAGGCACGCCAAGATGCTGTGATAATGGAATAACAAGAGTTCCCGAAACGGGCATATCAACAATACCGGCCCCTGCAGATAATTTATTTTCCGGAGGATGAACACCTCCTTTTGCAAATGTCCTGAGCACTTTATTCTTTATTATTTGATGATTTTCCTGAAGATCGATCATCTTTTGCCGCTACTTCAGGAGCAGCTGATCCTTCAGGTTTTTCCTTTTCCTTGCCTGATGTCTTTTCTTTTGTTTTGCGTGGCGGAAAACCCACTTCAATAATTGAATTTGTCGGGCATACCGGCACACACTTACGGCACAGTTTACATTTATCAGAATCAATAAACGCCAGGTTATTATTCATAGTAATAGCATCGAACGGGCAAACTTTAAGACACTTACCGCATCCTATGCATGCAACCTCACAATTTTTTTTGGCTATCCCGCCTTTATCTTCATTCATACAGGCAACATAGATCTTTCGATCACGCTTCGCCCTTTTTCTCAATTCGAACAGGTTCCTCGGACAGGCTTCCACGCATGCTCCGCATGCAGTGCAATTTTCATCGGTTACCACAGGCAGGTCTGTTTCCGGATCCATATGCAATGCATCAAAATCACATGCCTCAACACAGTCCCCAAAACCCAGGCAACCATATTGACAACCTGTATCGCCGCCATACAATGCCGCCTCAACAGCACAGGACGCAACTCCGTCATAATGTGATTTTTTGGGTCTGAACTCACATGCTCCGTTGCAGCGTAAAACAGCTACCTTTGGTTCCTGTTCCACGGATTCATAGCCCATAATTTTTGCTACCTTAGCCATTGTATCATTACCTCCTACAGGGCAATATAAATTCTCCAGGCTATCGGACTTCACACAGGCTTCAGCAAAATTCCTGCAACCTGCAAATCCGCACCCCCCGCAGTTGGCAGCAGGCAAGACCTCTTCAACCTCATCAATTCTCGGGTCCTCATATACCTTAAACTTTTGAGATACAAAATATAACACTACTGCTGCCAGCACTCCCAAAGAGCTTAGTGATAATATTGTATATAGCAAAACATCATTCATGTCTGTCGATCTTTTCTATTTCAAAAACAAATGCCTTACTGATCTTTTCCCTGAAAAAAAACAATGCTACATAATATGGTACAAGGCTGGCAAGGGATACCAGTCCGGCTGTCAACTCATCATTGCCCGATGCAGTTAATATGATCAAAACAAGTATCAACAGGATAAAAGGAAAGATATATCCAAGCATTAGTGCTTTCATTCCCAACGTCTTACGCATCCTGATCTTTACTCTGTCGCCATTTCTGATCGTACCTGACGAATCCCTTATCTGCACTGATTGTTGCTGAATATTGCTCATACCGCATACTCCTTTTGCATGGCATGCAGCACAAAGTGAGGCATTGCTAAAGTTTACTGTTACTAATCCTTCCTGTATTTCTTTAACAACACCCTGTTGTTCATAACAACCCGTAGAATCCATCAGTATAGCCATGTAAACGAAAGATACAAATATAAATATGTTTGATAAAGTAGAAATTGCTTTTCATCAGATTTTCCCTTATTTAGGATGATTATAAATACTGCCGGCGTATTCCCCCTGTATTGTGCATATATCATGTCCGGGGCAGATGCAAAAGGTCGAAAGCCGGGCCTATTGCAGGGCAACGCCAATAATAAGGTGTTCAATGTTTTGATTGCAAGGGATGACGCGAACCGGAATAATCCTTTAACCTTTGTTTCCTTCACTTGAAAACCATACCACTATTTCATTTCAAAAGTATACCACT
>CAZBJH010000117.1:7108-10863 GCA_964492185.1 uncultured Bacteroidales bacterium | reverse complement strand
TGTTAAAGCATCAAGGATAAATTTATCAGAATGTATTAAAATAGGTGAATAATTATCAATCAATTCCATAATAGTGATTATTAATCACACATCTGTTTCAAGTTTAAATTAACATCATTTGTAAATAAAAAATGTTAATTTGTAAAAAACAGCTTAACAAAAACGGTACGCCCCTGGAAGTGAACAGCCTCATATCTTAATATTGAAGTGGAAACATTTCTTGTACTTTATTGTTTGTCATATAATGAAACGAGCATGATATTTTTTAAGCATAAATATCAAAAAAGAATATGTTTAAAAAATATTATGCGAGAGCGAAGCGGTTACATTCGTTCTCAAATTTTTAATTATTTTTTTATCAAATAATTACAAAATTTTAAACGAATGAAAAAGTTTATCTCCATATTATTATCCTTTATGCTGTTGGCAAGCCACATGAGTTTGGCTGTTGGTACTCATTTTTGCGGTGGGGAAGCCATTGAGACAAAGATAATGTTGGGTGATGCACAATTGGATTGTGGCATGCCGGATATGGAGGAACCGTGTGAAGATTCTGAAAAATCCAATACACACGAGGTGCATTTTGAAAATGTTCCATGCTGCGAAAATGAATACCAAACCTTTCAGGTTACCGGTGAATTTGTAAAAAACGTAGCTCCGCAATCATTCAGTATTGACTTTGCATCAGGGTTTATTTATGCAAATCCGGATGTGGATTTATTTCCAAAGTTAACTCATCAGTTTAATGCTGAATACATTTCCCCGCCCCTTGAAAAAGACATTCAGGTGCTTTTTCAGGCATTCTTAATTTAATCATATCATGAATTATTAGATTCCATGCTACGACTGCTGGTAGTGTGGCTATTGACGCATTGCACCATCGCAATCAGTCATTATTCATTTTAAAATCATTTTGGTATGCTCAATAAAATCATTAAGTATTTTTTAGAGAATAAGCTGGTAACCATACTTATTCTCACAGGGTTGGTAGCATGGGGTATTGGTACCGCTCCTTTTGGCTGGCAAATAGGTGGTTTACCATCTGACCCGGTGCCAGTTGATGCCATACCGGACATTGGCGAAAACCAGCAAATTGTTTTTACGAAATGGCCGGGACGTTCGCCACAGGATATTGAAGACCAGATTTCATATCCGTTAACCACCTATCTTCTCGGTATTCCCGGGGTAAAATCTATCCGGAGCACATCGGTTTTCGGGTTCTCCAGCATCTTCATCATTTTCGAAGAGGATATAGAGTTTTACTGGTCGCGTTCCCGGATTCTTGAGAAACTGTCATCATTACCATCGGGATTACTCCCTGAAGGGGTTCAGCCTGCCCTTGGTCCCGATGCTACAGCCCTTGGGCAGGTGTACTGGTATACCATCGAGGGGCGTGATAATAATGGAAAGCCGACCGGTGGCTGGGATTTACACGAAATACGAACGGTGCAGGATTTCTACGTGAAATATGCCTTAAACGCTACGAAAGGTGTTTCGGAAGTGGCTTCTATCGGCGGCTTCGTACAGGAGTACCAGATTGATGTGAACCCTGACGCGTTGAAAGCTTACCATATTCCATTACACAAAGTCATGATGGCTGTGAAACAGTCAAACAAAGATGTCGGGGCTAAAACCATTGAAATTAACCAGGCTGAATACCTCGTCCGTGGATTGGGTTACATAAAAAAAGTAGAAGATATTGAGAAAGCAGTAGTTGCCGTGCAGGACAATGTCCCGATCCGTATCCGGGATATTGGTGTGGTCTCCCTGGGACCGTCAACCCGCAGGGGTGCCCTTGACAAAGATGGCGCCGAAGTGGTTGGTGGCGTGGTCATAGCACGATATGGAGCAAACCCCATGCAGGTGATCAACAACGTGAAAGATAAGATCGATGAAATATCCCCCGGACTACCCAAAAAGACTCTGGAAGATGGTACCGAAAGCCAGCTTACCATTGTGCCCTTTTATGACCGGTCAGGCCTGATCCGGGAAACACTTGGTACCCTTGAGGAAGCACTTCTCCTTCAGATCATCATTACCATTCTGGTCATTATGGTCATGGTCATTAATCTCAGGGCTTCATTTTTGATATCCGGCCTGTTGCCCATATCAGTGCTTATGGTATTTATTGCCATGCGGTATTTTGGGGTTGATGCCAATATTGTGGCCCTCTCCGGGATTGCCATTGCCATTGGTACCATGGTTGACCTGGGTATTATCCTCTCGGAGAATGTCATTAAACACCTCAATGAGAACCCGCCGGGCCAGAAAATGATCACAACCATATACAACGGCGCAGCCGAGGTCTCTTCGGCCATCCTGACGGCTGTATCCACCACCATCGTTAGTTTTATACCGGTGTTCACCATGCAGCAGGCAGAGGGTAAACTGTTCGGGCCCCTTGCATTTACCAAAACATTTGCCCTTATCGCGGCATTGATCGTGTCCTTATTTATTTTACCTGCCCTGGCGCATTGGTTTTTCGGAGCAACCATTAAAAGGAAAGTGATCGTGAAATGGCTGAATATAGCATTGACACCACTCGGTATTCTTGCCTTGCTCTTCGGTTTTACCTGGGCAGGGACCATTCTTATCGCGTACGGGCTAGCAGCGATTGTTAAAGAAAAACTGAAACATACCGAAGTGGATAAAGAACCGGGGGTTGTGAATTACTTAAAACGGCTGGGATTGCGTGCACTTCAATATTCAGATCTTATCATTGCCCTGATAGCTGTGACATGGCTGCTGGCAAAATACTGGCTGCCCCTGGGGCCATCACGAAGTCTGTTGGTTAACTTTGTATTTGTAGGGTTATTGGTAACAACTATCCTGGGTTTCTTCCTGCTGTTGGAAAAATATTATAAACCGATACTCAACTGGACACTAAATTACAAAGCCAGGTTTTTAAGCATACCCGTATTTTTCTTTGTACTCGGACTAACCATCTGGATGGGTTTCAATAAGTTATTTGGATTTGTCAGCAAAGGTTTTGATGTTATTGGGGTTAATATACGTACCACCGGCGTATGGTCCGGTCTTTCCCATGCGTTTCCCGGAATGGGTAAGGAGTTTATGCCCTCGCTCGATGAAGGCAGCTTCCTGTTGATGCCCACCACCATGCCGCACTCAGGCGTGGAGTTAAACAGAAAAGTTATGGGGCAGATCGATATGCTGGTTACCGGTATACCGGAAGTGGAACTAACCGTGGGCAAGATGGGGCGGGTAGAATCAGCCCTGGATCCGGCCCCGGTATCCATGTTCGAAAATGTGATCAATTACAAACCGGAGTATGCACTTAATCAGAAAGGTCGCAGGCAAAAATTTAAAGTAGACAATGAAAACCACTTTATAACAGCCTCCGGGGATACCTTATCCAACCAGGAAGCCATTGAACTAGGCTTAATGGCTGATGATCTGATTCCGGATGATGATGGGCAGTATTTCCGCAATTGGCGGGAACATATCAATTCACCGGATGATATATGGGATGAGATTGTCGAAGTGACCAAAATACCTGGTCTTACATCGGCACCCAGGTTACAGCCCATCGAAACACGGCTTGTCATGCTTCAAACAGGTATGCGCGCCCCGATGGGGGTCAAAGTGTACGGGCCTGATCTAAAGACCATACAGGATTTCGGGCTTGAATTGGAAGATATCCTGAAGGACGTCCCTTCAGTTAAAGCGGAGGCCGTTTTTGCCGACCGGATCGTGGGAAAACCATACATACATCTTAATATCAACCGCGATGAGAT
>CAZBJH010000117.1:0-7008 GCA_964492185.1 uncultured Bacteroidales bacterium | reverse complement strand
TAAATTCTCAGGTAATTATGAAAACCAGGTAAGGGCCGAAAAACGGCTTTCCATCATCGTGCCTGTAGTCATGGTCATTATATTTCTCATTCTATACATTCAGTTTAACTCGGTGAGTACATCATTGATGATATTTTCCGGTATTATCCTGGCCTTCAGTGGTGGATTCCTCTTATTATGGTTCTATGGCCAGGAATGGTTTATTAACTTTTCCTTATTTGGTGTCAACCTCAGGGAATTGTTCCAGATGCAGACGATAAATCTGAGTGTGGCAGTATGGGTAGGTTTCATCGCCCTCTTTGGTATTGCTACGGATAATGGCGTATTGCTGGGCACCTACCTGGACCAGAGCTTTGAAAGAAATAAACCCGATAGTTTGCAAAGCCTTAGAGCAGCGGTTGTAGAAGCCGGGCAGCGCAGAATTAAACCGGCAATTATGACCACGGCAACAACCATTATTGCATTGTTACCTGTACTGACCTCCACCGGTCGGGGTGCGGATATAATGGTTCCCATGGCTATACCTGCTTTCGGGGGTATGTTAGTAGCGGCCATTACCTATTTCCTGGTACCTGTGCTGTATAGTTACAGGGAAGAAAAGAAGCTGAAAGCTAAAAGTTGAAAGCTAAAAGTTGGAAATTAAATGATAGAATTAGATAAGGAAATGATACATGAGTTAATAAACATAAAATACACAATACAATGATTAAATCATATAATGATTAGTCCATAGAAAAAAAAGAACTGGATAAAATCAGTAATATGTTAACCAAACCGGAATAATTATGAAAAATAAAATAAATATAACCTGTACCGTACAAAATGTTGTAGTCAGCAGCAATTGGAAGCGTTTGTCAACCTTTCAGCTTTCAGCTTTCAGCTTTGGACTCCGGACTTCGGTCTTCATTTCCCTCTTGGCTTTATTATTCTCCACTCCTGCCACCAATGCACAAACCCTGGACGACTATTTCCAGATTGCCGCCGAGAACAATCCGGGTTTGCAAGCGAAGTATAAAGCATATGAAGCGGCCATGCAAAAAATACCGCAGGTTAGCTCCTTACCCGATCCGACTTTCTCATTCGGTTATTTTATTTCGTCTGTTGAAACACGTGTAGGTCCCCAACGGGCACGGTTCTCACTCACACAAATGCTCCCCTGGTTCGGCACCCTTAAAGCACAGGGTGATGCTGCTGCATTGGGGGCGGAAGCCAAATTCCAGTCCTTCCTCGATGTACGGAATAAATTGTACTACCGGGTTGCAGCAGCCTATTACCCACTTTATGAACTAAAACGGTGGAAGCAGATCGAAGAGGAGAATGTGGATATTTTACAATCCTATAAAACGGTTGCCAATGCCAATTATCGGAGTGGCAAAGGCGATATGGTGGATGTATCGCGGGTGGATATTATGCTCAACGATGCCCAAAACAATTTGGATATTCTGAACGACAAAGAAAAACCGTTGATAACAGCTATGAATAAATTGCTCAACCGGGAAGCTGATGCTGTCATTACGGTTGGCGATACGCTGGTACCTGAAACCATACCGTACAATTACATGAAGGATTCATTACTGGCTGATCATCCTGCCCTGAATGAACTGGAGCTACATATCGAGGCCGGCCATGCGAGTGAGCGGGCTGCACGAAAGCAGGGCCTTCCTAAACTGGGCGTGGGACTTGATTACGTGTTAGTGGATGAACGCACGGATATGGATTTGCCGGAAAACGGAAAGGATGTCCTCATGCCTATGGTTTCCATCAGCATTCCCTTATTCCGGAAAAAGTACAATGCTGCTGTAAAAGAGGCCCAATTGCAACAGGAACGTTATGCCCTGCAAAAAGAAGAATACAGCAATACATTGGAGTCGGACTATGAAAAGGCCATGTTCGAACTTCGCAGACAAAAACAGATGATAACATTATATGATAAGCAAATTCGTGAATCAGAACAATCCCTGAACCTGCTTTATACAGGCTATAGCAATTCAGGAAATGACTTTGAAGAAGTACTGCGCATGCAGCAACAATTGCTTAAATATGAAAAAATGAAGGCTACGGCAGAAGTTCAATACCAGATTGCCCTTGCCAAACTCGATTATTTAACAGCAAAAACTTATTAAAATGATTACAGATAAAAAAACGATCATCATTGTTATTTCTGCATTGGTAGCAGGTTTAATCCTGGGTTGGTTGATCTTTGGAGGTTCCGGTAACGAATCTGATGAGAACCGGCATGATACGGAAATGGAAGAGGAAACCACCTGGACATGCTCCATGCATCCGCAAATTCGTCAGAACGAGCCGGGTGATTGTCCCATTTGCGGGATGGAACTGATACCTGTTGATGAAGATGAAAATGAAATGGACCCGAATGCCATTCGTATGTCAGAAACCGCTATGCAACTAGCCGGCGTGCATACAGCTGCGGTGGGTAAAACGAAACCCTTAAAATCAGTACGTCTGAATGGAAAGGTCAAAGCCGATGAGCGCCTGGTCCATTCCCAGTCTACGCACATTCCCGGCAGGATCGAAAAATTAATGGTGAATTACACAGGTGAATTTGTAAAAAAAGGTCAAACCATCGCCTACGTTTATTCGCCCGATTTGGAATCTGCCCAGGAAGAACTTCTTGAGGCCTATAAAATAAAAGCGGAACAGCCCCAAATGTTCAATGCGGCCAAAGAGAAATTAAAGAACTGGAAACTAACAGATAATCAAATTGCAAAGATACTGGAATCGGGAAAGATCAGGGAAGAATTTCAGATCCTGGCCGATGTTACCGGTTATGTAACAAAGAAAAATGTTAAGCTGGGCGATTATGTGAAACGAGGGCAAATGATCTATGAGATCACTGGCCTTTCTAAAGTATGGGTCCTTTTTGACGTATATGAGACGGATATACTCTGGATAAAAAAAGGGGATCAGGTAAACTTTACCGTTGCCTCATTGCCTGGTAAAACATTCAACAGTACTATTTCATATATCGATCCGATAATCAATCCCATGACCCGGGTGGCAAAAGCACGCGTTGAAATGAACAATAGCAACCATGTATTAAAGCCTGAAATGTTCGCTTCCGGAACCGTTGAAGCCAGCTTGCCGGATCATGATGATGCGGTTACTGTTCCTAAAACGGCTGTTATGTGGACCGGTAAACGCTCCGTGGTATATGTAAAGAACACAACCGGGAACGAAATAAGCTTTTTGATGCGTGAGGTAACATTAGGACCGGCCTTAGGGGACGGATATATCATAGAAGATGGCTTGCAGGAAGGTGAAGAAATAGCCGTTTACGGTACATTCAGTATTGATGCTGCAGCCCAGTTAGCCGGGAAACCAAGTATGATGAGCCCCGAAGGTGGGCAGGTTATGACAGGACATGATCACGGGGGCACGGACATGGGAGGAAGTGCATCAAAGGAAGGGCCCGTGGAAGAATTAAAAGCAGAAGTGTCAAAATCTTTACCTGCTGACAATAAAGTCCGGGATGCCTTGCAACCTTTATATAAAGCATACCTGCAATGGAAAGATGCATTGGCGGGTGACAATTTAGAAGAAGCCCGAAAAAATGCTTCCGGCATGAAGTCTGCTTTGGATAAAATCGACATGGGCGTGTTTAAAGGCGATTCACATCAGGCATGGATGGATTACCAGGAAACACTGGACAAAAGCATGCAGCATGTTCAGCATTTCTCCGATATTGAGCAATTGCGAAAAGCCTTTCAAACAGTTTCTGCTACAATGGTTGAAATGACAAAATTATTCAATCCACTCGATGAAACCATTTACGTGCAGCACTGCCCCATGGCCGATAACAACAAAGGGGCCGATTGGCTGAGCACTGATAAAGAAATCAAAAACCCATACTTCGGAAGCTCGATGCTGACTTGCGGAGAGGTTACCAGGACAATCAAATAATTATTTATTATTCATAGGCCACGATACACCTATGCACAAAGCCAAAAATGGAGTATACAATGCACTTCCCGAATGCTGTAAATACGACCGTTCCGATAATAAAAAGGAAATAAAAGGTCACGACAATCATAAAAAATAATCAAAACAAAGGCTGTCTGAAATATGACAGCCTTTTCTCCATTTTTTAAAATGTGACAAATGCCTTTGGAAAAAAGGATTGTTAATACATCCGGTGAAGGATACAAAGCTGTAATAAGAACAAAACATTTTTTAAAGGAAAAGAAAAAATGTCAGCCGGAACAAAAAACCTAATAGAATTTTGCGCTCTTTTTTAAACAAATACAACATAGGAAATAAACATTAATACAGAATAACTGTTGGTTATTATTAAATAACATGACAAATAAAATACAAAAGCAGTATAACAGGATAGCCCATGTTTGCGATATCCTTGAATCACGGATGGAAAAGGGGTTTTCAAAATGGAGAGCCGACTTATTGAAAGACATGCCAGGAGTGAAATAGACAAAGAAGAGTTTGAAGATCGAAAAAAAGATCTTATGTAAAACCATGTAACAAACAATGCCGATCAATTAACAAACAATGCGGATGAGAAGAGAAGAGAAGATGTTTTAACCCTTTTTTTCAGTCTGCATTTTTTCATTATAAGCTTCTTTCTTTTAAGGAGCCTGAAAGGCACTCAGAATTAAGGCTACAATAAAATTATTATCATATGACTCATCCACACGACCAAGACCAGGGACATAATCATAGTTCTCATAACCACACGGAGCATCATACTGAGCATAAGCATGGCTCTCACGATCACACCTCTCACCACGCTATGATGATCAAGGATTTTAGAAAACGCTTCTGGATCTCCCTTGTAATTACGCTTCCCATTTTGGTATTATCACCAATGATACAAAGCTTATTTGGTTTTGAATTTACATTATTCAGGGATTTTGATCAATATATCCTTTTCGGCCTTTCCACTGTTGTTTTTTTCTACGGGGGTTGGCCTTTTTTAACAGGTCTGGCGGATGAATTAAAGAAAAAACAGCCCGGCATGATGACCCTGATTGCCGTAGCCATTAGCGTAGCATGGGGGTACAGCTCTGCCACCACTTTTGGCGTGGAAGGAAGCACTTTTTTCTGGGAGCTGGTCACCCTGATAGATATCATGCTGTTGGGTCACTGGATCGAAATGAAATCGGTGCTTGGGGCCTCCCGGTCACTACAGAAGCTGGTGGAAATGATGCCCTCCGAAGCCCATCTGTTAAAAGACGGGGAGACAGTGGACATCAAAGTCGACCAGATTGAGAAAGGCAACCGGGTGTTGGTATGGCCGGGTGAGAAGATACCGGTTGACGGGAAAATTGCAGATGGCGAAAGCCATGTAAACGAATCCATGGTCACCGGCGAGTCAAAACCTGTTAAGAAAGTCCAGGGCAACAAGGTGATCGGCGGAACTATCAACGGGAACGGTTCATTAACGGTCATCGTCAAACAAATAGGGGAAGATGCCTACTTGAGCAAAGTCATCAACATGGTACGCGATGCCCAGAGCAAGAAATCAAAAACACAGAACCTTGCTGACCGTATTGCTTTATGGCTGACCATCATAGCCCTCACTGTCGGTTTTGGAACACTGGCTACCTGGCTGGTGCTGGGCAAGCCTTTTGTTTTTGCCCTGGAACGCATGGCCACGGTTATGGTCATTACCTGCCCGCATGCCCTTGGACTTGCCGTGCCGCTGGTTGTTGCCATTTCTACCTCTATTTCTGCACAGCGCGGATTGCTCATCCGAAACCGCACAGCCTTTGAAAATTCACGTAAGATCACATTGCTGGCATTTGATAAAACAGGAACGCTTACCAAAGGGAATTTTGGCGTTACCCGTTACGGGTCACTGGACAAAAACCTGGATGATAAACAGGTATTGCGCCTCGCGGGAGCGTTGGAAAGCCAATCAGAACACCCCCTGGCCATCGGGATCATGGAAAAGATAAGGCAGGAACAGGTCGACCTGCCAGAGGTAAAAAACTTTAATGCCATAACCGGAAAAGGCATAGAAGGAAATGTGGAAAACAAAAGCGTACAGGTAGTTAGTCCGGGGTATGTGCGGGGAAAAAACATTGAGATCCCTGCCAAAGCCTATAAAAACGAACAGGAAACCGTTGTTTTTGTGATGGTAGAGGATAAACTGACAGGTTTTATCGCCATGGCCGATGAAATTCGCGAAGAGTCGTACAAGGCTGTAAAAACACTGAAAAACAACGGGCTGAAAGTTTATATGATGACCGGCGATAATGAAAAGGTGGCCAAAAGCGTCAGTGACGAGCTTGGTCTGGATGGTTATTTTGCGGGAATTCTTCCCGACCGGAAACTTGAGAAAGTAAAAGAATTTCAGCGAAATGGCGAGTTTGTGGCCATGACTGGCGACGGGATCAACGATGCCCCCGCCCTGGCTACTGCCGATGTTGGAATTGCCGTAGGATCGGGTACGGATATTGCCGCCGAAACGGCCGATATTATTCTGGTAAACAATAATCCCGGTGATATCGTTTCGCTTATTCTGTTCGGAAAAGCGACCTACAAAAAAATGATTCAAAACTTTATCTGGGCTACCGGGTACAACGTGGTAGCTATACCACTGGCGGCCGGTGTTCTGTTCACCGCGGGGATCCTCATTAGTCCGGCATTAGGCGCGGTCCTGATGAGTTTAAGTACCGTTATCGTGGCCATTAACGCCCAATTATTAAAACGAAAAATGAGATAATATTATTCTATTAAAATTATAAAAGCAGCGACAAAAATATGCAATCACCGGCCAATACTTGGGGAACAGATGCAAGATACGGTTTGGATTATAAGGTAATGTATTTTGAGGACTAACCAGAATTGATATAAACATATCTATTAAAAACCATGCATAATGACAGGGTAATTATTAAAGAATGTATTGTATGCGCTTCTTATTTCACAAGAATATATTTTATTTAAGTTATTAGTAATTAATTTGTTATTTGGTTTAATCAAAGTTGGTGGTAGTTGTTCACCTGTTATTTATTTTAAATGGTGTTC
>CAZBJH010000116.1:0-10938 GCA_964492185.1 uncultured Bacteroidales bacterium | reverse complement strand
GAGCTCTCCCGCTTTAAGCGGGATCGGTTGTTCACCTTTTGTTTATTTTAAATGGTGTTCACGAGCTCTCCCGCTTTAAGCGGGATCGGTTGTTCACCTTTTGTTTATTTTAAATGGTGTTCACGAGCTCTCCCGCTTTAAGCGGGATCGGTTGTTCACCTTTTGTTTATTTTAAATGGTGTTCACGAGCTCTCCCGCTTTAAGCGGGATCGGTTGTTCACCTTTTGTTTATTTTAAATGGCGTTCACGAGCTCTCCCGCTTTAAGCGGGATCGGTTGTTGCCTCTAAAACAAAATATACCGTGTTACTTTTTTGTAATTCGTGCTACTCATTGCGAAAATACAAAATATTTATTTCCCGTCAATGAACGCAAACTAATATATTATACTATGTATTAAACGAAACGGGATAAAGGAGAATAAACTACTATTCTTAAGACAATTTTTCTAATAACAGTTTTCCCGAAAATCACAGCATCACGCTTCTTTCAAAGCATCAATAAAAGCCTGAATATTTTCTGTCGGGGCATCCGGCGGCATACCCCCGCCACAGGAAAAAATAATGCGTGACTGCTCATTCAGATTGTGCATCAGCTTACGTACAGCACTTTTTACATCTTTCGGACTTCCTGATGCCAGCACATCGCGTGGAGGAATATTCCCCATCATGGTTACTTTGTTTTGTGTACTTTCTTTTAATAAATTCAGATCAGTGTCAAAAGCCATGTTAAAAAGGTTTACCCCCATTTCAGGCAGAAATTTTACTGAAGCATCACACGAAGCATCATTATGCAGAAACTTCACCGTAACATCCGGGGAAAACAACTCTTTAAAATAAGGTAAGCCAAATTCGGTAAATTCCTGCTCGCCAATAAACCCGATAATATCATCAAGTAAAAAGATACCATCGATAGTCCGGAAAGTTTCCATTTGCAATTCAAGCCAGGAATTTAAAAAACCGGTAATTTTCCTCAACAACAAATGTGTCTTATCAGGTTCCATCATCATCATAGTCAGAAATTCAGTTGTTCCCATCAGGTAACTGGCAATATTAAGCGGACCCCTGGCCAGTGCAAAGCGAATCTTATGACCCGCGTCTTCAATCTGTCCACGGTTAATTTTAAGCCGGTTCAGCATAAAGGGAAGCAAACCGTCAGAGGCCGGATTTGGTGTTGGCAGATCCTCGATATCAGAGGATGAACTTATCACTTTGTGAGCATGGGGAAATTCGTTTGCAGGAAATGTACAACGAGAACCAAAAGCAGACGGTTCGGTGCACATACCGAATTCAGACCAGAATCCGGGCAGAAAAATAATATCCGGAAAAGTGTTTAAAGCTTTCAAATTTGCATCCAGCCAAATATTATCATTCGTGAAATAATCAATAATATTTACCCCATACCAGTTGGGCAACCAGGGTGAATCAATAATAAAACCCGTCGGAAGAATGCCGGTATCTTCACCCCGGACGGTCTTTACCAGAGTATTCCATTGATTATCAGTCATCGCAAATAATTTTAATTTATTGATCATTACAAATATGAACACATTTTTAAAAAAACGCAACCGATTGCATTAATTATGTTTGAAAAGTATCTTATTTTTGCCCGGGTAAAAAGAATATAAACAATAAATAATGTCAGACATTACAAAAAAAAAAGTAGCCATAGTAACCGGTGGAGCTTCGGGACTGGGTTATGCCATAACAAAAATATTTCTGGATAATAACATACACACAATCATTATCGGAAGAACCGATAAAAAACTGCATGAAGCCTGTGAAAAGCTTCAGGGAGAACCGCATTGTATCCGGTGTGACCTGTCTCAGCTGGAAAAGATCCCCGAATTAGTGAAAAGTATAGAAAAAGAATACGGAAAGATTGACATTTTGGTTAATAATGCAGGTATTCATCTTAAAAAACCCATGCTGGAAGTCATGGATGAAGAATATGAAAAAGTTATCAGGATAAATCAGACAACTGTTTTTTCACTTAGTCGTGAAGTAGCCAGGGTAATGATAAAATATAATTCCGGTTGCATCCTGAATATTAGCTCTATGGCATCACAATACGGAATACCAGAAACTATTGCCTATACTGCAGCTAAATCGGCCATTGAAGGAATGACAAGAGCAATGGCAACCGAACTTTCACCTCATGGTATCCGGGTCAACTGTATTGCACCGGGATTCATAAAAACAGATATGTCAGATAAAGCCCTTGATAATGATCCTGAAAGGAAAGAAAAAGTACTGTTAAGAACACCTATGGGCAGGCTCGGCAACCCGGAAGAAATTGCAGATGCTGCACTGTTTTTGGTATCCGGAGCTTCAGGATATATAACAGGTATGATCATGCCTGTTGACGGCGGGAATTCAATCGGCTTCTGAGTTTTTAATCAGACTGTTTTAATAATATTATTGCAATTATGAAAATTACCAGTGCTAAAATAATTGTTAGTTGTCCCGGCAGAAACTTTGTTACGTTGAAGATATACACTGACAGCGGGATTTCAGGACTTGGAGATGCCACCCTGAACGGAAGAGAAAAGGCCGTGGTTACCTGCCTGGAACAATATTGCATCCCCGCGCTGATTGGTAAGGATCCGCGTAATACCGAAGATATCTGGCATTACTTTTATCTTGGAGTATATTGGAAAAGAGGGGCAGTAACCATGACCGCTATCTCTGCAATTGATATGGCATTATGGGACATTAAAGGAAAAGCATTGAATACACCGCTGTATAACCTGATTGGAGGAAAAAGCCGCGACAAGATCCTTGTATACAGTCATGCCAACGGAAAAGACATTCAGGAGGCAGTTGAAAATGTTGGAGCAGAAATGGAAAAAGGGTTCCGGGCTGTTAGATTACAGGCTGGAATACCCGGAATTTCAGGCACCTATGGTGTGGCCAAGGAAGGTAAACCATATGAACCGGCAGAAAAGGGTTTGCCGCGGGAAGATACCTGGGACACATCAAAATACCTGAATATTATTCCCGGCTTGTTTGAAAAAACAAGGGAAATATATGGTGAGGATATTCATTTATTACATGATGTGCACCATCGTTGCAAGCCGGTTGAAGCAGCCCGTATTGCCAAAGAACTGGAACCTTCTCATCTTTTCTGGCTGGAAGATCCCGTATCTGGAGAACTGCAGGAAGGACTCAGAATGATCCGTCAACATTCAACAACACCTGTTGCTATCGGTGAAGTATTTAATACAATATATGATTACACAACACTCTTTACCGAACAACTAATTGATTATATACGTATGCCCCTTGCGCACGGCGGTGGTATTACCCATTTGCTTAAGGTAGCGGCTATGGCCTCGGTTTATAAAATACATACGGGGTTTCATGGTGCTACCGATCTGTCGCCCGTCTCAATGGCTGCAGCACTTCATTTTAACACGGCAATAAATAATTTTGGTATTCAGGAATATATGCCTCATCAGGAAGTTGTTAACGAAGTTTTCCATATAAATTATCATTTCAAAGACGGTTATATGGTTATTAATGATACTCCCGGAACCGGGATTGATATCGATGAAAAAAAGGCTGCTAAATATCCCTATGAACGGGCTTCCCTCCCTGTCAACCGAAAAACCGACGGGACAATGTTTTACTGGTAGCTTAATAAGTTGGGCAGTTGGGAACAGTGAACTGTTCACTAGAAGTTATATTTTATTCAACTGCTTAATATTTTTATAAAAAAAATCAAAATCTATCTCAAAACAATCCACAAACTCATTTTTCATGGCAGTTTTTAATTCCACGGGATCAGTGCAATAAAAAATAAAGGCGCCTCCTCCTCCCGCTCCCGCGATCTTGCCACCCAAAGACCCGTGTTTTTTTGCATAGGCATACATCTTATCCAGATTTTTGTTGGTAGTTGCCGAAGCAAGCTGGATCTGGGCTCTAAAATTCTCTTCCATAATGGATGCACAACGCGAAAAATCCTCTTTTAATAAAGACTGACTGAACTCATATCCAAGCCTTGCCAGCTTTTCAAGTGCCTTTTTACCACCGGGTGTTTTGTGGTTCCTGTATACCTGTTCAACAGCCGACTGGGCATTTCTGGATACCCCCGTATGAAGCAATAATAGATTTTTTTTAAACTTATCGAGAATCTCACGGGGTATGTTAATATCAATCTGTTTCGCGTAATCCCTGCCAAACTCAAAACAATTGAATCCGCCATATACAATAGAATACTGATCCTGCCGGCCAATAGCCCAGTTCAGCTCTGTATTCTCCAGGTTAAAAAGATCTTCCCCAATCTGTGTCAAAGTTTTTGAATCCGAATTATATGACTTGGAGCTTATCATTTCCAGCAGTTTGGCTGCAGTTGATGTACTTAAACCGCTTCCCCTGGGGTAGCCCGAAAAATTGAATTGTCCGTTTTTATATTCGATCAGGGGAGCTATAGCAACATTTGATACATAACCTGCCATTCCTTCAATAATATAAGGAACATCTGTCCATCCACCCGCGAAATCAATCCTCAGCGGAGCACGGTATTTAAAGTTGATCTTGTCAATGATCCTGGTTGTGGATGTAGCTTCCAGCTCGGAGGGTACAATTCGGCTTACATATTCAATCTTAGTTCCTATTCCATCACATATTTTTTTCTTTTCAGCAATTGCAGAATCATCATCATTCAAAACAAATATATCAGGCTGAAGGCTTTCAATAATATGTTTGAAATCAATCTTTCCCTCCGCGATTTCATGATCATTCAAAGTAGCATAATCCACATCCTGTAATGATGCCACAAGGTATAAACGATTGTTCTGAGGATTAACCGGCCGTCCGGGACCTTTTAGTTTTGTTATGACATGGTCACGGCCTACACCCACTACCAGAATATCTCCAAATTGTTTGCACTGATTGAAAAAGACAGCATGCCCTGATTGCAGGATATCATAACATCCCGAACAAAAAACAATTTTCTTATTCCTGTGTTCTATACGAATCCGGGATAGATCATTAATATCTATCACCTTACTTTTTATCGATTCAAACATAACTGCCAAATATTCTTGCCCGTTTTATTCATAAAAGCTTGATTATATGATCAAAGATATTTATAATCTGTATAGTGCCTGTTTAAAAATAAAAAAATACCGGATAGTGTTTACAGATCATTCAGTGTTTTTATTTTAAGTTCATTTTTTATATCAACCTCCGTATTTTTAGTTATAAACCTGACGGTTTTAATCTCTCCCGGAAGAAGATCAAAATAATTATCGGTAAAAAAACCTTCGACAGAATTTAATGATAAAAACACATTTTTAGATAAAATATCGGAGGATAATTGTATCTCATAACCTTCATCCACTGACCATACCTGCGCTTTAATCTCCGGATCCCGAAGGCTGAGATACTTAACAGGTAGAAAATAAAGCTTGTTTGATGATAAAATACGTTCATCCTCAATAATTTCCGTATGAAGCACAACATTACCGCGGTATACCCCCCTTAAAAAATCATTGAGCAGCGACTGATAATAAATATCTGATGAATTTGCAGGTATATGTATCTGTAATGTTTCCTCCTTTTTTATGTCGCCGTCAAATTCCATTAATTGCAATTTCAGTTTAGCCGTTATATCATGTAACCTGTCTGATACAACATATATTTTCAGATTATCATTATCGGACACGGGTGAAACAAGAACTTCATCATATGCTTTACCGGCAAAATAATGCAGGGCTTTCCACCTGCCATAATAATCGATACCCGACCATGATGCTACGGGCCAGCAATCATTCAGCTGCCAGTACAATGAACCCATACACGCGGGTTTATTCCCGCGGTGGGCTTCCATACCTGTTTTAATGCCTTCTGCCTGCAACAGTTGGCTTACATAAAGAAAATCCTCAAAATCATCAGGTATCCTGTAATGGCGGCTCATGTATTTACGTATCAGTTGATTACCCCGCGGATGTTTCTGATGCGACTGCATCACTTCAGATCCTATATCCCGGTCCCCGGGATCAGTATATCTTTTTACAGTTTCAAAAGAAGGAAAGGACTGGAAACCATATTCGCTCATAAAGCGCGGAATAACCTCATTAAAGCTTTTGAAATCTTCTTCTCCGTGCCACACACCCCAGTAATGAAGATCCCCTGATAATGCTTCAGTTGTTGCCGGCACATTGGGTGCAGCCTGTGGTGATGATTCCCAGTAAAAGCGGGTGCTGTCATGTTCATGCACCACACCGGGAAGGATTGTTGAAAAAATCTCAAAGTATGTATTCCATTGTTTCTCCGCGAGCTCCTCAGAAATATCTTCAGCCTGTTCTTTCCATCCCCATTGATACCATGCACTCAACACCTCGTTATTTCCGCACCACAGGGCAAGAGAGGGATGGTTCCTCAAACGCTTGACATTATCAACGGCTTCATGCCTGACATTATTAAGAAAAACCTCATCACCGGGATACATGGCACAGGCAAACATAAAATCCTGCCAAACCAGGATACCATATTTATCACACAGGTCATAAAAAATATCGTTTTCATAGATCCCTCCCCCCCAAACACGCAACATGTTCATATTTGCTTCAGCAGCACTTTTTATAATATGTTCATATTTTTCATCTGGTACCCGGGGAATAAAATTATCACTGGGAATATAATTTGCCCCTTTCATAAAAACAGGGACATCATTGAGCTTAAAATAAAAATGACGGCCTTTCTGACCGTTTTTTGTAACTACCTTTAACTTTCTGACACCTATCCTGGTCTCTGTTTCATCCACGGTATAACTACCTATCTTTGCCATTCCTTTGAATGTATATAAATATGGCTCTCCAAGTCCGTTTGACCACCACAACCTGGGTTTATCGATCACAAAATCAATTGAAACACGATTTTTACCTTGTTGCAATGTGACTGTTTTTTCCGCTATGCTTTGTTCATTGTTCGCGTGTTTAACTTCGAAGGTAATATCCTGTTCCCGTGTTGAGTGAACCTCAAAAACAGCAGTCATATCAGCCTTCTGAGCACTTACCTGATTCTGAACATAATGAACATCCTCTATCCTGAGGTAATTCCAGGCTCTTATATAAGCTTCACGCCAAATACCACAGGTAACAAACCTCGGGCCCCAGTCCCATCCGTAATGATATCCGGCTTTCCTTGTAAAAACACTGACCTTTTTATCTTCCAGTCCCCCAACTTGTGACCGGTCATTGTCTGATACCGGGATAACATAATCAATGGCATTATATTTTTGCAGTCCTATTTTTATCGGTGACCGGAACACAATTCTCAAAGTGTTTTTACCTTCCCTGATCTTACTTTTGCAATCCACCACCCACTCCCGGAACATATTATCAGCTTGTAGAACAAGGGAATCATTCAGGTAAACTTCAGCGTATGTATCCAGCCCCTTAAAAACAAGCTCAGCTATTTCTTTCGTAAGCATTCTTTCGTCCGCCTCAAAGCTTGTTTTGTATTCCCAGTCTTCTTTATCTATCCACTGCAGGTTATGTTCATTCAGTCTGAAAAAAGGTGGTTCGATTTTCCCGTTTTCCATCAGGTCCGTATGAACTGTACCCGGAATATTTGCCTGCATCCATGTAGTATTGTCTGATTTCCTGAATTCCCAGTCATCCCGCAATTTAAAAGTAAAATGATCGGGAGTTTTTCTACAACTGTTAATTGCAAACATACATGTACAAATTATATAAAGAAGTAAACGATATTTCATATGTATCATAACTGAACATTCCGTTCAAATGTACAAATTTTATATACATCCGCGTAACTGCATAAAAAAGCATAATTAAACATTTTAACAACTTTATAAACGGTAACTAATTTTCCTTATATAAAAATGTCCCGCAGGAAGCGGGACACAATAAGTGAATATGTATGTAATGTTTTGACGAAAGCGAATAGTTTACTCATTCGACAATCCTGAACCTATCCCTGGATAAAAATAAAATAACGAAACAACCCTGGAACCTGTAACGAACTATCTTCGTGAAAAATAACAGATTGCTTCGTTATTTTGAATAATACCCAAGTTGAATGTATTATGAAGTACCACTGCACCCCAATATGTCACCACCCGGGTAAGATTTTTTTTGAATTATTTTTGATCTGACTGCAATACCGGTCCTGTAAAGAGCTTATAAACCTTTAAATTCTCAACAACAGTCACCCCTTTCAGGGTATTTCAATAATGATCTTAAGGTTATGTTCGGGTTCTGATTCCAGTAAGTCAAAACCTTTTTGCATCTGGTCTGCCGGAATTTTTCTGCTGATCAGTATTTCCGGCTTTAGTTTCCCTGCTTTCAAATGTTGAATAACATCAGGGTATTCTCCATGACTGCCCCTTGATGTGATGATCAATCCTTCTTTCCAGATCAACTCTTTCATAACAATGGGGGCAGGGTTATCTGCAAGTCCCAGTGTACATACTTTGCCTGCCCCGCGAATCGACTGCACGCAACCCCTGACCGGATGGATCATATTATTCTGTAATGTTGCATGCCCGACAGCTTCAAAAGCAACATCCACTCCTCGTCCGTTTGTCTGATCCTTAATAAAGGCCACCGGATCTTCAATAAGCGCATTTACCGGTATAACATTTGAATAATTATCGGATGACAGCCGAAGTCTTTTATCCAGTATATCGACCATAAAAACCAGTCCCGATGTTATCGTTCTTACAGCCTGTAAAATTGATTGTCCGACTTTTCCTGCTCCCCATATCAGAACCGAATCCCCTGCCTGTAATTTTGCCCTTTTGGTGGCATGAAAACCAACAGAAAGGATCCCGATCAGTGCAGCGTGGCCTCCGGGGATATTGTCGTCAACCGGGTACACCATGAATTCAGGAACAGCTAATAGTTCTGCAAATCCGCCATCAAGATCAATACCAACAAGCTTTAGTTTTGTACATGCCGGGAAATGTCCCATTTTACAGGCTGCACACTCACCACACCATATAATAGGATCAACAGTAACCTTGTCACCTGTCTTAAACCGCTCCACACTGCTTCCCACGGCAGCTACCATGCCTGCAAACTCATGTCCCGGTATCAGGGGCAAACGAGTACGGGGGTGAAATTCCCCTTTTAAAATATGCTGATCGGTGCCACAGATACTGGCATGTGTTACCTTTATCAATACATCTGAATCACCGCTAACCGGATCTGGTACATCTTTCCATGTGATCAAACCGTATTTTTCTAATACTCCTGCTTTCATGATCTTCTTTTCTTAATACTACCCTAATTTACTAATTTTTTCTTCTTATCCGGGCTTCAATTTCGATAACAAAAAGAATATTTTTTCGTATACAAATCCAGGACGTTATACAAAATGATAAAATCCATCTTGAGTTATGAAACCATTTAATAATAAGACTCTTATTGTCACCGTTATTTTTTTCTTTACACTTGTAATTTCTTCCTGCGGAGGTCTGAACGATGCACAGCAGCGCCAGAACCTGATGATGCCAAGAAAATCGGAATTGCCCCGTAATAAGAAATACTACAAGCCGTCAAAAAGAAAATCAAACAATGCAAAAAAAGCCCGCAGAAAAAGAAGATGGCATAAAAAAAATTACTGATCACCATCCAGGGAAAATTCTACCGGTATTACAAAGCTTACATTAACAGGTATTCCCCTCTGTTTGTCTGGTTCCCAGTTTGGTGCTGACTGTATCACACGTAAAGCCTCTTCATCAAGAACAGGATCCACACCTCGAATAACTTTCGCGTCAGTTACACGTCCCGCGGTATCGACAGTAAACTCAACAAATACCCGGCCTTCTATACCGGTTTCAACAGCCCTCACCGGATATTTTATGGTTTGACTGAGATGTTCTGCGAATTTCTGAATAAGTGATATCAAGAGGTTTATGGCACTTTTTTTGTGGTTTATTTTTTTGAACCAGAATTGGTTAATAAATGGAATAATTGAAAAATGATCGCATGTTTTATGGATTTTACTGCCCCATTGCATCCAACTAAAAAAAGTTCACTTAAACCCAAATGTTATGGACACAAAAAAAGCAAAAAAAGCAAGTCTGGAGGACAAACGGGTCCTGTTCTTTGAAATAGGAATGACCGTTGTTCTCGCAATTACACTGATTGCATTTGAATGGTCAACTCCGGCAAAAGATAATCATGCAATGCTTATTGATGATTATGATAATGTTGCTGAAGAAATTGTACTGAACACTGTTCAGGAGAAAAAAAAGGAAGTCATACCTCCTGCTATTCCGAGTTTCGAGCTCATACTAAATACTTCTGAAGAGAGTGAGAATATTCCCGACATCAATGTTGAAATCGATCCTGGTGACGCTGTTCAGTATTGGCTTCCTGAAGAGGTTGATGAACCGGACGAAGTACCTTTTTACGCGGTTGAAGAAAAGCCCGGTTTCGGTGAAGGCAGTTTAAACGAGTTTCACCGCTATATTCAGGAACAGGTTGAATATCCGGTTGCAGCTGTCAATTTGGGTATTGAAGGGAGATTATCAGTTACCTTCGTGGTTGATAAAAACGGTAATCTCACCAATATCAATTTCATCAGGGGCGTTGATCCATTGCTGGAAAATGAAGTATCAAGAGTAATGAAAAATGCCCCAAAATGGAAACCCGGCAAACAACGAGGCATGCCGGTTGATGTGTCTTTTTCCATGCCGGTGATCTTTCAGCTTGAACGCAGATAAGTTTCCTGACTGACATTATTCCATTTCCATAAAACATTGAGATTATGAAATAAGGAAAAATTCAAATGCCGACGAAACGGTATTTTACACTATCGAGTGTCTGTCCATAATGTCGGCAAAATGTTTAACTGTTCATGTGTCTGTTCAGAAGGTTCCATTTGCAAGGCTTGCGCGGTCCGAAAATGCGGAGTTTACTTGTCGTAAATGAGCAATTTTCGGACAAGCGTAACGCGGCAAAT
>CAZBJH010000115.1:0-11093 GCA_964492185.1 uncultured Bacteroidales bacterium | reverse complement strand
ACCGCGGTATACTAAAGTATTTGAGGATTTAAAATGTGAGCAGCAACGCAGATATAGGACATTATGAACAAACACTAATTATAATTCCTTAGTTATATAAGTATTTGGATGTTAACATATAAAATAAATCAGGTACCGTGAGAAAAGAAAAGATAACAATAGGCATAACACATGGGGATATTAACGGGATAAGTTACGAAATAATAATTAAGTCATTACTGGATACCAGAATATTCAATTTTTGCACTCCCATAGTATACGGCTCCCCTAAAGTTGCGGCATATCACAGGAAAGCCCTTAATATCGATAATTTCAGTTTTAATAATATCAAAGCGGCAGAGGAAGCAAATCCGAAAAGGGCAAATATTATAAATTGTGTGGATGACAATATTCGTGTAGAGCTCGGCAAATCCACCATGGCAGCTGGTGAAGCTGCCCATATGGCTCTTGAACAGGCTGCCGATGATCTGGCTCAAAAAAAACTGGATGCCGTGGTCACGGCACCAATAAATAAATACAACATACAATCGGATAAGTTCCCCTATGCCGGCCATACCGAGTTTTTCGAATCCAGGTTTAAATCCAGCGGTGCTTTGATGTTAATGGTCCAGGACATGTTCAGGATTGGTGTGGTTACAGGTCATGTCCCGCTTTCCAAAGTATCTGAATACATAACCCGGGATATTATTCTGAACAAACTCAGAATTCTGAACCAGTCCTTATTATACGATTTCGGCATTCGTAAAGCACGTATTGCTGTTTTGGGACTAAACCCGCATGCCAGTGATAACGGGCTAATCGGCGAAGAAGAAATCAAGGAGATCATTCCTGCAATTGAAGCCGCGAAGGAAGAAGGTATAATGTCTCTAGGGCCCTACCCGGCCGACGGATTTTTTGGTTCTTCAAACTTCAGGAAATTTGATGCTATTTTGGCAATGTACCACGATCAGGGTTTGACTCCTTTTAAAGCACTGATGACCGAAGGGGGAGTTAATTTTACTGCCGGATTGCCGGTTATACGTACTTCACCGGCTCACGGGACGGCTTTTGACCTGGCAGGAAAAAACGAAGCAAGCCCCGACTCATTTCGAAAGGCAATATACCTGGCATGTGATATCTATAAGAACAGGTTTTCTCATGATGATATATCTGCTAACCCTTTAAAATCCCATGATGTGTCTGATATTCAATGATAATAAACTCAATATTTTTATTAAAAACAGTGTAAGTTTACCGTAGCAGTATTTAAAAAAAGACATTATGTTTGAGTTTATTAAGGGAGAAGTAATAGAATTATCACCGACATTCGCGGTGGTCGAGAATAAGGGTATCGGATATTTCATCAATATATCATTAACCACATACAGCGCGATAAGGGAGGCCGGTGAGGTCCGCTTGTATCTTCATCAGGTCATTCGGGAAGACGCGCATATTCTTTTTGGTTTTGCCGACAGGTCTGAACGGGAGATCTTTCGTGCATTGATATCAGTTTCGGGTATTGGTGCAAATACGGCAAGAATGATGTTATCATCATTGAACCCGGTTGAGATTCGTAAAGCCATAATGGAAGGGAAGGTTGACGTTTTAAAAAGTGTCAAGGGTATAGGGGCAAAATCGGCTCAAAGGGTTATCGTCGATCTGAAAGATAAATTGGGTTCACGGCAGATTGAGGATGAAATTTTGACTGTTACGGACAATACAATTAAAGATGAAGCGTTATTTGCATTGATACAACTTGGCTTTAACAAGGTTTCGGTTGATAAGGTAGTTTCAAAATTAATGATCGAAGAAAAAACCGGTTCGGTTGAAGAGCTGGTAAAAAAAGCATTGAAGATTTTATAACTGTTAATTATTTCGGGTACATTTCTTGAAAGGGGGAACTAAATATTTCATTTTTTTTATCTCGTTTATACTAGGTTGTTATTTCATTGCCGGTATAACACATCATGTTTATGGAACAATATCAGGGCTTAATCAATTTCCCACACAACCTGGCGGCACAGAAAGAAATGATACTACCCGCTTAATATTCCCTTTGCCGGATGATGATAATATGCCTTATTCAGTATCACCGGCTACTTCCCCCCTATACCTCGGAAAGCCGTCGAACATTCAATCTGATATCATATATAATCCTGAAACCCGCCGCTATGAGTTTTCACAGAAGGTGGGTGAACTTAATTTCAGTCCGCCAGCTTCCATGTCTTTTGATGAATACCTCGAATATGATAGAGAACAGTCAGTTAATAACTACTGGAGGGAAAAATCCAGGGAGAGCTCCGGCGGTGCAGGGCCGTCATTTATGCAAAGCCTCAGGCTGGGTAGTGAAACCCTCGATAAGGTTTTTGGCACTGATGCAATAAACATTACCCCGCAGGGATCTGCCGAGCTGATCTTTGGCTATAACATATCAACCATTGATAATCCGAGTCTTTCAGTGCGCAACCGACGAAATGGTTCTTTTACATTCAAAGAGAAAATACAAATGAATGTTACCGGTAGCATTGGTGATAAGATGGAATTGGGATTGAACTATAACACCGAAGCAACTTTTGATTTCGAAAATAAGACAAAGATAGAGTATGCCGGCAAGGAAGATGAGATCATTAAAAAGATCGAGGCTGGTAATGTTACTTTTCCCCTGCCGGGATCACTTATAAGAGGAAGCCAAAGTCTGTTCGGTCTAAAAACCGAGCTCCAGTTCGGTAAATTATCGGTGACCAATGTGTTCAGCCATCAGAAGGGTGAATCTTCTTCCATTCAGGTGCAGGGGGGGGCCCAGTTAAGCGAGTTTGAGGTAAGCGTCGATGAATATGATGCCAACCGCCATTTTTTCCTGTCACATTTCTTTAAAGATCATTATAATCAGTGGTTGAGCAGTCTTCCATATATTGAATCTGGTGTAAGGATAGAACAAATAGAAGTTTGGGTTACAAATAAAACCAGTGACTTTGATAATGCCCGTAATATAGTGGCGCTTATGGACCTGGCTGAAAGCTTCAATCCTGATGGTGAACCAAATTTCTACGGGGATCAGGATTTCATCCAGCCACGAAGTATGACGGCTGCTAATAATAATGCCAATGCTTTGTACGATCAAATATCCGGCCTGCCGGGTATTCGTAATATTAAAACTGTCTCCGGTGCCCTGAAGCAATTATCCGATTCATATAGTTTTAACACCGGACGTGATTATGAAAGAATAGAGAATGCAAGGAAATTAACGGAAAGAGAATATGCAGTAAACCGTGAGCTGGGTTATATTTCACTGAATAATTCTTTACGTAATGATGAGGTGCTTGCCGTGGCATTTGTGTATACCTACCAGGGAAAAACCTATAAGGTGGGTGAGCTTTCGACTGATGGTTTTAGTGGTGATAATACCCTCATTGTTAAAATGTTGAAAGGAACGAGTCTTGTACCGCGTTACCCCACCTGGGAACTGATGATGAAAAATATATATTCGATTGGCGCTTACCAGGTCAGCAGGCAGGATTTCAGGCTTGATGTGTTGTACCGGAATGATGAGACCGGTGTACCGGTTAACTATATCACCGAAGGGGCTATCAATGAGAAAATTTTACTCAAAGTGTTAAGACTTGACAGCCTCGATTCACGCAATGAGCCGAATCCTGACGGGGTGTTTGATTTTATCGAGGGGGTGACTGTCTATTCCCAGTCGGGTAAGATAATTTTTCCTTTACGGGAACCTTTTGGCCATGATCTGCGGTTGAAGATCATTGGCGGAGAGCAATATCTCGATCATCCCGAACGCAACCGCGTTGCTGACAAATATGTTTTCGAGGAGCTGTATGATTCAACTCAGACTAAAGCCCAACAGATTGCCGAAAAAAACAAATTCTTGCTTTCAGGACAATACCAGTCATCATCCAGTTCGGAGATACAGTTGAATGCAATGAATATACCGGAAGGATCGGTGAAGGTAACTGCAGGGGGTATCCAGCTTGTTGAGAATGTCGATTATACGGTTGATTACACTCTTGGCCGGGTACGCGTACTAAACCAGGGATTAATGGAATCAGGCACTCCCCTTAACATATCCCTGGAAAGCCAGTCGTTATTTAACATACAAACAAAAACACTTGTTGGTACACATCTTGATTACCGCTTTTCGGAGGATTTCAATATAGGGGCCACCTTGCTGAATCTTACCGAGCGGCCTTTGACAAAGAAAGTGAACATGGGGGAGGAACCTATTTCAAATACTATCTGGGGATTAAACACCAGCTATCGTACCCGTTCACAGTTCCTGACCACCCTTGTTGATAAATTGCCGTTTTTGGAAACGAAAGAAACATCAAGCATTGCGCTGGATGCAGAATTTGCACATTTGATCCCCGGCCAGTCGAAAGCCATAGGACGCAGCGGAGTGGCATATATTGATGATTTTGAGGGCTCCCAAACCAAGATTGAGATGAAAAGCCTGCCTGCATGGGTGTTGTCAAGTGCGCCGCAGGGACTTCCGCAATTTCCGGAGGCGGAACTCAGTAATAATATTGCTTATGGTGTTAACAGGGCCAAACTGGCCTGGTATGTTATCGACCCTGTGCTCACCAGGAATCAATCTCTGACGCCAAAGCATATTACGGAGGATGATCAGAGCAGTCATTATGTGAGAGAGATCAGGGAGGAGGAGCTCTTTCCTTACAAGGAAAGTGAGTATTCTTCGCTTGAAACCCGTGTTTCCGTGCTCAATGTCGCGTATTATCCGGATGAAAAGGGGCCTTATAATTATGATGTTGCCGGCCTGCCGGGAATTTCTGAAGGAATAACTCCCGATGGTAAGCTTCGTAATCCTGAATCACGTTGGGGTGGTATGATGCGTGAGATACAGACATCTGACTTTGAAACTTCCAATGTTGAGTTCATAGAATTCTGGATGATGGATCCTTTTGTTGAAGATTCACTTAATCCGGGAGGTGAACTGTATTTCCACCTTGGTGAAATATCTGAGGATATTTTACGGGATTCACGTAAGATGTTTGAGAACGGACTGCCGGTATCCGATACGGGAACATTGGTGGATGAGACAGCCTGGGGGCGGGTGCCCCAACAACAATCATATGTCACGGCATTTGATAATGATCCTGCTACGCGTGAATACCAGGATGTGGGACTTGATGGTTTGCGGGATGATGATGAGCAGGAATTCTTTTCATGGTACCTGGACAGTGTACGTGCTTATACAGGGGAGGAAGTTTATTTAAAGGCGAGTGAAGACCCTTCGAATGATAATTTTACATATTATCTGGGAGATGATCTGGATGGCCAGCAATTAGGTATACTTGAGAGGTATAAGAACTATAATAACCATGAAGGCAATTCACCCACATCGGAGCAGTCGGGCGGCAAATTCGCGGCTGCCAGCAAAACCAGTCCTGACGTGGAAGATATAAACCGCGACAATACTCTGAACGAAACCGAGACATATTATCAGTACAGAATAAGCATCAGACCCGAAGACCTTGAAGTGGGGTGTAATTTTATTACAGATTCGAGAACATATAACGCAACGTTTAAAAATAATGAAAAATCTGAAGTAACCTGGTATCAGTTCAGGGTACCCATATTTGATTATGAAACGAGAGTTGGTCCCATTGAAGATTTCAAATCCATCCGTTTTATGAGAATGCTGCTTACAGGATTTCAGGAATCTGTAATTATGCGTTTTGGCACACTTGAGCTGGTGCGTGGAGAGTGGCGAAAGTACCAGCTTCCGTTCAATGATGGCGGGCCTTCACTGACCAGCCAGGAAACGGGTGGATCGTTTGATGTTTCCGCGGTGAATATTGAGGAAAATTCGGGGAAAACGCCTGTTAATTATGTATTGCCTCCCGGGATCGACAGGGTTATCGATCCTAATCAGCCCCAGTTAAGACATTTGAATGAGCAATCACTCCTTTTGAAAGTTTTGGATTTGAGAGATAATGATGCACGTGCGGTATTTAAAAATGTAGACCTTGATCTGCGTCAGTATAAAAACCTGAGGATGTTTGTTCATGCTGAGGCTATACCTGGAGAAATGCTGCAGGATGATGAACTGACTGCTTTTATCAGGATCGGTTCGGATTATATGGATAATTATTATGAATATGAAGTATCCCTCAAAGTTACTGAAGCAGGCATGTATAATAAAGACAGTGAAGCGGACAGAAAGCTTGTATGGCCTGATGGGAATATTATAGAACTGAACCTGGAAAAGCTGGTGGAAGTTAAGAAGGAACGTAACAGACTGAGCCGGGAAGATCCTTTTGCTGTTTCTGTGGCCCAGGTATTCAGACGCATGGATCCTGATCATGAAAACAAGATGATAAAGGTAAAGGGGAATCCCAACCTAAGTAATATACGCACTATAATGTTAGGGATACGTAATCCCGGAGATGCAAATAATATTGCTATGAACGACGGTCAGCCAAAATCAGCGGAAGTGTGGTTTAATGAGCTTCGCCTGACTGATTTCAATAACCGGGGAGGATGGGCGGCCAATGCGCGTTTGCAGGCAAAGCTTGCAGATTTTGGTTCAGTGTCCATTGCCGGAGCTACCAGCACACCGGGGTTTGGTGGTATTGAACAAACTGTGGAGGAACGGTCACGGGAGGAAGCAATCCAGTATGATATTGCATCCAACCTTGAGCTGGGTAAATTTTTTTCCGAAAAAGCATCTGTATCGATCCCCCTGTATGTCGGACTTTCGAAAACCATTATCAATCCTGAATATTATCCGGGTGACCCCGACGTTCCCCTGCGTGAAGCATTGAACAATGCCGGGACACGGGAAGAGCGGAACGAAATAAAGCGGATTTCACAGGACAGAACCGAGCGGACCAGCATTAATTTTACCAATATGCGTTGGAACAAAGAAGTGCAGGGACTCAGGGTGATATCACCCGGCAATATTACCGCGGGGGTCAATTACAGTGAAACCTTCTCACGGAATTACAATACAGATTATAACAGGAGATTAAAATATGGAGGCAATTTGAATTATGTGTTCAATACCCGCCCCAAAACCATTACCCCTTTTAGAAAATCAAAGCTGTTAAGTAAGCCCTTTCTCAGGATCATCAGGGATTTCAATTTTAATCCCTATCCGTCACGTTTCACCTTTGGAACTGCCCTTAACCGTAACTACAATGAGATGAAGATGCGTAATGTTTTTCTTGACCGGGAGATAAAGATTGATTCAACGGTGAATAAAGATTTTACCTGGGACAGGGGATATAACTTAAACTGGGATTTTACCCGGTCGCTCAAATTTGATTATACGGCAAATAATGTTTCACGTATTGATGAACCGGCAGGGGCATATGATCTGTTCAAACAAGACAATGATTTCTGGAAGGACTCGGTACGCCAGAATATTCTGAGCGGCGGGCGGAATACTAATTTTAACCAGAGCTTTAACCTTACATATACCCTGCCTATAAACAAGATTCCTTTATTTGACTGGATGAACCTCTCCACCAGGTATAATGCCACCATGTCATGGGTGCACGGGCCGGTACTCGCGGATCCCTCGAGAGATCTGGGTAATAATTTAAAGAATTCCAACTCCCTGCAGTTGAACGGCCAGTTCAATATGAACAACCTGTACAACAAGGCAGGCTTTATCAAACGAATTCAGGATAAGTACCGCTCCGGCGGCCGTCAGCAACCGGAATCCGAAAGGCGGTATAAGGTGGTGAATTACAGCCGCAGGACATTTGTACGTGCGGATGTGCCTAAAAATGTATATCACCGGCTTGGCACGGAAGATATTGATGTAAAAGTGTTTGATGAGGACGGGAATGAGATAGATATGGTAGTGAACATTGAAAATGAAAACAAGATTACGATACAGGATGATCAGGATCATATCGGGATTACCGTGGAAGTTGAAGGCCGGATAGAAAAAGGAGAAAACCCCCTTGTTTTCCTGGGCGAGAGTTTTATCAGATTGTTAACGGGTTTTAAAAACATTTCTGTATCCTACCGTCAAAACGGCGGTACTTTTATTCAGGGTTACCTGCCTGAAACGGATTTCTTCGGTATGAGCAGATCAGGGTTTGACGGCGCTCCCGGAATGCCTTTCCTGTTGGGACTGCAGGATGAGGACTTTCCATACAGGGCATACCGAAACAACTGGCTTACAAGAGACACACTGTTCAATAGCCCGTATACAATTACTTCCACCGATGATCTTTCTGTTCGTACCACCTATGAACCGTTCAGAGGTTTGCGGGTAGAATTCAGTGCGCAGAGACAATATAGCGAGAGCATAAGCGAATCGTATTTTTACAACAGGGATTCGGCAGGGTTTATGTTTGATAATTGGGTTCAGGGCGGAAATTTTTCAATGTCGTTCATTTCTATCGGAAGTGTCTTTGAAAAAGTATCCAGTGATAATAATTATCAATCGGAGGCATACACGAGATTCAGGAATTATCGAAAAATTATCTCCCGCCGTCTGCATAACAGGCGTGTGGAACAAGGTACATCTGATTATAATTCCTCAGTTGAGCATATGGTAATCCCGGGTTATTATGACGGTTACGGGCCAACATCTTCGGAGGTTCTGATACCTGCCTTTATGGCTGCCTATGGAAATATGGATCCGGAAAATATAACTATGAAAACTTTCCCCTGGCTGATGTTGCCGAACTGGCGTGTTAATTTTGACGGGCTTGCAAGAATCGCTTTTCTTCAGCAGTATTTTCAATCTATTAATATAACCCATTCTTACCGGTCAACATACAATATAGGATCATACACGACAAATCTTGATTTTCAGGAAGAGTTGGTTGATGGCCTTACGTACATCCGCGATTTGCAAAACAACTTTATTCCTGAGTATACCATCAATTCGGTTTCTATCAATGAACAGATAAGTCCGCTGATTGGCGTTGACATGACATGGAAGAATAGTCTTATCACCCGTTTCGAACTTAAGAAATCAAGGATGATCGCCCTTAGCCTGGTGAACAACCAGATTATGGAGACCCGGAATGATGAAGTGGTTATTGGTACAGGGTACCGTTTTAAAGCAGTACCTATTAACATTACCACCGGTAGCGGTACCCGTTCCTTTGAAAGTGACCTGAACGTGCGTCTTGATTTTTCCATACGTGATAATATGACCATCTTACGTTCTGATATTACAAATGAACCCACTGTAGGCCAGAGAATATTCAAGATCGATTTCACGGCAGATTATGTACTTACGGAACGGTTCAATGTACAAATTTTCTTTGACCGGACAGTAAATACACCACATACATCCCGGTCATTTCCCACGGCTGATACTAATATCGGCTTTAGTGTAAGGTTCACCCTGTAAATATTAAGTATCATAAAAACCCTGGTTTCAAATCCTGTTAGATAAACTGTTCATAATTTTTTAAATATGAGCATCAATGAATAATTAATCCTTATAGATTTGTATTGTAAAAAAGTCTAAATTTGAAGAGATAAAATGCCGGTACATAAATTGAGCATAAAAAAAAGATAATAAATAGAGTTTGTCCATAAACTAACAGATCTTAAATTAAAGTTAATAAACATGAAAGCTCCTGATAATGTAAAATATACCCGGGATCATGAATGGATCAGGGTAGAAGGAAGTGAAGGCTATATAGGTGTAACCGATTATGCCCAGAATGAGTTGGGCGACATTGTTTTTATTGAGATAGAGACCGAGGGCGAGGAACTTGACAAAGGTGAGGTTTTTGGGACTATTGAAGCGGTAAAAACTGTTTCCGACCTGTTTATGCCGGTATCGGGTGAAGTGCTTGAGATCAATTCAAAGCTGGAGGATACACCCGACATTGTAAATAAAGATCCTTTCGGTGAAGGCTGGTTGATAAAGATTAAAATTGCTGATAAATCAGATCTGGATGATCTGCTTGACGCGGCCGGTTATAAGGATATGGTCAGTGCTTAACCATTCACGGGGAATATTGCGGACCTCAACTTAATTTTACCGGTTGAGGTTTTTTGTTATTAATGACGATTTAGTAGTGAATTAGAGATGAAAATACTCGTAACCGGCACAGCCGGGTTTATTGGGTTTCACCTTGCCAAAAGGCTTATTGAGCGGGGTGATACTGTTGTCGGACTTGACAGCATAAATGGCTATTATGATATTAATTTGAAATACAGTCGTTTGCAAGAAACCGGCATTAAAAGGGAAAAGGCTGGGTATGGAAATATAGTTCATTCAGACAAGTATGACAACTATTCGTTTACCCGGGTAAATCTGGAAGATAAAGAGGCGATCGATCGGATCTTCAGGCGGGAAAATTTTGATAAAGTATGTAACCTGGCAGCACAGGCCGGTGTAAGGTATAGTATTGAAAACCCCATGGCCTATATAAACAGCAACATTGTAGGTTTTACCAATATCCTGGAGGGTTGCCGCCATAACGGTATTGAACATCTGGCTTATGCAAGCAGTTCGAGTGTTTACGGTCTTAACGAGACTATGCCTTTTTCCACGCACGATAATATAGATCATCCGATAAGCCTGTATGCCGCGAGTAAAAAGTCTAACGAGCTGATGGCCCACACCTATAGTCATTTATACGGATTGCCTACCACAGGATTGCGTTTTTTTACTGTTTACGGCCCCTGGGGCCGGCCGGATATGGCACTCTTCATCTTCACAAAAGCTATACTGGAAGGTAAGCCTATTCAGGTCTTCAACCAGGGCAATATGAAACGGGATTTCACTTATATCGATGATATTGTTGAGGGAATAACGCGGGTTATCGATCATCCGCCGTCAGGTAATTCCGCATGGACAGGTAAAAATCCTGATCCTTCCACTTCAAAAGCTCCTTATAAAGTATACAATATCGGCAACAGCAGTCCCGTTAACCTCATGGATTTTATTGAGGCAATTGAAAAAAACCTTGGAAAAAAAGCCGTAAAAGAGTTCCTGCCCATGCAGGCCGGCGACGTACCTGCCACCTGGGCCGATGTAAGCGATCTTACAGAAGACCTTGATTACCGCCCGTATACACCGGTGGAGGTGGGAGTGAAGCGGTTTGTGGAGTGGTATAGGAAAGCATATATTAATGATAATTATTCTTAAT
>CAZBJH010000114.1:0-11163 GCA_964492185.1 uncultured Bacteroidales bacterium | reverse complement strand
TTAAAATGTGAGCAGCAACGCGGATATCGGACATTATGGACAGACACTAATTAATAGCAGTATTTTTATAAACCGGTAATCATATGCTTGTTTTCCCAAATGCAAAAATAAATATAGGCTTATACATTACAGGAAAGAGGGAGGATGGTTTTCACAATATAGAAACTGTTTTTTATCCCGTATCGTCGGTTGATGCACTTGAGTTTATTGAAACGGGTGAAAGTACAGGTACTAAATTACAGGTCTCAGGCATTCCTGTTGATGATTCAGGGGATAATCTTTGTATCAGGGCCTGGCAGATTTTAAACCGTGAGCATAAGCTTCCCGGCATTGCCGTTCATTTACACAAGTGTATTCCCATAGGAGCAGGTTTGGGAGGGGGGTCATCTGATGCGGCTTTTATGTTACGTGCCCTGAACGAATACTTTGACCTGGGGATCTCCGGTAGCCGCCTTACCGAGTATGCATCCAGGCTTGGAAGTGATTGCGCGTTCTTTATTAATAACAAGCCTTCCTTTGCAACGGGCAGAGGTGATATACTGGAAGAGACCGTCCTTTCACTGGCAGGATATACACTTGTGCTGGTTTATCCAAATATTAGCGTAAGTACGGCAGAGGCCTATTCAGGTATTGTCGCGAAGGAGGCTCCCGTTTCACTGAGGGAGGCAATACTGCGTCCGCCGGAAGAATGGGCGGGACTGATAACAAATGATTTTGAAAAGCCTGTTTTCAGTATGCATCCGCGGATTGCTGAAATAAAAAAGCAGTTATATCAGTCAGGGGCGGTATATGCTTCAATGTCAGGAAGCGGTTCATCGGTGTTCGGTATTTTTGATGAGCCGCCTGGTAAAGGAATGGATTATTTCAAAGACTTTTCGTACTGGAAAATATCATTGTAGCTTAAGCCTGTATTCAGGACTCTCGTCCGGGACAGGTTCAAAGTACCTAAATCCGAACCTTCAGCCCGGGGTCAGGTTCAAAGCGCCTAAATCCGAATCATCAGCCCGGCGCAGCCGGTAAATAAGGTTAGGAGTATAAGCCGGTAAATAGGGTTTGCTGAAAAAGTCTGTAGTGCATCAGATACAAGGCGGCAAAGCGAAGCCGTATAAGAATACTGCGAGCTGCAGTCAACGCGGTAGATGATGTGCTACAGACTAACGAAATATAATTTATAATAAATGCAAAGGATTTTATCAATATGCGTCAAAAACCTTGCACTTTACAAACAATAAGTTGTCGTATTGTATAGAATAACAATTCATCACGTGTTTTTCAGCAGGCCCTGAATAAGGTTAGTAGTAATAATCACGTTTAATAATACTCTAATATCAGGAAATTTTTAGGGATCTTGTCCCCTTCATTAACGTATATGGCTTTTATTTTCGCGTTGTGGGGATGATAAATTGTATTTTGCATTTTCATAGCCTCCAGTATCATCATTTTATCCCCTTCATGCACCTTCTGTTCCGCTTTGGAAAATACTTTAATAATAGTTCCCGGGATAAAAGAGATAATTTTCTTTTCATCAGATTCAGCCCAGTTTTTACGGTTTTTGAATTTCCTGGTCAGCATAGTGCGATACCTGGCACCGTTAATAATCAATGATTTATAACGGACTTTTTTTTCCTGGTGTTCATCTGTTTTTTTCGCGGGTGCTTTGGGCTTTTGAATCTTTTTCGGATACATTCTGAAACCACTTTTTTTTATCATAACAAGTAGGATATATCACCAATTATATTGTGTCAGAAAGTTTAAAACGGAGGTATGCCGTGCTTTTTTTTCGGCCCGCTTATATGTTTTGACTTTGCCACCTCGATAGCATGAAGTAAAAGCTTACGTGTTTCAGTGGGTTCGATCACCGAATCGACAAATCCTTTAGCAGCTGCCACATAAGGGTTGGCAAATTTTTGTTTATACTCCTGCACCATTTGTTTCCTTGTTTTTTCGGGGTCTTCAGATTCCATGATCTCCTTGCGAAAGATGATATTGGCTGCTCCTTCAGGCCCCATGACCGCGATTTCCGCACCGGGCCAGGCAAATACAAAATCAGCCCTCAGATGCCTTGACCCCATGGCAATATAACCGCCGCCATAAGCTTTTCTTAGTATAACGGTAAGCTTAGCGACTGTCGCTTCGCTATATGCATAAAGCACTTTTGCCCCGTGACGGATCACCCCTGCATGTTCCTGGTCAACACCGGGCAGGTAACCGGGCAAGTCGACCAGTGTGATGATAGGTATATTGAACGAATCGCAATAGCGGATAAAACGTGCTGCCTTGTCACTTGAATCCACATCGAGGACTCCGGCCAGCACCATGGGCTGGTTGCAGACAAACCCGCATGTCTCCCCGTTCATGCGGCCAAACCCGATAACCATGTTGGCAGCCCAGAGTTCCTGTATTTCAAGGAAGTTCGAGTCGTCAACAATAGCCCTGATTACATCCCGCACATCATAAGGCTGTTTGGGATTGTCGGGCACTATTTCATCAATTTTATATTTTGCTTTCGGGTTTTTCATTTCATGATGACGTGAACGCTGGTCATTGCTCCAGGGAATGAAGGTCAGAAGCTTTTTGATCTGGTCAAAACATTCTTTCTCACTCCCGGCATAAAAATGGGCATTACCCGTTATCTCACTATGCACCCTGGCCCCCCCGAGGTCTTCCATTGAGATCTCTTCACCCAGCACGGTTTTTATTACACCGGGTCCGGTAATAAACATCTTGGAAATATTATCCACTACAAAAACAAAATCGGTAAGAGCGGGTGAATAGACAGCACCACCGGCGCAAGGCCCCAAAATTACCGATATTTGAGGGATAACCCCGGATGACAGAGTATTCCTGAAGAAGATCTCCCCGTACCCGGCAAGTGAACTAACACCTTCCTGAATTCTTGCACCACCCGAATCATTAATACCTATAAGAGGAACACGCATTTTCAGGGCATGATCCATTATCTTTGTTATTTTTCTGGCGTGCATAGCACCCAGCGAGCCTCCCGCGACTGTAAAATCCTGGGCGAATATGCATACCGGCTGGCCATAGACGGTCCCCGTACCTATGATCACGCCGTCCCCGTGCAGCACCTTTTTTTCCATATTGAAGTCGCGTGCTTCATGTTCTACAAACAGGTCGTATTCCTGGAAAGAATCTTCATCAAGCAGGGTTCTGATCCTTTCACGGGCAGTCATTTTTCCCAGTGCCATTTGTTTCTCAATGGCTTTTTCGCCACCACCCATCTGTACCTGTTCACGCCTTTTCTGTAACTCCCGTATTTTTCGTTTCATTCATTTAAAATTAAATAATTAATTAAAAATTTGAGGACGAATGTAAGCGTTTCGTTCTCATATGGTTTTTTTTAATCACGCATTATAATGGTATCATAATCAACAGAAATTACCTTGTGCATGTTTTATTATATTGCTGATATATCAGAGTAAGCAATTAAGTTGTCAGGCAGATAATAAACAGGAATACAACATTACAAAATACCTGCAAATTAAAAAAATATATAAGTCAGGTTTGAGGGAAATATTACTTGGGAGCCAGCCTGTAGAGGTATATGGCAATTATTGCAAATAACACGTTAGGGATCCATACGGCAATCAGGGGAGGGATGGAACCGCCAATGGCAAATTGTGAAGAAAACTGCATAAACAGAATATAGCTGAAACTTAAAGCCAGGCCGATACCTATGTGCATGCCGATACCCCCTTTTACTTTGCGTGATGAAACGGAAATTCCAATCAGGGTAAGGATAAATGTGGAGAAAGGAAAAGCGAAACGCCGGTATTTTTCAACAAGTAGGTCGGTAACCCGGCCTGACCCCTGTAATCTTTGATTATCAATAAAATCGTTCAGTTGTTTCAGGTTCATTGCTTCTTTGGCATTGTCACGCCGGCTGAATTCTTCAGGATGCATATTCAGCGTGGTGTCCAGCTTTGTTCCGGTTGTGATTGCCTGGTTCCCGCTTTCATTATATTCACGGATATAGTAGTTACGGATGGTCCATTTGTTTATTGTACTGTCCCAACGTATATCGTCAGACATAAGTTTTGATACAAGTTTGCCATCCTCAATTTTCTCGATGGAGAATTTCCTTCCGAAATCATTAAAGGTATTGTAGGTTTCCAGGTAGACAAAGATCCCGGGTTCGATCTGTTTATGTACATTCCTGCCTTTAAATGTGTTCGGGTTTTTATGATAATACATTTCTTCGAAAATAAACCTTTCCTGGTTTGCTTTTGGTATAACATAGTTGCTCAGGGAAAATGAAAAAATGGTAATGATAAGGGCCGAAATAAAATAAGGCAATAATAAGCGCCTGAAGCTTATCCCGCTGCTCAGAATTGAAATGATCTCTGTATTATATGCCATACGGGATGTGAAAAATATTACAGCAATAAAGGTGAACAGGGGACTGAATAGTATCGCGAAATACGGGATGAAGTTGAGATAATAATCAAATATAACGGCATTCAGAGGTGCATTGTTCTCCATAAATTCATCGATCTTTTCCGAAAAGTCGAAAATAACAGCAATACTTACTATCAGCAGAATGGCAAAGAAGAAAGTCCCCAGGAATTTCTTAATGATATAAATATCCAGTGTTTTTAGTCGCAAAAACTTCATAATCGTGTACTGATTTTTTTCACCATATCATTTTTCCAGTGTCCGAAATTTCCCTCGCTGATCTTTTCGCGTGCCTGTTCGAGAAGCCGCATATAAAAACCTAAATTATGAATACTGGCGATCTGGGCGCCTAATATCTCGCCCGAAACAAATAAATGACGTAAATATGCCTTTGAATATTGTTGATCAGCAAAAGTTGTTCCGTTTTCATCCACCGGTGAAAAGTCGTATTGCCATTTTTTGTTTTTTATATTGATGATGCCCTCCCGTGTAAACAACATACCATTACGTCCGTTGCGGGTTGGGATCACACAATCGAACATATCTATCCCCCGGGCAACAGCCTCGAGGATATTATCAGGCATACCAACGCCCATAAGATACCGGGGTTTGTTCTCAGGCAGAACGGGGGAGATCTCTTCAATCATCTCATACATTACTCCGGCAGGTTCTCCTACCGACAATCCGCCGATAGCATTACCGTTCATATTGAATGAAGCAATAACTTCAGCAGATTCCCGTCGCAGGTCTTTATATACGCTTCCCTGAACGATAGGGAAAAAGTTCTGCTCATGACCGTAAAGCGGCACGGAATTATCAAATTGCCTGATACCGCGGGCCAGCCAGCGGTGAGTGAGTTCCATCGATTTCCTCGCATCTTTATAGTCGCGGGGGTAGGGGGTGCACTCATCAAAAGCCATGACAATATCAGCGCCGATCTTTCGTTGAATATCGACTATATTTTCAGGTGTGAAAAGATGTTTTGACCCGTCAATATGGGATTGAAAATGTGCGCCATCTTCTTTTAATTTCCGGTTTGCAGTAAGTGAAAAAACCTGATAACCACCACTATCGGTGAGAACAGGCTTTTCCCAGTTTATAAAATTATGCAATCCGCCGGCTTTTTCAATAACATTAATCCCGGGCCTTAAATAAAGATGATAGGTGTTTCCTAAAATAATCTGCGCTTTAATATCATCTGCCAGTTCTCTCTGATGGACGGCTTTCACTGAACCGGCTGTACCAACCGGCATGAAGACAGGTGTTTTTAAGGTGCCTCGGCTGGTTTCAAGCAGGCCGTTCCTGGCATTTGATCCTTTATCAATGGCTGTTATTGTGAAATGCATTTCTTTTATTACTAAGCGGCAAAGATATAAACTCTTCGTTTAAAAAAATAAAGTCTGCCTCAAACCTGACACATGAATAATACAGATTATAAAAATAAATGAGAATTATGTAATATGTTGAAAAAAAATATAGCTTACGAGGCTTTGCATTTACCCTGAACCTGACGGGTGAATAATGCAGGATAGCTAAAAAAATTGTCAATTTTTCATTTACTTTGGAAATAAATTTTCAGAAAAGTGATTTTTTGATTTGAGTTGGCAAAACGTTTAATTGGCCGTAACAAAATAATACAGGCACGGATTACAAATCCGTACCAGCAAATCCGGCAAAAGCTATACAGGTGACGATATCAGATATTATAGGGTTTTTCAATTATATTGTACTCGGCGTATTTGCCCTGATGTGGCTTATACAGCTTTTTTATTATACCGGTATTTACAGCAGGGTGTTTTTTTATCCCAGACATAGGCGGTCAGGGGCCAAAAAACCGGTATCTGTTATTATATGTGCCCGAAACGAGGCAGAAAACCTTGAAAAACATTTGCCAGCCATACTGGAACAGAATTATCCCGAATATGAAGTCATTGTAGTTAATGACTCATCCACTGACCGGACAGACGAAGTGATTGCAAGCTTTTTAAAAAAATACCCACACTTAAAAACAAGTTCTATTCCCCCAGAACAAAAATTCACCCACGGGAAAAAGCTGGCTCAGACTATTGGCGTCAAGGCGGCACGTAATGAGATACTTATTTTTACCGATGCTGATTGTGTCCCTGTCAGTAAAAACTGGCTCAGGAGAATGTACAGTAATTTTGCAGTGGATAAAGATATTGTGCTCGGATACGGGGGCTATTTTTATGAACCCACATTTCTGAACAATTATATCCGGTATGATGCTATGATGATCGCTATGCAGTATTTCGGATATGCGCTTATAGGTATGCCTTACATGGGAGTGGGCAGGAACCTTGCATACAGGAAGGAGCTGTTTATTAAAAACAAGGGCTTTACAAGGCATTACCATCTAATTTCAGGTGATGATGACCTGTTTGTCAATGAAACGGCAAATACAAAAAATACTGCTATTGCTCTTTCAAAGGACAGCTTTACGCGCAGCATACCAAAATCACGATGGCGGGATTTTATATTCCAGAAAAGCAGGCATTTTACCACCTCCAGGTATTATAAGCGGAAACATAAATTTTTGCTTGGACTGGAATGGACAAGCCGTTTTTTTTATTATGCAGGTTTTCTTTATCTTCTTTTAGCAGGTCATTTTAAATATATTATTTTAGCTGCATTCGGATTTCGCGTAATAGTACAATTGTTGTTCATTAAAAAATCAATGAGGCATTTGAATGAGAAGTATTTATTACTAACTTCGCTTATTTATGATTTTATTGCCTTAATTATTAATTTTATTATTTACAGTTCAATCCTGTTCAGACGAAGAAATAATAAATGGAAGTAAATACTAACAATCTTTCGGAGAAAGCGCAACGCGATTTTCTCCTGGTACAGAGGGCAGCAAAGGGCGATCAACAGGCATATGCCGAATTACTAGGACGTTACAGGGATGCTATTTATTTTATGTTGTTAAAAATGGTAAATAATCCCAGCGATGCAGAGGATTTGACAATTGAGGCATTTGGCAAGGCTTTCAAGAATATTAACCAGTATGCCCCTAATTATGCTTTTAGCACATGGTTGTTTAAGATCGCCACGAATAATTGTATAGATTTCATCAGAAAGAAAAAGGCCAACCACATATCTCTCGATTATCAGGATGAGGAGCATGAAAAGGCAGCTTCACATTCCATACCGGCATCAACACTTGATCCCGAAGAACATCTTATCACCCAGCAGAAAGCAAAAATGATGCGTGATGTAGTGGCGAAACTTAAACCACGTTACAGGAAGCTGATCGAATTGCGGTATTTCAGGGAATTTTCATACGAAGAAATTGCAGAAGAGCTTGAATTACCTATAGGAACGGTTAAGGCACAGCTTTTCAGGGCGCGTGAATTACTCTTTAATATACTGAAACATTCCACCTCGAAAATTTGATGTTTGAAATTCATCTTATTGAAAAATATTTTCCTGATATAACCAGTGAACAACATAAACGTTTTGCCTGCCTTGAAGAAATATACAGGCGGTGGAATGCAAAAATCAATTTGATATCACGTCGGGATATCGATCATTTTTACCTCCGTCATGTTTTACATTCTTTGTCGATTGCCAGACTAACCGGTTTTATCAAAGGCACATACATACTGGATGTTGGTACGGGGGGCGGGTTTCCCGGCATTCCTCTTGCAATTTTGTACCCCATGGCGAAATTCCGGCTTATCGATAGCATTGGGAAAAAGATCATGGCAGTGCAGGCTGTTATCAGCGAATTGGACCTGCAAAATTGCGAAGCTGTTAAGAGCCGTGCAGAAGATTTATATGATAAATTTGACTTTATTATTGCACGTGGTGTTACGAATTTACCTAAATTTGTTAAAATGGTGCAGGGAAAGATTCGTCCCGGGCAGGAGAATGATATTAGTAATGGCATTATTTATCTGAAAGGGGGAGACTTTCAAAAAGAAAAGGAAAGCATCAAAAATAAGGAAATAAAGATATTCCCTATTGAAGATATTTTTGAGGAATCATTTTTTGAAACAAAGAAAATAGTGTATATTCCTGCAGTTGACAGGCGCTCCGAAACAGTTATTTGATTTTAAGGATGAACACTTAATACACAAATATTATGAAAATTATGAAAAATCCTGGTATTTTTATTATTGTCTTCCTGCTGTCAATGCCTTTATATGGACAGAATATAAGAATAGGATTATTTGTTGATCCCCAAATGACATGGATGTTCCCGGATGCCCAGGGAGTAGAAAGGGAAGGTGCGGCAATGGGAGTAAGCGGCGGCCTTATATTAAATTCATATTTTGCAGATAATTATGCTTTCAGCACGGGCATCTCGATAGGTACACAGGGAGGAAGCGTTTTATATGATGAGGAGATCGTTCTGGATGTTTATGATGAGGAGAAGACGTTACCAGCGGGAACAACCGTGGATTATAAGTTGAGATACCTTACCATTCCGGTTGGGCTGAAACTAAAAACAAATGAGATCGGCTATTTTACGTATTTTGCACATGCCGGCCTTACGGGTCAGATCAGGTTAAAAGCAAAAGCAGATGCAAATGCACTTGATATTGAAAATGATAATATTACAGAAAGCATAAAGCTTTTTAATATGGGTTATCATTTTGGTGGGGGATTGGAATACGGGATAGGACAGCATACATCGCTCATGTTAGGGTTAATATATACCAACGGATTTCTTGATGTAACAACAGACAGTAATCAGATCACTTCGGGGGTTCTTGCATTGAGAGCTGGTGTTATGTTTTAGTGTTTGTCCATAATGTCCGATATCCGCGTTGCTGCTCACTTCGTTCGGTTCACGCGCCTTGAACTCGAATATTTTAAACAAACACTATGAGTTTATAGACAAACTTTAATTCGTTATTTAATAACCCCAATTAGTTTTTCAACCGACCTTTCCAGTGTGAAGTTTTGTTCCGCGTGTGTATGTGCATTTCTCCCCATTATCTTAAGTTTTTCGGGGTGGTAAGCGAAGTGAATGATACGGTCTGAGAATTCCCGCGTATTCCCCGGTTCAACGAGGAATCCGGTCTTTTCGTGAATTATTATTTCCGGGTTACTACTGTGGTTGTACGCGATAACGGGCCTGCCGCAGGCCATAGCTTCAACGAGCACATATCCGAATCCTTCCCATAGTGAGGGAAGGGCAAAAATATCGATCATCTGCATAAAACCATTGACATCATTTACAAATCCGGTGAAAGTAAAAAATTGCTGTAGACCGGCATTCCTGATTTTATTTTCCAGGGTACCGCGCAGGGGGCCGTCGCCCCCGAGGATTATACGGAATGGTATTTCCTGTTTTTTCAATCTTACCGCAATATCCACAAGGTGATCCTGTGCTTTTTGTTTAACCATGCGCCCCAGGTTGCCTATCACCAGTTCATCGTTTTTGCCGGTGTAGCCTGATGGTTCGGTATTTTGTTGAAATATGCCAGTATCTATGCCGTTGTATATAACTTTTATCCGGTCAGCCGGAAAAAGCATGGGATTGTTTTCAAGTATGGTTTTTTTCGTCATTTCGGAATTGGCAATGATACCAGTGATGCAATTTTTGAAAAGTACGCGGTTTAACAGGGAGTTTCTTATGGGTATGGCACTGCCTCTGCGATAGATGATCTTTTTTATTTTCGCGAGTTTTGCCATAGGAGCAGCCATTTTCAGATCCCCGGGCAGGTTTAGGATCACCACATCAGGATCGGTTTTTTTAAAAAAACGATAAAGGCGGATTAATACCAGGGGATTAAGGAAGCTCAGGTTCCCGGGACGCAGGCCCTGAAGATTCATCTGTTCTTCCTGGATGCGGGAATACAGATCACCGTCTTTATATGCCAATACCCTGATATCGAAATCCCGCCTTTTTAGCCGGACTGCCATATCGAAATGCCAGCGTTCACCGCCTCCCCATGCTTTATTTGTATTGACAAAACAGATTCGTGTCATTGATGGCTTATTTATAAAAACAGTTTAGCCAAATGCTTACTGCTGTTCAGTGTCTTCCCAGTTCCTTCATCTTCACATATTTCAGGAAAGAATAGTGGGAAGAGATCACAGATATTACAAAGCCGTAATACCCGTCAAGAAACCCCAGTTTCATTATATAATGGCGGATGAATTTCCATACAGGTTTTAATATGACCTTACACAGATTGGATCGTTTTCCCTTTTTTATTGCTGCATGTGCCCCTATAGTTGAAAAGTTATTGATCTGACTGATATGTTCATCGATCGAATGATATGAAAAATGCAACAGGTCACCCTTAAGGTGATGTTGTGTACTGCCTTTCCCCATAACATATCTATCATGAGGATTAATACCTTCCCATCTTCCTTTTCTGCTGTCCCAAAGCCTTAGTTTGCGGTCGGGGTACCAGCCCGTGTGCCGTATCCATTTGCCACAGTAACTGGTCAGGCGATTAAAAAAATAGCCATCATATTCCCAGTTTTTTTTAACCTCCTTTATAGAGAGCTTCAGTCGGTCGGATAATGCTTCATCAGCATCCAGTGAAAGAACATGCGGGTATCTGGCTTGTGTGATCGCCCAGTTCTTCTGCTCAATGTATCCGTCGAATTGATGCTCAATGAATCTTACAGGATAGCGGCTGCAGATCATTTTGGTTTTATCGGTGGAATAAGAATCAACGACAAGAATATCATCTCCCGTGTCAAGCACGGAATCAAGACATCGTTGGATGTTTTTTTCTTCGTTCAGGGTTAATATAACAA
>CAZBJH010000113.1:0-11302 GCA_964492185.1 uncultured Bacteroidales bacterium | reverse complement strand
GAGCAATTTTCGGACAAGCGTAACGCGGCAAATGGGACTTTATGGACAGACAATATTTAATAATGATAATACCGGTTAAGCCCTGCGGCCGGCGATATAATATTTATAGTTAATAAAACAAATCGATCAATACAGAATGGATTTAAATGCTGAAATAAAAAAAAGAAGGACATTTGCGATCATCAGTCACCCTGATGCCGGCAAAACCACCCTTACTGAAAAGTTACTTCTTTACGGAGGGGCGATACAAACAGCCGGTGCCGTTAAAAATAATAAAATAAAAAAATCAACAACTTCTGATTTCATGGAAATCGAACGCCAGAGAGGTATCTCGGTTGCTACCTCGGTGATGGCATTTGATTATAAAAATTGCAGGATCAATATCCTTGATACTCCCGGCCATAAGGATTTTGCAGAAGATACTTACCGTACGCTGAGCGCTGTGGACAGTGTGATACTGGTGGTTGACAGTGCTAAAGGTGTTGAGGAACAAACACGCAAGCTGATGAAGGTGTGTCGGATGCGGCATACGCCGGTTATGGTCTTTGTTAATAAGATGGACAGGGAGGGAAATGACCCGCTTGACCAGGTTGAGGAAATAGAACGAGAGCTGAACATTGCTGTGTGCCCTTTTACCTGGCCGATAGGGTCGGGAAGGGGATTTAAGGGTGTGTATAACCTTTATACCGACAAGGTGAAGTTATACGAGCCGGATAAATCAAACATCTCGCGGGAGATTGCAGATATTGGCGATCCTGAGGATGCACGCCTCAGGAATTATCTTGGTAATAAAAATGTTGAAAGCCTGCAGCAGGATGTTGAGCTTACCCGTGAAGTATTCGAGACTTTTAATATGGACCTGTACCGCGGGGGATATCTTGCACCCTTGTTCTTTGGAAGTGCTCTTTATAATTTCGGGGTACAGGAATTGCTGGATACTTTTATTGAGATAGCTCCGCACCCGGGAGCAGTTGAGGCAGCAGAACGTATCGTTCAGGCCGATGAGAAAAAACTTAGCGGTTTCGTGTTTAAGATACATGCCAATCTCGATCCCAACCATCGTGACAGGATTGCTTTTTTGCGGATATGTTCAGGAATATTTGAGAGAAATAAGCTGTATTTTCATCCGCGTCTGGGGAAAAAAATGCGCTTTCCTTCACCAACAAGCTTCATGGCCAATACGAAAAATATTGTGGATGAAGCCTGTCCCGGGGATGTGATTGGATTATATGATAATGGCAGTTTTAAAATAGGGGATGCGATATCTGAAGGGGAGATGTTAAGGTTTAAAGGTATTCCGAGCTTTTCTCCCGAAATATTGCGTGAGGTGGTAAACCTCGATCCTTTTAAAGCAAAACAGTTTGAAAAAGGGGCACGCCAGCTTACCGAAGAAGGCCTTGCCCAGCTTTTTATCCAGCAGCCGGGAAATAAAAAGATCATAGGAACCGTGGGTGAACTGCAGTTCGATGTTATTAAATTCAGGCTCGAGCATGAATATGATGCAAGATGCAGGTTTGAATCCTTACCCTTTACAAAAGCATGCTGGGTTACATCTGATAACAAAGAGGAGCTTGATGCCTTCATGAAATTTAAACAGGCCTCGATTGCATTTGATAAGGAAGGTAATCCTGTATTCCTGGCTGAAAATGACTGGATGTTAAAGATAACAGGGGATGCTTTTCCTTCGCTCAGGTTCCATACAACTTCGGAGTTTAAAATGGAAAGCCTGGAGAAGGTCGCGGGTTAATTTTTTTAATTTTTTGTTTAAAGTTTAATGGAATTTCATATATTTGTTCGGTAATTAACGAACGATGATAGGTGACCTGCAAATAATAACAGAAAAGCAGAAAAAAGCTGCACGATATGCCAAGGCTATGGGGCACCCCATAAGGATGTATGTGCTGGAGCTTCTTTCAAGTCAGAGTTGCTGTTACAGCGGTGACCTGACAGATATCCTGCCCATTGCCAAATCGACACTTTCACAACATCTTAGGGAGTTGAAAGATGCCGGACTTATTCAGGGTGAGATTGAAGCTCCGAGAATCAAGTATTGCATTCACAAAGAAAACTGGGAAGAAGCGCGGTTGCTTTTTAAACAATTTTTAAAAATTTAAAAAATTTTGTTTCCTATGTTCGGTGTTTTACGAAATACGAATTAATAAACATTAAAGTTTAATCTATTATGGATATTAAAGTATTGGGTACAGGCTGCCCGAAATGCAAGGCAGTAGAAAAGGCAGCTAAAGAGGCTGTTGCCGGTTTAGAAATCGATGCAACGGTAGTAAAAGTGGAGGATATAGTTAAGATCATGGAGTATGGTGTAATGCATACACCGGCTCTTGTTATAGACGAAAAAGTTGTGTTTTCGGGACGTGTTCCGGATATTAATGAAATAAAGCGTTTAATAACCCAAAATAAATAATATTATGAACCGGATAAAATTTTTATTTGCTGCTCTTATAGTTTTTACTATGAATGTTTCATGTTCTTCCCAGTCTGGCGAAAGTGACGAGAGAACAAAGGCAGCAGAACCTGATAAGGTTGAAGTATATTATTTTCATTACACACGCAGATGTGCAACCTGTAATGCTGTTGAAAGTGTTTCGAAGGAAGCCGTTGCTGAATTATACGGGGATAAAGTAAGTTTTGCAGGTTATAATCTGGATGAACCGGAAGGTGAATCAAAAGGAAAAGAACTTGGGGTTGCAGGCCAGTCATTATTGATCGTCTCCGGGAATACAAAGATTAATATAACCAACGAAGGTTTTATGAATGCCCGTTCAAACCCGGATAAGCTGAAAGAGATCATTAAAAGAAAAATTGATCCTTTATTGTAGTGTTTTATAGCATAGTGATTTTTCCATGGAAGAATTCCTGAACAATTTAATGAGTAACAGCTCACTGCCTTTTGTTACGGCATTTGTGCTGGGGCTGATGACCGCGATCAGTCCCTGTCCCCTTGCCACAAATATCACGGCCATCGGGTTTATCAGTAAAGATGTTGAATATAAGAAAAAAGTCTTTGTTAACGGACTTGTATATACGCTTGGCCGTGCATTGTCATATACTCTGCTGGCCGTGATAATATTTGTCGGGGCAGATCAGTTTAAAGTTTCAGGTTGGTTTCAGCAATACGGGGAAATGATAATAGGCCCCCTTCTGATACTGATCGGGCTTTTTATGCTTGATTTTTTAAGAATTAATTTCCCGGGTTTGAATTATTTAACAAAACCTTTTCAGGAAAAAGGCACCAACAGTTATTGGGAAGTGTTACTGTTAGGGGTTGTATTTGCTCTTGCTTTTTGTCCTTATAGCGGAGTGCTTTATTTTGGTATGCTTATTCCCATGACCATAGGCAGTGCATCAGGACTTTACCTGCCTGTTGTTTTTGCTGTGGCTACGGGGATACCTGTAATTATTTTTGCCTGGTTGCTCGCTTATACGGTTTCAGGTGTAGGAAAGCTTTACCACCGTTTAAAAACCTTTGAGATTTGGTTCCGCAGGGTCATTTCTATCGTTTTTATCGGAGTAGGTACTTATTATGTGGTTATAATTTATTTCTAAAAAAATTTATACTGATAGTTCGTTAAATAACGAACGGGGGGGGTTCAAATAATCTTAATATTAAAAAGGATGCAGTGGAAAAAAGAGATTAAAATATTAGCCTGGATAATAGTGGTATTCGTGTTTGCTTTCTTTATGCCTTTGGAAAGTGAAAGGTTTAAAGAAGCTATTATGGCAATGTTTGATTTAGCCAGATGGTATGCACGGGAGCATGTGATTTTGTGTTTGTTGCCTGCATTTCTTATTGCCGGGGTAATTGCTGTTTTTGTCAGTCAGGGTGCTGTAATGAAATATTTTGGGGCAAAGGCAAAAAAATGGCTGGCCTATACCGTGGCATCCGTTTCCGGAACTATACTGGCAGTTTGCAGTTGCACCATACTGCCATTGTTTTCAAGCATTCATAAAAGGGGTGCAGGCCTGGGGCCGGCTATTGCCTTTCTTTATTCAGGCCCGGCAATAAATATTCTTGCAATAATTTTAACTGCCCGGATCTTAGGTTTTGAAATGGGAATTGCCAGAATTATTGGTGCAGTGATCTTTGCCGTTGTTATCGGTTCGATCATGGCTTTAATATATCGAAAAGAAGAAAAGGTAAAACGGGAAGAACAGGTAAATTTTCCTGATATGCCTGAAAAACGTCCCATGTGGCAAACGGCTTTTCATTTCTTTACGCTTGTGGCTATACTTGTATTCGCCAACTGGGGAAAACCCGGGGAGGGTGTTACTGATGGGGCATGGTACTGGATATGGGCCAATAAATGGTATATCACTTCAGCTTTTGGATTGTTGTTGATATATTCATTAATTTATATCCTGAAAATAAAATGGCAACATGTTCTTTTGGCAGCCCTTGCCACGGCAGCTTCCACCTTTTTGGGCTCATCACCCCTGATCCCGATGGTGGTTGGAATTGCCGGCATAAGTGTTATCACTATTCTGGATAAGAGAGATCCGGAAAATAAAGAGTGGACGCTCTCTTCATGGGATTTTGCAAAACAAATCATGCCATTGCTGGCTGTTGGTGTTTTAATTGCAGGATTTCTTTTGGGTTCAACGCATGATGATACGGCTATGGCAGGCATTATTCCAAATCATTGGGTAGCAGGCCTGGTAGGAGGCAATTCATTGTTTTCCAATTTCTTTGCTTCCATTGTCGGGGCATTTATGTATTTTGCAACTTTAACCGAAGTACCTATATTGCAGGGGCTGATGGCAGCCGGAATGGGGAAAGGGCCGGCACTGGCATTGCTGTTGGCAGGACCTTCATTATCACTGCCGAATATGCTTGTTATACGCGGTGTAATAGGTACTCAAAAAACAATTGTTTATGTATTGCTGGTTGTGGTGATGGGAACTATTAGCGGACTTATATACGGTGCGATATAAACTCCATTATTGGCTTCGCGGGGCTGAAACTAAGGCTTTGGTTGCTCTGAATCTGCCCCAAACATGAATAATACAGGTTAACATAAATAATTTTATTATAAACAGGATGAAGATTTTAATATTATGCACAGGCAACAGTTGCCGCAGTCAGATGGCACAAGGTATTTTACAGTCTATGGATAAGTATCTTACTGTCCGTTCGGCAGGTACCGAACCGGCTGATCAGGTTAATCCAAAAGCAATACAGGTTATGAGCGAGATCGGTATTGATATTTCCCGGCATAAACCAACGATGGTGGATGAATATCTGAAAGAGGAATGGGATTATGTGATCACTGTGTGTGACCATGCCAATGAGACCTGCCCGGCATTTTTTGGCAAGGTTAAACACCGTTTACACATGGGATTTGAAGATCCTTCATATGCAACCGGAACGGAAGAATATGTATGGAGTGAGTTCCGGAGAGTCAGGGATGAGATCAGGGAAGCATTTAATAAATTATATACGGAACAGATAAAACCACGGCTATGAAAGCAGATGATTTAAAAGTTATTGTCAGGGAAAAATACAGTGAAATAGCAAATAGCCGTACTGATAAGGACCAGTCAATATGTTGCGGCAGTTCTGGTTGTTGCAGCAATGCAGATTACAGCATTTTCAGCAGTGATTACAGTCAACTCGAGGGTTATAATTCTGATGCGGAACTTGGACTGGGATGCGGTATACCTACGGAGTTTGCAGGCATCAGCAAGGGGGATCACGTACTGGACCTCGGTTCCGGGGCCGGGAACGATTGTTTTGTAGCCCGCGGCTTTACCGGAGAGGAAGGAAAAGTAACGGGAATTGATTTTACAGAGGCTATGGTGAATAAGGCAAAAACTAACCTTGCGAAAACCGGCTTCAGTAAGATTGAATTTATTAAGGGTGATATTGAGGATATCCCTCTTCCTGATAATTCATTTGATGTTGTTATAAGCAATTGTGTTTTAAACCTTGTACCTTACAAGAAAAGGGCATTTAGTGAAATTCACCGGCTTTTGAAAGGAAGAAGTACCTGTAATGTTATCACTGGTGGCTCTGGCAAACAAGTGGAAATATTAGCCTGCATCATTGGCTTCGCCGGTCTAAAGGTTAATAATAATTAATTAAACCCTCATCCTTAATAATAAGTCCTAAGTTAACATTCATGTCCTGTTGTCTTTGTACTTTATTTTTTTTACTTTCCTAAGGATGAGGGTTTAATTAATTATTACAAAGTGTACCAGCTTCAGGGCATATGCAGGTCTCAGCAAGTTGAACCTTTGGTTTGGTGACGCTAATAATGCAATTAATAGGGCTTATAAAACTATACGTGATATTTCCTTTCCCGCGGGGTGTGCCACTTCACCCTCATCCTCGGCCGTGATAAATATTTCCTGTGGTTCGAAAGGGATAAGTGTTTTTAATGTTACTTTTTTTGCACCTTCAGGATTTATTCGACCAATATTGAGAGTGCCGCTGTTTTGCGTTTTTACCCAGACAACATACACATTTCTCGGGGGAGTTAAACGTTCAGGATTGGTAAGGTTTTTTGCCGTTATTGAAAAAACGTGGTTGCCATGATTATCCGTAGAAGTGTTTACCTTTATATCGGCACCGGGAGTTACTTCTGAAATTGGAAAGCTAGTGGTGGAACCGCATGATGTTAACAATATAAACAGTGCTGAGCTTAAAACTATTGTAAAGGCTTTCATATTTTTTTTGTATGAATAGTTTATAAAAAATGTTTTTTTGATTTTTTCATAACAATATAAATTATATATTGTTCAATTGCATTGATTAAAAAAATAGTATGATTATTTTTATTTTTTTCAAATACTGATTATATGCTTAAGGGAATTTTTATTGCAGGCATCGGAGGATTTGTTGGTACGGCTTTCAGGTTTTTGATATCCAGATATATTCAGGTTTCCTGGGATTCCCTGTTTCCGTGGGGCACGTTCATTGTGAATATCCTTGGTAGTTTTATTGTGGGGATCATTTTCGGTGTTTCCGAGAAAGGAAATATCATGTCGCCGGAATGGCGTATTTTTCTTGCTGTTGGTTTTTGTGGCGGGCTGACTACATTCTCATCCCTGTCGAATGATGCTTTTATGCTTTTTCAGACCAGGGAATTCATGCGTTTTGCATTGTATTCGGGATTTAGTTTTTTCCTGGGATTGATGGCTGTTTATCTTGGTCGCATACTAATTAGTGTTTGTCCATAATGTCCGATATCTGCGTTGCTGCTCACATTTTAAATCCTCAAATACTTTAGTATACCGCGGTTTAAAATGTTCACGCGCCTTGATCTCGAACATTCTGGACAAACACTACGAGTTTATAGACAGACTCTAATTAAAGTCTGTCTATAAAGTTGGCAAAATGTTTAACTGGTCATGTTATTATGAAAAAAAATGAACAAGCACTAATGATGCGTATTTTTATCAGTTCAACTGATAAAGCAGGTCATGATGTTTTATATGAATACATTGTATTTAAGGCTAAAGATGCCGGCCTGGCCGGTGCCACAGTTTTAAAGGGCATGTTGGGCTTTGGCGCAAGCTCAGTGATCCATTCGTATAAATTATGGGAGGTTAATGAAAAACTGCCCGTTGTTATTGAAATTGTTGATGAAGAGAAAAAGGTGATGGATTTCTATGAAAGTATACGCCATACTCTTGAATCAGTACGATACGGATGTCTTGTTACTGCAGAAAAGGTGAATGTGTTACTGTATAAGTCCGGAAAAAACAAAGGCCTTGATCAGAAATAATATACCTGGAGTTTCCTGCAAAATATAGAAAAACATGCTTCCCAGTGTACTTTATTACTCCTTATTCCCAGGCATATCATAGGGTTTGCTGAAAAAGTCTGTAGCGCATCAGATACAAGGCGGCAAAGCGAAGCTGTATAAGAATACTGCGAGCTGCAGCCAACGCGGTAGATGATGTGCTACAGACTAACGAAATATTATCCTTAAATAAATGCAAATGATTATAGTAATATGAGTTAAAACCCTTGCACTTAACAAATAATTAGTTGTTGTATTGTGCTGATTATTAATCTATTTCGTGTTTTTCAGCAGACCCTATCATAACGCTCTTTCAGGTCATTAAGATCATTTAATTCTGAGAGAGCGGAATTTGCCGCCTTGAATACCATTTCAGCATGCCGGTCAATGGCATTTTTTTGTTCCCGGTTACGGGCAAGGTTGTTAATATTTATAAACGCTTCCATCAGGCGGATTAGCACAGGCGGGTTATTTTTTCCGTATTGCCTAATCAGATTATAAGCGGCATCCATCATACCGGAAAACGTAAGGGGACGGCTTCGTATCACACGCAGGTTATTATCATCATCATAGCGCCGGGGGGAAGGGAAGCAAGCACGTGTGAGGCTGCACATTGTGGCAGTGAGCTTGTCAATACAGGTAATGGCAGTATAAGGATCATTGACCCCCGGCGATAATGCTCTTGCAGCTATTTCAACCATCTGGTGTATGGCAAATTCCGCATCCTGGGTAGGAGTTCTTTTGTTTCCCAGGATGAAGGCTGATCTTATCCTTTGTTTTATTTCATCATCGCAGCTTTTCTTTGCATAAATACGGGCCAGTTCAATGTTTTCAGTAAGAAAAAAACCCGGCCGGTTGTCAATTGAGATCAGAAGATCATTTTCAGCAGCAAGCCTGATCAGGTATTCAATATGCGTTGATTGTATATATCCGTCATTATTATTTATCACAATATCAGTTACAGGAAATGTCTTTTTCAGTTCATTAGCCAGTTTCTCATTATCTTTGCCTGTTTCTTCTTTTTCTTCTTCTTCAGGAAATAATCTTCTGATACCGTTTTTCAGGTTTACGGCTGTTTGTGATATTACCTGATCTGCCTGTATGCTGACAGATATATGGTGAATAAATACGATCAGCAAAAAAATATTTCCTATAGCAAGAACAATGGCAAAAATCACAGATATGTCGGGAATAAAGACAATGCCGGTGTCCGATTTAACTGTTCTCATCACGAGCAGGCAGAAAATAAAAGTTGCAATGTAAGTACCCAGCACAGTTTGATTAAGGCGGTCGTGCATGAAATTACGTAAAAGCCTTGATCCAAACTGTGATGATGCTAATGTAAGCGCTACCAGGGTGATGGAAAAAACAACACCTGCTACGCTAAGCATTGCCCCGGCAATTGTGGAGAGAATACTCCGGGCTGAATCTGCACTTCCGGTGGAAAAAAACTGAAAAAAACCTGGAGGCTGGTAAGTGATAATGCTGTCTATATACACCAGTCCGAAAGAAGCTCCGATCGCCATGAACACTATAATCAGCGGGATGAACCAGAAACTTGTTTGCAGCAGTCCCCAAAAATAGATTAACCTTGTTTTCAAAATAATTCTTTATAGCGTATACTTTTTTTATTATGTGAATTTACAAATAAAACATCACCCTGATCATCATAGCTGTTATTTTTTTGTTATGCTTTGGATCTTTACCAAACACGGTAAGTGTCAGATCTGCATCTGCCGGGTATTAATTTATAATGGGATTTTGTGATAAATTTAGTCTTTGTTACCGGGAGTGAATTGACGTTACCAAATATGAGGATGTTGTTAAATTTATTCATAATATTGTGGCCGGAATTTTTTTTGAAGCGGAATCATTTGTTAATTAAATAGAGTCCGTCTATATAGTTGGTAAAATGTTTAACAGATAATGCATATGGAATCATTTATTAATCTGCTAAAGAAAAAGAATATTTCATTGCCGGGCGATGTTTCCGGACTTCTGGAAAATTGCAGGAGTTTTACTGTTTTCAATTCGGTTGAAGATCTGGCAAAAGTTGCTGTTGGAGGTGAAGGTAACAATGAATTTGAGGTAAAGTACGATATACCTGGAAAAGGGGAATATACAGAAGCCATTGTTCATAAAGTGACAAATGGCATATCTGTTAATTATACCGAGTCGTATATGCGTCGGCGTGACCCGGATACAATGTTAATCTCAGATGACCGGCCTACTGATAAAGAACATTTCAGGAAACGATTAGGATATGAGTTTCAATCTCTCAGGACAGAAACTTACAATTGGTTAAAGGACCAGGATCTGGCCGTGTTTTTTTATCTGGCAGGTAGGGAGAATATGGGAGTTTATGGGCTGGCAATTGCGCCGGCCAATGCAGGGTTTTTTGCTATGGGACTAGCTATGTTACAACGTCTTATGCCTTTGGATGAACTGCCTGAAAAAATGAAAGTAGAGTCTGTGATATATGTCGCACCTACCTTTCGACATACACATTTTGACGGAAAGCAGATAGTGGTACACAACCGGGCAGATAAGCTTCATGAGATGTTTTCCTACAATTTATATCCGGGGCCCAGTGCAAAAAAAGGCCTTTATGGTGTGCTTTTGTCAAAAGGTGAAAAAGAATCGTGGGTTACAGCTCATTGTTCAACTGTTCAGGTTGTAAGTCCTTACGATAATATTACCACTTTTATGCATGAGGGGGCCAGTGGAGGCGGTAAAAGTGAGATGTTACAGCATATTGTCAGGGAACCTAACGGACAGGTACTGGTTGGCGAAAATAAAGTCACCGGTGAAAAGAGGATAATCAGCCTGCCTCTTTTTTGTTCATTCTATCCTGTTACTGATGATATGGCGCTGTGCCATCCTTCCATACAAAAAGACAACGGCAAGCTTGCTGTGCTGGATGCAGAAAATTCCTGGTTCATTCGTGTTGACAATGTTTTAGATTACGGAGATGATCCTTTTCTTGAGAAGATATCTATCCACCCCGGGCGGTCCCTGCTTTTTCTGAATATTAAAACCAATCCCGGCAGTACGGCATTGATCTGGGACCATATTGAAGACGAGCCGGGCAAGAGGTGCCCCAATCCCAGGGTAGTTCTTCCACGTGAAATTGTGCCCGGTGTAGTTAACAGGCCTGTATCGGTTGATGTACGTAGTTTTGGTGTACGCACTCCTTTCAGTTCAAAAGAAAAACCGAATTACGGGATTATCGGTTTGTTCCATGTTCTGCCTCCTGCTCTGGCATGGCTATGGAGGCTTGTCTCACCCCGCGGGCATGGTAACCCGAGCATTGTCGGCAGTGAAGGGATGCAATCGGAAGGCGTTGGTTCCTATTGGCCTTTTGCTACCGGCAAGATGGTGCACCATGCCAACATGTTACTGGAACAGATCATTGAAACACCACGTACTCGGTATACCTTAACACCTAACCAGCATATCGGTGTATGGAAAGTTGGTTTCAAACCCCAGTTACTGATGCGTGAATACCTTACCCGGCGTGGAAATGCCAAATTGCGGGG
>CAZBJH010000112.1:0-11941 GCA_964492185.1 uncultured Bacteroidales bacterium | reverse complement strand
TGTCCATAATGTCCGATATCCGCGTTGCTGCTCACATTTTAAATCCTCAAATACTATAGTATACCGCGGTTTAAAATGCTCAAGCGCCTTGATCTCGAACATTCTGAACAAACACTATGACTTTATTGACAAACTCTAATTAGTGTCTGTTCATAAAGTCCCATTTGCCGCGTTACGCTTGTCCGAAAATTGCTCATTCACGACAAGTAAACACCGCGTTTTCGGACCGCGCGAGCCTTGCAAATGGAACCTTCTGAACAGACAAATGTCCGGTTAAACATTTTGACCACTTCATAGACGAACATTAACTATTTTAAACTCATGTAAGATTCGGCGTATTTCATAAAATAGTTCTGTATAATTATCCGGAAGTTGTATATTCGTGGGATTTTTATAAATAATTATTTCAGTATGATCATCGAATCCAGGGCATATGCCAGGGCAGGTTTACTTGGAAACCCATCTGACGGATATTATGGTAAGACCATATCTATCATTATCCGTAATTTCGGTGCCATCGTATCGGTTTATCAGACACCTGAACTGGTTATTGAAGAACAGCAGGAAGATCTCAACCGGTTCAGGAATATATATCACCTTACCGATTCAGTAAATCTCACAGGCTATTATGGAGGTACAAGGTTGATAAAAGCAGCGATCAAGCGTTTTTGTGAATTTTGCGAGTCCAATGATATTAAGCTAGCAAATAAAAATTTTACAATTCGTTACCAGTCCTCCATCCCGCGGCAGGTTGGTCTGGCCGGTTCAAGTGCAATAATCACGGCAACTATGAAAGCCCTGATGAAATTTTATAATGTGGAGATGCCTTTGCCGGTGCTTCCCAGCCTGGTGCTTTCTGTTGAGGCGGATGAACTGGGGATCAATGCCGGTCTTCAGGATCGGGTTATTCAGGCTTATGAAGGTTGTGTATATATGGATTTTAATAAAGATCATATGGAAAAAAAGGGCTATGGCATTTACAAAAGGCTGCCGGCTCAAAAACTTCCGAATTTGTACCTTGCCTATAAAACAGAATTGGGGAAAGTTTCGGGTACTGTATTGAATAATATTCGTCAGCGGTTTAATAGCGGTGAAAAGCGGGTACATGATACACTGGCAGAGATCGCATCAATGGCGGATCAGGGAAGATCGGCCATAGAGAAAGAGGATCATGATCTGCTTTATGAGCTTATTAATACAAATTTTGATCTAAGAAGCAGGATCATGAATATTTCAGAAAGTAATCTGGAAATGGTACAGGTAGCCAGAAGATGCGGCGCCTCGGCAAAATTTTCGGGTTCCGGCGGTACAATAATAGGTATGTATAGAGATGATGAGATGCTAAGGAGCCTGGTTGTTCATTTGAAGAAAATAAACGCGAGAGTAATTAAACCATATATTTTATGACGTTTTTATTTAGAGTCTGTCAATAAACTCTTAGTGTTTGTACAGAATGTTCGAGATCAGGGCGCGCAAAAATTTTAAACCGCAGTATACTAAAGTATTCGAGGATTTAAAATTTTGGCAGCAACGCAGATATCGGATATTATGGACAGACACTATTTAATCCTTTCAGGACGAATCCCAGTATCGTTTTATACGCTGTTGCCGGGTTTGTCGTTTTTTCAATTTTACTTTCAGTATTAATTGATATTTTTAATGTTTTTGGGACCAAGGATTTATTGACCCGGAATTTGGACATCCCGTTTTTTTGGTTTTTTTAATTAATTATCAACAAAAACACCACTATTGAATTTGTGCTATTGTTATGATATGTTAAATTTGACTTTATGATAAAGAAAGCAGTTATTCCGGCAGCAGGTTTTGGAACCCGTTTTTTGCCGGCAACCAAAGCCCAGCCAAAAGAGATGTTACCTGTCATTGATACACCGGTCATTCAATATGTTGTACAGGAATGTGTTGATTCTGGTATTGAAGATATACTAATAATATCGGGTAAAGGCAAACGTTCAATTGAAGATCACTTTGACCGGAATTTCGAGCTCGAAGAGCGGGTCAAAGCTAAGGAAGATGAAATGTTGTACACCCAGATCAGGCATATTGAGGATATGGCAAATATTCATTTTATCAGGCAGAAAGAACTTAACGGACTGGGTGATGCTATCCGGTATGCAAAGTATCATTGCGGAAACGAACCTTTTGCTGTGCTACTCGGAGATACCATTATCGATTCGGTTATTCCTGTAACACAACAATTGGTTGATACATATGAGCAGTATAAACAAACCATAATTGCCGTGGAAACCGTTCCCCGTGAAAAGGTTTCCCGTTACGGAATAGCAGGAGGTAAGGAGATAAGTGGTAAACTGATGCAGCTCGACCAGCTTATTGAAAAGCCGGATATTGATAAAGCACCTTCCAACCTGGCTATTGCAGGCCGGTATATACTTACACCGGAGATATTTCCGGCGCTTGAGAAGACAAAACGGGGAAAGGGTAATGAGATCCAGCTGACAGATGCCTTAAGATTATTACTCAAACGTGAAAATATTCTGGCACAAACCATTGAAGGAAAGCGATATGATATTGGCAACAAAATGGATTTTTTAATAACTACCATTGAATTTGCGTTGAAGCGTAAGGAATTTAATGCTCCCCTGACTGCTTATCTGAAAAAACTGGTTAAAACTATGGATACCACTGACGGTAATACTTAACATCAAATAATTGACGAATATTTATTCAGTTGACATTTGTTTTTATCCAATCCAAATTAAATATTCAGTAGTAAAAAAGTTGAGGATAGGTTGGATAATGTAAGGGAGTTATTATTTTTGTCTTCTGTATAAACCGGCATAACGAAATGACTTATAAATTTTATGCAGTCAACCCGGTAACATTATCCGGATAAAGTCATTATACCGTGTTTATCATTTTTCCTAATTATAGTTTGTCTATGAAGTAGTCAAAATGTTTAACTGTACATGTGTCTGTTCAGAAGGTTCCATTTGCAAGGCTTGCGCAGTCCGAAAATGCGGAGTTTACTAGTCGTAAATGAGCAATTTTCGGACAAGCGTAACGCAGCAAATGGGACTTTATGGACAGACACTAATTAAAATTATTCAAAAATGACAAGACAAAGAAAAATTCTGCTCCCCGAAAGTGAAATGCCGACGCGATGGTATAATCTTGCCGCTGATCTTCAACCTGACCCCTATATGAGTCCCGACGGGCCCGTTCCTCCGGAAGCATGGGCCCCTGTGTTCCCAATGAACCTGATTGAACAGGAATACAGTCAGGAACGATGGATAGATATACCTGAGGGTATCCTGGATATACTTACACGATGGCGTCCGGCACCTTTACACAGGGCATATGACCTTGAGGAAGCAATCGGAACTCCTGCCAGGATCTATTATAAAAATGAAAGTTTTTCACCTGCAGGGAGTCATAAACCCAATACTGCCGTAGCACAAGCCTGGTATAATAAGGAGTTTGGTATCAAGAGCCTGACAACCGAAACAGGTGCAGGGCAATGGGGAAGTGCCCTTTCTTTCGCCTGCTCATTGCTTGGTTTGGAATGTAAAGTTTTTATGGTAAGAATAAGTTTCGACCAGAAACCATTACGTAAGCTGATGATGCAGACATGGGGCGGCAAATGTATAGCCAGCCCGAGTAATGAAACCCAGGCCGGCCGTGATATGCTGGCTAAGCATCCGGACACTCCGGGGAGCCTTGGCCTTGCAATCAGTGAAGCAATAGAAGCTGCGGTTACGGATAAAACAGGCCAGACACGCTATTCATTGGGAAGTGTGTTGAATCATGTAATGATGCATCAGACCATTATCGGACTGGAGACCAAGAAGCAGCTCAAAATTGCCGGTGAGAGCAATCCAGATGTTGTTATCGGATGTGTCGGAGGCGGCAGCAATTTTGCAGGAATCGCTTTCCCCTTCCTTTATGATAAAATAAACGGGGCCGACATTAATATTATTCCCGTTGAGCCTACATCATGCCCTACACTTACTAAAGGGCCTTATTTATATGATCATGGTGATACGGCAAAAATGACCCCGCTTGTGGCTATGTATTCTTTAGGCCACAGCTTTGTTCCGGCTCCCATCCATGCCGGGGGATTGCGTTACCATGGCATGTCACCACTGGTAAGCAAGGCTGTGCAAAAAGGTTTGATGAATCCGCTGGCATTACATCAGCTTGAATCATACGAGGCCGGTTTACTGTTTGCACAAACAGAAGGTATTATTCCCGCACCGGAAACTACCCATGCCATTGCGGCTGCAATCCGTGAAGCCAAAAAAGCCAGGGAGGAAGGGAAAGAGAAAGTGATCCTCTTTAATTTCAGCGGGCATGGATTGATGGACCTCACAGGATATGATAAATTTATGAGTGGTAAGCTTCATAATTATGAATTACCTGATGATGTGATAGCAGAAAACCTGAAGGAACTGGAGGGATACCCGAAACCATAAAAGCTTCCTGTCAGGGGTGCATGTACAGTTTAACCTGCATTATTGGCTTCACCGAGCTAAAGGTTCATAAAAATGAATGAGAATTATGCTATGTGTTGATTATGCATGAACAATAGAAATTAAAAAAAAGGCTGCCTGAAAAGGCAGCCTTTTTTTAACCACCACTATTATTAATTAGAGTCTGTCTATAAAGTAGTCAAAATGTTTAACCGGACATGTGTCTGTTCAGAATGTTCGAGATCAAGGCGCGTGATCATTTTAAACCGCAGAATACTAAAGTATTTGAGGATTTAAAATGTGAGCGGCAACGCAGATATCGGACATTATGGACAGACACTAATTGTATGCACTCTCACCATGTTCATATATATCCAGTCCTTCTTCTTCTATTCTCTTCGGCACCCGCAAGCCGTTTGTAGCTTTCAATATCCCGAACAAAATAAATCCCGTGGTCAGTGCCCAGGCACCAATAGCCATCACACCAATGAACTGAATACCCAGCAACTTAAATCCGCCTCCATATGCCAGTCCGCCTTCGGTAGCAAATACACCGACCAGTATAGTCCCGATTGCTCCGCAAACGCCGTGTACAGATACAGCACCCACAGGATCATCCACTTTTAGAACCTGGTCAATTAACTCAACGCTGAATACCAATACTATACCTGCAATTATACCTATTATTACAGCTCCTCCCGGACTGACGATATTGCATCCGGCTGTAATGGCAACAAGACCGGCAAGGGCGCCGTTAAGTGACAAACTCAGCGCTGGCCTTTTATATCTTGCCCATGCAACAAACATAGCTGTAATTGCACCGGCAGCTGCTGCAAGGTTGGTTGTCAGGGCGATATGTCCAATAGCCAGTACATTGTCCCGTCCTGCTGCTCCCAGTTGCGAACCCGGGTTGAACCCGAACCATCCGAACCAGAGAATGAACACACCCAGGGCTGCAATCATAAGATTATGCCCCGGAATAGCTTTGGGCTTGTTACCATTGGAATATTTCCCCAGGCGCGGTCCTAATACTATTGCTCCTGCCAGTCCTAACCAGCCCCCAACCGAATGCACTACGGTTGAACCGGCGAAATCTATAAACCCCAGGTGATCAAGCCAGCCGCCTCCCCATTTCCAGTGACCGGAGACAGGATAGATAATAAGCGTTATCACTATGGTAAACATTATATATGCATTGAATTTTGTGCGCTCAGCCACTGCTCCCGATACTATGGTTGCTGCAGTTGCTGCAAACACCGTTTGGAATATAAGATCAGTCTTGTCGGCATAATTGCCAATACCGTCACTATTGAAAAATATGTGCGGATTACCTATTATACCGGCTATTGAATCACCATACATAATGGTATAACCTATCAGCCAGAATATGATGGAGCCAATGGAAAAGTCCATAAGGTTTTTCATCAAAATGTTAGCTGTGTTTTTCGTACGTGTAAAGCCCGCTTCAACCATTGCAAATCCGGGTTGCATGAACATGACAAGGAAAGCCGCTAACAATACCCACATATTGTTAATGGAGATCTCCATATCTGTCATGGCAGCAGCCACTTCAGTTATTGTAGTTGTTGTTTCTTCCATAATTGTAATATTTTGTTTTTTTCCGGTATGTTAATTTCAGATCTGTTCTGACAGATATTTTTACTCTTCACCCTCAATGTACAGCGACTTATCACCCTGTTCACCGGTGCGGATCCTGTAGGCATCTTCAATATCAGAAATGAATATCTTTCCGTCACCTATCTCACCTGTTTGTGCTGATTTAAGGATCGCATTCACCGCCGGTTTAAGGAATTTGTCCCTTACATAAATGGACAACAGCATCCTTTCTATTGTACCTGTATCGTATACGATACCTCTGTATTGACGCTCTTCACGTGCTTTCCCAACACCGCGAACTTCCCAGAAAGTGAAAAACTCAATACCGGCTTTGTGGAGGGCTTCCTGAGTTTCAGGAAAGGTAGTTTTCCGAATAACCGCTTCAATTTTTTTCATAACAATAGTATTTTTATTAGGTATTTATCAATTCCCAAGGATTACGTTATCTCTGAGGATCAGAAGGATAATCCTACTACAAGGTTGAATTCTTCCTTTTCGGGATTAAGTATTATTGTACCGTTTACAGGCAGGGAAAAGTTATCAGAGATCTTAATCTCCTTTCCGGTCCCTATACCAACATTACAAACAGCAAACTCACCGTCAGATGTATGCCATCCATCGCCCGCTCCCAGGAACACATTGAAATGCTCAAAAGTATATCCGGCCTCAAAGTACAGGTCTCCTCCGGTTGATCCGGCACCTGATGAAGCATCGTTCAAAATGATGTTGGCTGAAATTGAAAATCCGCTTATCTCATAGCCTGCGTTAATCTCAAGGGCGTGACTGCTTATCGTGTCTGAGAATTCAAACCACGGACTTCCCTGGTAATAATAATCGCTGATCCCGAGACTGAGTCCAAAACCGAAACTGTAGGAAGCATAAAGGTCAGCTTCCGCTACTTCTCCCAGATCATGAAATCCAAAGGAGCCCCAGGCACCAATAACAAAGTTCCCCACCCCAAGTTCCACCCAGGGTTGAATGGCCGGGCCGGGGGCCTGTTTGGAACCCCTCCATACGTAGTTACTAACTATATCTGCACCTGTTGTAAAGGGAGGATTTGATCCTTCCTGTGCAGAACTTATGGCCGGAGCCCAAAAAAGGTTCACAACCATTGCAAATAAATAATTCCTGAGATGTTGCATAATCCAAAATTTTAAATTTTTAGTAAATTGACATTACAAAAGTAAATAAAAATATATTACCCCCTATAAAAAATAGGGGTAAAAATTATAAAAGATATAAAATAATAATTTACCCCCCACATATAATAGGATATAGTAACGATAAAAATATTATATAATTACATACCCCCTTTTTTTTCTATTGTGGCAAAGAAGATTTGATCTGTTCCGGATTATTAATGTGGCAGGTGGGGGGGGGAGTTCACCGTTCCACAAAAATCGCTTGATTTACTACGAAAGGTTTTCTGCCTGCGGAACCCAAGCTCACTCCTCCTTCGTCGTCTTATCCTGGGCGGCATGAAATGACAGGGTTGCCAGGTAAGGAGTATTTTCATGTTCAATCACAGCAAGGGCCATTGCATCATGGCGGGCAGGAAAGAACTGGTCATAGGCGCTTGTTTTTATTTCATGCTCACCGTCGGGATAAAAAACTGCATCCAGGTTTTCTTCAGGTGGTGAAAGCAGGTCGCTCCAATGATCTTTTTCAGGTTCTTTTAAATTGATGATGGCTTTTATTTTTTCATCGTGGCCGGAAATGATCCATTTTGTCTTTTCCTTTTTTACTTTTAATCCTTGCTTTGAAAGTGAAGGATCGAAAGCCAGCATGGGACTGTCGGGCATTTCCTTTGTGCCGAATCCTGTCGACAAATGCAGGATCTTCTCTCCATATGCACGAAGGTGCAGGGTATATTATTTCCGGGGAGCAGTTATATCGGGTCTGATATCAACGGAAGGTTGCTGCTTTTGAAAAGGCACCGTGAGCATGATATTTCCATCCGATTAGGATAATGCAGTTGGCCTGTATGGCCCGCCGCAGGCTCTCGCTTCCATCGGGAGGATTTGCGAAATCAAGAAAATCAATAATATGATAGTTCGTGCGTTTCATTGTTTTTAATTTTATTAGCAACTGTTATGCGCACGCGTTGCAAACGCGCGCGAGTCTTTAGTTCGAAGGTCGAAAGCTGAAAGTTGAAAGGAAAAGAGCTCGAATCTCGAAGCTCTATCTGCCGCAAGTCTGTGACTTGTGGCTCAAAGTAGCTCCTTCGGAGCCGGGCAGGTTTAGGTTGCTTATTCTCAATGTAAAATATTTCAATACCTTCCTCCGCCTAATTCCAGGCCGAGCTGGATGCCGAAAAAGTTACTGATGTCTTTTCCTGTGAAGTTAAAGATGGCTGCCAGCCGGAAATGATGGGCATTGATCCCAATTCTCGGGGCAATCCCAAAGTTGGTCTTTGACTGATTTCCTATGTACACCCCGTTGACCAGGGAGGTAGAGATCGCTGATTTTTTCTTCTGGTAAATACCGGCTCCAAGCCCCACGAAAGGTCGCACATTATCATACCCGAAGGCATATTCGGAAATGATCAGGATCGGGTACATAACAGTGGATTCCAGTTCCACCGCAGTATAATCAACCGTAATGCTGCTTTCTCCCAGGTATACTCCTTCCAGGTGCAGTCCCATAATGATATTGTCAGTAGTGGCATATCGGGGTTCAATATAAAAGCCATAACCTGAACCGGCATTTTCGGCTGTTGGCGTTTCATATAAGACACCGAACCCCACCCTGAACGGTTTAAAAATTCTTTCCCGCACTGCCTGGCCGTAAAGTGTTGAAGCGGAGAAGAGGAATAAGGTAAGACAAATGATTAACAGCTTTTTCATAGATATTGGATTTGGTTCGTGATCAATTCAGGTTTAGGAACATTCAGTTGCATAGTTCATCCATTTTTTAGAAAAGACAAATATATGACATACAGGTTGCATATGAATACTTAAAAGATGCTTTTTTATAAAGTTGTTTAATCCGACCGGGAGGGGTTAAAAATCAGTAGCCCTTTCTAAGTCCTGGAGGTGATTGTGATGAAAGTCCTTAGCTGTAAGTCATGTGGCAGTATGTTAGGTACGAGCTGCAAGTTTGCGCCGGCGGATACCAGTGGATGAGTGAATACTCGCGACGGAGGGGGTGATGATATCATTTTACCACACGATGAAGTCGTGCGGTAGCTACGGCGGCTTTATAGATTATTTCAAGTTATTAATATTGACGAGTCACCCTGCTACCGCACGATTCTATCGTGTGGTAATCTGAAACCCGCAATACTATATGCTTTTACCAGCCGGGGCGTGACCTGGCTGCATTCCGGTATTCACGGGGCGTGACCTTTTTTCTTTTTACAAACAAGCGGTTGAAATTTCCATTAAGTTTGAATCCGCATTCCTCTGCAATTTCACCGACCGGTTTGTCGGTCTCAATGAGCAATCTGCATGCCCCGATAATTCTCAGGTCAGTAAGGTAATCGGAGAATGAGCGATAGGTATGTTTTTTAAAAAAATGGCTGAAAGCGGAAGGCGACATATTGGTCATTTCTGCCAGCCGGATCAGGCTGACACGTTTTTTATCATCTGTATTTTTATAATTGGTATGGATGTAATCACAGGCAATGCGCAATTTTTCGTTTTTTATATGTTGTTTTCTCCCAAAAGAGGCCGGGTCATTTAACAACCTCTGCCCGGGAGCCACGGCAAGATCATATAACAGGGAAAGGAAACCGAGAAATCCATCCATCTCCCGGAGGGTGTTCAGGTGGATAAGCTTTTGTGCAAGATCATCAGCATGACTTCCTTCAAAAACAATTCCGTAGGCAGAGTTCATAAGCAGATCGCGCACAGGATGCATTACCTTCCGGTCAAGGGTTTTTTTGCTGAGAAAATCTACCGGGAATTGCAGGGTAACAACTCTTGCTTTGTTTTCGGTATTTTCATTGCTCCATGCATGCAGCAACCCGGACCCGAGCAATGCCAGGTCTGAATATTTGTATGGTTCCATTGAAGTGCCTGCAATACGCTTTCCGCAAGCGTTTAGAACCAGGTTTAATTCATATTCGGAATGATAGTGAACCGGATAATCGAACCGGGCATCCTGATGATCCTGAAAAAGATAAAAATCTTCTTTATATAAGGGCAGGATCTCCTGATTAGTATTTGTTGATCTCATAAGGTCCTTTTTATTCTAAATGTAAAAATAAGGAATTTCTATCTAATTTCATATTAGTATAAAAATTGTTCAACATAATATACTATCTATATAACTTTAATTCATATATTTAACACGTAGAAATAATTAATATTTTTGACGACTATAAGATATATTTCAAATTTATATATTAATTAAAGCGATTATAAATACATAAATACATAAAGAAAACCAAATGAAACCCTCACCATTAAGAGAGTTTAAAATATGAGGTACAAAGACAAAAGGATATGAATATTTTTATAACCAGGTTATTGGTGAGGGTTCGCCGAACACCTTAAAAATATAATAATTTGGTGAGGCAACACATACCACCAACTTTGATTAAACGAAATAACAACTTAATTACTAATAACTTAATTAAGATATATTCGAATGAAACGATTGCTTTTTGTTTGCACAGCTAATATTCAGCGCTCTCCTACGGCTGAGCGTTTATATAAGACGAATCCCAGGTTTGATGTTCGTTCCGCAGGTATCTCCCCGTTTGCAAAAACCATGATCAGCCGGGATTTGCTGGAATGGGCCGATTATATTATTGTTATGGAAAAGCATCAACAGCAGGCGATCAGAAAATCATTTACTGAGATAGCGGTAAAGAAAAAAATATTTTGTTTTGATATCCCGGATGAATATGATTACATGTCACCGGAACTTCAATATTTGATAAAAGAAAAAATGAGCGATTATTTTGGGGAATAACATGGCTGCATACAAATATAACAATTCATCATACCGGCCTGCTTTATGGCGATTAAAAGCAAAAGCTGATGATAACCGGGAAGAACATGCCAGGAATGCCAGAGTTTGTCTTGCTTTTGGGTTTGGCATCCTGCAGGGAAAAAATGGGAAGGAAAAGCCCGGCAAAGAAAATAAAGAAATTTGGAAGCAGATCATTGAAACCTGCCATCCGGAAATGATTATCTGCCAGGAAGCTGTTCTGCTGGCTTCAAAGGCATCTACACTGAAAAAGAAGATTAGCAGGCAGAGCGGCATAAAAATTATTCGTATGCACGATCATTCGCCGGATGATTATTATGATACCATCAGGGCTTCAGTCCATGGATTAAGGAAAATAGATGAATATTTCCCGGAAGGCCCTCTTAAAATAGCTGTTTTTGCACATTATTACCAACTTAACAGGGTAGCCTGGATATTGTATCAACTAAAAAAAATGAATCCTTCATTTAAGCGTTTTGAATTTATCATTCCGGAAACGAATGTCAAATCCTTTTCATCCAAATCCATACATGTTCATACACGTTATAAACTATTGTATTTGATGGTTGAACTGGGCTTATCCAGACCGCGGGATTTTATTCATATACAACTAAAAAAACATTCAATATGGAAATAATACTTTTATTGTTCGGGGCCATGCTTGTGCTGATATATTATCTGAGAACCGGCACTAATGATGATATGAATTTTGTACTGTTTATTTTGTCTAATGTTGGTTTGTGGTTTTTGATTATCGCAATTTTCATGATACTGAACAGTTATGAAATAGTTCATTCCGGCTTTCCTTTAATTGCCGGGATTGCTGCCGGTTTACTGATAGGATTCAGAAGCCTGATATTCTGGTTGTCAGGAAGTAACCTGAAAGGGACACCGCCTGAAGAGGCAATTGGCAGTGCAGGAATCGGTTGTTTTGGATT
>CAZBJH010000111.1:0-11956 GCA_964492185.1 uncultured Bacteroidales bacterium | reverse complement strand
ACTTCATCCGAAGATTCCTTATCCTCCTTTTCAGGCTGCTTCACTTCATCCGAAGATTCCTTGTCTTCCTTTTCAGGCTGCTTCACTTCATACGAAGATTCCTTATTTTCTTTTTTACTGTCTTCTTCCGTTTGTTTATTAATTTCTTCTTTATTACCAGTTTCATGGATTGAAGGATCACCTGTACCGGCAAACTGATCCTTGTCAGGCTTCTCACCTGCTGTTTCAGATGTTTTTATACCTGATTCCTGTTTGTTTTTATTATCGGTGTTTTCCGTTTTAACACCGCGTTGTTCATCATGAACATAGCTCATAGGTTCTTCCTTAGCCATCACCAATTTGTTTAGATAAAACAATCCACATTAACAGACATACACGAATGCATAGCTGAAACAACTACGAAAATAGACATTACACATTAATAGTCAAAGTTTTTTCAGCTTTTATGAAAACAAAAATCTACAGATATAACCAGCATCATTCCGGATTTATCGCGTTTGTTAATTCTATGAATAGCAAGAATCGAAGAATGTTCTTAATTTTGAAACAAAAACGCCATGCGCATTGATATATTGACAGTTCTACCTGAAATGCTTGAAAGCCCCCTGAATCATTCAATTGTAAAAAGGGCTATGGATAACGGACTGACCGAGATTTATGTCCATAATATACGGGATTACGCGCGAAATAAATATAAACAGGTTGATGATTACGTATTTGGCGGCGGAGCAGGCATGGTTTTATGTATAGAACCAATCGACCTGCTTATCAGTAAGCTGAAAAAAGAAAGAAGTTATGATGAAATAATATATACATGTCCTGATGGCCTGATCTTTAACCAAAAAACCGCCAATAAGTTATCAACTCTTAACAATATAATAATTCTTTGCGGTCATTATAAAGGGGTAGACCAGCGCGTCAGAGATTACCTGATTACAAAAGAGATATCGATTGGAGATTATGTACTTTCAGGTGGCGAGATAGCTGCCGCTGTTATTACTGACAGTATTGTCAGGCTGATCCCGGGTGTGATATCGGATGAAACATCGGCATTATCCGACTCTTTTCAGGATAACCTGCTGGCACCGCCGGTATTTACAAGGCCTGCAGAATATAAAGGCTGGAAAGTTCCTGATATCCTGCTATCAGGTCATGCTGCAAAGGTAGATGAATGGAGAATGGAACAGTCAATCGATCGTACACGCAAACTGCGGCCGGATCTGCTTGACGAATAGAAAAATCCGGTAGGAACCGGTTTTTTTTACAGTCGATTTTATAATGCATATTGATAACTTCATACTGATACTTTTAACTGGCGATTCCTTACCAACCGAATACCAATTGCCATTAGCCCGGCCTCACCCTCCCCTGTGGCATATCTTACGGTATGAACAAAACCTGCATATCTCACTGTTCTCTGTCTGCCGGAATGGTTCACCGGTGTTAAACAAATGCTCAAGCAAAAATATTAATTGATCCTTAAATTCAGCATAATAGTTCCTGAAACCAGTTACAACCGACTTTTTCCCGGATCCATATGATTCATACAGGCTATGCCCCGCATTATGACCATAAAAATCACGTATGAAATACAAACCCGGTAAAATATTACCAAAGCCATTATCCATAAGCAACATAGAATACAAAAAAATCTGAAATACAGCATAATTCCGTTTATCACTGCCATATTCGAACAAAGAATCAATTCCCCTGAAGGAATCCATGATCTTCCCGGTTTTGTAATCTATAACGCGTATCATCCCATCCACTTCATCAACACGGTCGATGATCCCGCCTATCCTTACAATTCTGTTTACCCCTTTTAATGAGAAACCGAACTTAGCATCATACCACTTTTCAAGAGCCACCAGGCCGAAAGGAGCAATAGTCTGATCGACACGGAGGATCTGCTGAACATAATTTTTTATTACTTCACGTATGATCATCTGACGGCCCGCGTAGGGAATAGTATCACCAGGTTGCAGATACCGAAAGTACTCATCCCTGAATGCATTGTCAATTGCCTTGTCCGTTTTATATTTATTACTTTTCAGCAAAAGAGCAATGTCATCTTTACTTATATGAGTCCCCTTAAAAGGCGTATACAAAGTATTCATTGCCCCGTGAAGAATATTTCCAAAAGCAGGCAAATCAGTATCTTCAGAAAGTTCTTCAGGTTCCCTGATGCCGGCAATATAACGAAAATAAAACTTAAGCGAACAATCAATGTACGCGTTCAGGGCACTTGGTGTAAGTTTGCTTTTCCCCTCCACCGTGTATGCCATGAGTTTTTCAAGCACCGCACCGTATTTCTTCACAGATACAGAAGCAGATTTTGGTATGCTGATATGCAATCCATAGGAGATCTCATTCACATTGAATATCTTTTCATAATAGATCTGGTGCATAAACCTGCTTCTCTCACCGGTAAATGTTCCGCCCGGTTGACTGTTATATACCATGTATATATTTTGTGCCCGTTGTAACAACCGGTAAAAGTAGTAAGCATATATTGCATCCTGGTGCTCAACAGTAGGCAGGCCGAAACCTTTTCTCAGGTTGTAGGGGATAAATGAAGGCGTACTTCCTGATTTCGGATAAATACCTTCATTCATTGACAATAAAACAAGGGTATTAAAATCAAGAGCCCGTGTTTCAAGTATGCCCATGACCTGCAAACCCTTCAATGGTTCCCCGGAAAAGGGAACAGTAAGATTCTGCAGGAGTTTATATAACAACTTACGAAAGGTGATTACTGTAATGGTAATGCCCGACCGGTCTATCACATCATGCAGTCGCTTAAGGTATGTGAACAAATGAAAAATAAACTCGGTGTGTACAGAAGATATCCTTACCTCCTGCTCACGTGAATACCTGATAACCAATTCAAATATTCCTGTCAGGTATAGCGGATAATCTTTTATACCGGATATCCGGGCAAATACATTACGGAAAAGATCATTGATCATCAAATCACCCGGTGTCATTCGAATACGCGACTCATCAATGATCCTCTTTCTCAACAGCATTATATCATCGCGGAAAATGCCAATAACATACTGGTGATTTATAAATGCAAGTACATCCTTATAATAAAAATACACCTCATCCTGCTTTATGACTGCATTTTTTTGCAGGTCAAGTAAAATCTCTATCAGACTGAAAGCCGGAGTTTCCCTGAAGGGATAACCCATCGAAACATTCAGCCCACTAAGATTTTCAGGTAATGAATGTAAGGCCGGCAAAAGTATCTTTTCATCGGCCAGCACAATGGCAGTATCATGGGCCAGATCTCCACCACTATTGTTCTTTCCAAGCAAATCAGGTAAAATTTTCACCTGACCCGTGACTGATGATGCAGAAACAAAAGTAATGTTCCTACCCTGCCCGGTTAATTTTCCCGAAAGCCTGAAATCTTCCGGTGGAGGAAAATCTCTTATATTCCCCCGAAGAAAATACCCGGCTTCATGCGATTGATTATTAATATAATATTCGTCATAATCCCAGAAAAACATTGCTTTTCCTGCTGTATTAAGGTGTCGGAATATTTTTTTTTCACATGCATTTAATGCATTGAAACCGGCAAATATTACCTTTTCATACTCAATACCCGGAAAATCGCCTTCTTTGATCAGGCCGGCCGCCTCCCTGAAAAGTTTACCTTCATAGGACAGATCAAGCTCATCCAGCCGTTTATTGAACGCTGTATATATCCTGAAAAGAACTTCCCACAGACTGACAAATCCCTGCTGATGTTCAGATATTTCTTTTGACTGAAATGTTTTCCAGAATTTTCTGATCACCTCGAGTTGTTGTTCATTCAAATAATCAAGAGTATCATCAATATTCTTCAGGTCTGACAAATTCCTGAATATGTCACCCGGATCAACAAGGTACTTATCAATATCATCAAAATCTGCAAGCAGCATTTCACAAAAAAAATAAAACTCATCAAACTGTTGATCTGCATGAGTCACCTTCTCATACGTCCTGTACAACTCAAAAACAAGTGACAGGTTATCGGCAGTCTTTTTACCGGTGATCTCCTGTATAAACTCATTGATGGTATAGAAGCCGGGTGACCAGACTGGTTTTTGTATCTTTTGGGTAAGAAACTGATTAAAATACAAGCGGGCCCGCTTATTGGGGAAAACAATACAAAGATCCTGTATCCTGTTTTTATACTTTTCAGAAAGATATCCAGCTATGTCATCTAAAAAAGCGTGCATTTATTTTGTTTTGTATTATTGTTTATTATAATATTTTCCCTGCCACAAATCCTTTTCGAGCATTTTATCTTCCAGCAACCTTAATATATTGTCATACCGCATACCCCAGTATTTACCATCAATAAACCGGGGCGGAGCCTCACCCGCGATCCTTTCAACCACAATACGGGGATTCATCCGTGCCAGGAAAGCAGAAATAAAATCAATGTATTCCTCCAGTGAGAACAGTTCAAAACGCCCGGGGTGCTCCCTGAATTCCTTTGCCATCAATGTGTTCTTTATTATCTGTAACTGGTGAAACTTTATATTGTCGATGGGCAGTTCAGAAATGATCCCCGATGATCGTAACATTTCTTCCCTTGTTTCACCGGGCAAACCGAAAATAAAATGTGCACCCGACCTGACACCCATTTTCCGTGTAAGCTCCAGGGCTTCAAATGCCTGTTCAAATGTATGCCCCCTGTTAATACTCCTCAGTGTATGATTATTGCAGGATTCTATTCCGTATTCAATAATTACATACATCCTCTCCGAAAGCTCCCTGAAATAGTCCAGCTTATACTCATCAATACAATCGGGCCGGGTACCGATAACCAGTCCGGCCACCTCCTCAACCTCCAGCGCCTCGTTGTAAATGTCTTTCAATGTTTCAATATCCGCATATGTGTTAGAATAAGCCTGGAAATAAGCCAGGTAACGGCCGGCAGTCCTGTATCTTTTCTCATGAAACTCTATACCTTCACGGATCTGTTGCTTAACAGGTTTTTCAGCATTGCAATAAGAAGGATTAAACGCCCTGTTATCACAATATATGCAGCCCCCCCTGGCAATGGTACCGTCGCGGTTTGGACAAGTGAATCCTGCATCAATGCTTACTTTCTGTACTCTTGTACCAAAGATTTTTTTTATATAATTGGAATAGGCATTAAAACGTCGTGTATGTTCCCAGGGATAGCTCATTATACTTTCTCCATTTTGTTAAGTGTGAAATACCAGATATACCCGCTGCAGGCTGTATGCCCCATTTCCTGAATAAATTTCATATAGCCTTTCAACTGTTGCTTATGCGCTTCCACAATTTTCTTCCCAAATTTAAAATCCACAACTACCACCTTATCGTCCCTGATCATAACTCTGTCAGGCCGCCTGACTTCTCCCGAGGGGTGAAGAATATCCCGTTCATTCATTACCTGCCATTCGCCGCTGAACCAACCTGCTATTCTTTCATCAGAAATCAGTTCGTGGATCTTACCCGTGATGGCCTCAATTTCTGAATGGCCTATCTTCCCGTCACGATACACTTTCCGAACAGCTTCGGTTATATCATCTTTTGTTTTAATGCACTGGAATATCTCATGCATTACCTTACCATGGTTAACAGGACTATGATCCGTCCTGCCGGAAGAAGAAAAATAATCCTCCCCGTAACGGACAAAGAGAATATTATCAATGGAATCCCGGCTTGGATATAACCAATTATAACGTGTAACAGTTTCCTTATAAGTAGTGGCAGAACGGGCCATACTGCCATATTCAAAAGTCGTCTTCTCAGGATCAAACCGGGTGTTCAGGTTGATAGACAGGTCTGTATCAGGGTGCCCGGTATCACGGGTAAAAACAGAAGCGATAATTTCATCAACCCTTGAATATTTTTGCTCTCCTTTTAAAGCATCTGACTTTCCAAAAGCAATAAGGACACTTTTAGCACGTGTAAATGCAACATATAAAAGATTCAGGTTATCCACATAGTTCTTCAGCTTTTCATTAAAATAATCATCCCTGAACAGAGTATTCTTTAAACCGGATGAATACTTCACAGGAACGACGGGGATCTGATTGAAGGGCGATTCCCTGGTCCCGCACCATATGATCGTGCCTGAAGCATTATTACCTTCGGTTTTCCAGCTGCAGCGCGGAACAATAACCGCGTCAAACTGCAATCCTTTTGATTTATGAATAGTCAGGATCCGTATAGCTTCCTTTACTTCATGAAGGCCGACGGAACTTATCCGTCCCCTCTCTTCCCAATAATTGAGAAATGAATAAATATCGGATCTGCTTCGTTGAGTATAGTCGAGCATTACATCCTGAAATGCCTGTATGTATGGCAATTCACCCTGAAGATCATTCAGGGCAAAAAAGGTGATCAGCTTCTCAGCCATCTCGTAGACGGGTACATTTCTTAACTCATCGAGCAGGGATTTAAATCCCGCCGGAAAACGCTTATAAGGAATTCCGTCAGCAGAATCCTTTATGCTTATGAACATATCATTGTCACTCCGTGCACCCTGATCAATATATGTAATGTATTCATTCAGTAAGAATGCATTGTTAAGATCATCCGACGGATAAACAATATGCCTGAATACAGCAATAATGAAATTAACAGCCGACGAGTGCTCCAGGAAAAGAGATTCGTCTGAAATTATCTCAAATACCTGTTTACCCTCCGAACGTGCTGCCTGATTATAATCAAGTATATAATCCGCCAGGTCTTTACCTTCTTTTTTCGTCCTGACCAGTATGGCTATATCCCTGGGAGCATAGCCCTTTTTTACCAGCCCGTCAAGCGTATTGAGCAATTCGGTCTTTACCGGATCATCCTGTTCAGCATCCCCTGGATCAGGTAAAAATTTAAATCGCACATAACCCCTATCCCTTGTTTCTTCCTTAGGATAATGCTGGTAAACATCAGTATATAGATGATTGATATTAAACTCCGGGAAGGTCACTTTGCCCTCATTATTAAGCTCATTATTATAATGATCGTGCAACAACCCCGGGGCTTCGGAAAACAAGGTGTTGTTAAATGCAATTATCCCCGGCTTACTCCTCCAGTTATCCAAAAGTGATTCCTTCACTACCGGTGCATATTTAAAATCCTCTTCTGCCTGACGTGCAAGGATCTCCCAGTTACTGTTCCTCCATCTGTAAATGGATTGCTTGACATCCCCGACAATCAGATTATCATGTCCCTGTGATAAGCTGTTACTGATCAATGGCTTAAAGTTCTCCCACTGAAAACGGGAAGTATCCTGGAACTCATCGATCATAAAATGATTAAAGGTATTCCCAACCTTTTCATAAATAAAGGGAGTATCGTTATTATCGATTATCCTGTTGATCAGACGACTTGCTTCGGAAAGTAAAAGAATATTATTATCGTATGTGTATTCATTGATCTCTTCTGTAATATCGGATAATATTCCAAGCGCGTAAAGGTTGCTCAGAATGATCTTTGCCGTATGGTATTTTACATGGTTTCTTTGATAATGCTCAACAAGATCTGACAGCAGATTATGCAATCCTCCATGGATCAGTTCGTCCAGTACCGCTCTTTTATCACTCGAAGTTGTGATAAGCTTACCTGGATCATTGACAGCAGCCAATACCCTGGCACCAGGCGGATCGAAGCGGTCATTCAGGATCTTTTCAAAATAACCTGCTGCCCCGCTATGACCATACGAAAAATCAGTCACTTCCATATGCTGTTCACGCATCATATGTAATGCCTCCCGTGATATTTGCTTTAGCCTGCTTTCAAAAGCAATAGTAATTTTAGCAAGTGAGGAACGATAATGATTTAAAAAATTTTTATCTTTTAATAAGCTGACAAGTACTTCACCATGTGATTTAAATTTCTCCTTAAAAACCTCATTACCAAGAGATAGTAGATCGTTTTTAATGTTCCAGCTTTTACCTTCTTCAATCTTTGCAGATGCCATATTGATCAGCCATCCCCTCAGTTCATTGTTTGTATCAAGCCTGTCAAGCAATTCCTCAACTGCATATTCCAGTATCATCTGATCATCAAGCTCAAGGGAAAAACCGGTTTGTATACCTATCTCCTTTAAGAAAGCACGCAATACCCTCTGAAAAAAACTATCTATAGTTCCAACATGGAAATGTGAAAAATTATGCAATAGGTGATAAAGAATCGTTCCGGCTTTATCGCGTAACTGTATCTCAGTTAGCCCGGTAGATCTCATTAAAAAATCAACGTAATCCGGACTTTTGTTTTCAGACAACAGAAAAAGCTTTTCGATTATTCTCGATTTCATCTCCCCGGTTGCCTTATTGGTGAATGTAACAGCAAGAATATGATGAAAATTTTCATATTCTTTAAAAAGCAGTTTCAGATACTCGCCGGTTAAACGGTAGGTTTTACCCGAGCCGGCAGATGCTGTTATTATTTTCAGGTTTCCCATGAAAGTTCTTTTTCTTCTGTTTCAGTAAAAGTAGCACATGAAATACAAATAAAAAAGGCTTGTTAATAAGTAGTGTCTGTCCATAAAGTCCCATTTGCCGCGTTAGGCTTGTCCGGAAATTGCTCATTTACAACACGTAAACCCCCATCATGTGCACGCGTTAACAAACGCGCGCGAGCTCCCATATGCCGCAAGTCTGTGACTTGTGGCTCTCACATTTCCGGACTGTGCAAGCCTTGCAAATTGAAACTTCTGAACAGACACATGACCGATGTAACATTTTGCCGGGTTTATAGGCAGACACTAAGTATTACCACCCCGGTATAAAACTGACAAAGGCTTCTCCGAACAGGTGCAAGATCCGCATGTATAAATTCAATCCCCTACGTTTATCCGGGTTAAGCACCCTTTTATAGCTGATGAGGCATAAACAATTTGATATGTTTAATGTTATATGGTTATTAATCAAAATAAAACACAAATGAGAAGAAGATATAATAATTACGCTTCTGCAGTTAGCAGGTTAAAAAACCTGCCTGTACTTTTCTTCAGGTTAATTCTGGCATATGGATTTTACCAGCCGGCAATTAGCAAATGGCAAAACCTGGAAGGCACCATCCAGGGGTTCACTAGTATGAATATGCCGGTACCCGCGGTCAGTGTTTTCCTCACAGCTGCAACAGAATTACTTGGTGTAATCTTGCTGACTCTCGGCCTGGGGACACGTATAATTGCATTTCCGTTAATGATAGTAATGCTGGTAGCGATTTTCGGTGTACACCTGAGCAATGGTTTCGCGGCAGCCAATAACGGGTTTGAAATCCCGCTTTACTATTTTCTAATGCTTTTCGCCCTTATGGTATACGGCAGCGGAAAAATCAGCATTGATTACCTGATCAGTAAAAAATAATTATAACACTAAGTCTATTGACCTTATAGTGACTGCTGTTTCGAACCACTCCCCATGCAGTTCGACCAATATTTATACTCCCCTGAGTCTGTCAATAAACTCATAGTGTTTGTTCAACAGCATGGAAAAGTTTTCAAAAAATGCTGCCGCTGATGCTATGCGCGTTTTTTTACCAGGCTGATCACCAGGCCGGTCAGCAGGACCAGGACAATGATGCCTGTAAGCACGATCGCCCACTTATTGATTATGCGCGATTCAGCGGTCATATGATAGTCATCCGCATAAAAAGGGAAGTACATGAATTCCCAGCTGGCTTTATTGCCTGACACTGTTTCTGCATTGGTCGCGATCAGCAGTCCCGGCATAACCACATGATTCGTATAGTTATCGAAAGGAACTTCCTTATCCAGCTTCCTGTCAAAATGCTTAAAATGTCCTGCAGAATCCGGAAAGATACTGTTCAATGCCGTATCCTGCATCAGTTCCGTGGTTATATGTACCAGTTTCTCAGATGACAGTTTATCGGGGTCCTTGGTCAGGATGACACCTTTCAGTGTATCCTGTATTTCCAGGTACCTGGATTTCAGACCGGCCTCCATCCCCAATGAATCCATCACATCAATCAGGATTTCATTAAAGTCGATCAGAATATTATCCACCTGCCATTCTGTGAACCGTATTTCAATATCTTTGAGCTTTTTTTCTGCCCGTGCACTGTCTTCAGGTGACAGCACTGGGATTGTATCTATTTCATCGCGCCGGGTATAACGATCTTCTTTGGGTAAAAAAACATAGGTATCCTCGCCTTCCTGCAACATAGCCTGCATTTCATCTGATGTCAGATATTTGGTATAGGGTACCGACCGGAATGGAAACCAGGCAGGGTATGTTTCGGTATACTGAATAAACGTGTAGAACCAGCGAAAACGCTTTTTTATGCGGACAAAGGGATTAACATGCAGAACAACTGCCGAATCCGAATGGATCTCATTGTTCAGCATGGCCGCATCCGCGAAATGTTTTCGCGCGGTATAAACAAACTGTTTATCCATCGTGGAATCCTCCTTCATCACCTCTTCCCATTTTGTGGTGATGGTCCATGAAGTATCGGGGGGAACCATCATTGAACCGTCAAAAATATCGGAAGAATCACCTCTTACCGTAAAGACCCTTTCCAGTGATCCGTCGGGTTGAACACGTGTTGTCACTGTATATTCCAGGCATCCTGAGAGGAGAAGAAAAAAAAAGAGAACGGGCCATACGGGCTTCATCATTATTGTTGCTTTCATTTTTTCGGGTTTTTGGTTATTATTATGAAAGGCTCATCATTGCATACAAATGCATACGAAATGATCCTTAATTCAATGTACTCTTATTGTTTTCCTGTAAATATCGTAAAATTTCATTTCTGATGATCGCGGGAATATATTCGGTATCTGTATATTGCATCCGCCGGCAAATCATATCCCCGGCTTCTTTCAAATTCCGCACGGAACCGGCCGGCAGTGCAGTTACCGGCCAGCCGGCACGTTCAGATGCAGCATAATGCCTCACGAGCCATTCCAGGTCCTCACAATTATTTGCGATAAAGCGCCTAACGCGCTTATTGACCTCTCCTTCAAATTTTTGCTTTTTGTTTAGGCAGGGTTTACTGAAAAACACGAAATAGATTAATAGTCAGCACAATATAGCAACTAATTGTTAGTTAAGTGCAAGGGTTTTAATTCATCCTAATAAAATCCTTTGCATTTATTAAGGATAATATTTCGTTAAACCTTTTGATATTCTCAGAAATTTGTATTAATATCGTATCGTATCTTAAACCGATAAAAATGTATTATCGTATTATATACCGATAAAGGCCATTTATCGTATCTGGAAAAGATAAAATATAAGAAAAATACGAACATGAAATACCATGCTGTAATATCAGGGGATATTATTGCCTCCACCAGCTTGAACGAAACCGGTAAGGCCAGGATCGACCATGATCTTGGCTCACTGCTGAACATATTGAAGCAGAAATTCAAAGTTTATGCCCGGGTCCTTAAGGGTGACTTTATTGAATGTTATGTGCCCCAACCCGAAAATGCCCTCCGGACCGCCCTGCTGATTAAAAGCTATTTCAAATCACTGGCTTATTCAAAAAAGCATGGTATTCCTAATGATAAACGGTTCCCCTATTTCCTGCAACATGGCATACGGCTGGCGATCGGACTGGGTAGTCTCAGCAGGCTGGATCTGGAAAAAGGCATTATTGACGGGGATGCCATCTACTTTTCAGGCCGGACACTGGATGAACAGGGAACATATTACAAGGAAAAGATCATCATTAAACGTACACTGTTTTTTGCATCACCGGATAATGAGACCAATGACGAAATAGATACACTTGTGATCCTGCTTGATGCCTTACTTCAAAAATGCACTGCAAAGCAATGTGAGATCATTTTTCTGAAGCTGCTCAATCTCAATGAAACCGAAATTGCAACACGCCTGAATAAATCACAGTCTACTGTTAATCAGCATTCTACATCTTCGGGATGGAATGCCATTGAACGGGCAATCAAACGATTTGAAAAAAAGATTAAAAAACTATAACAGAATGA
>CAZBJH010000110.1:0-11969 GCA_964492185.1 uncultured Bacteroidales bacterium | reverse complement strand
CTTTTCAATTGTATGTCGCAAACAAAGGGAGAAACTTCTGATTTTGCATTCAGTTCCAGCAAGTCGAATGTGGCGGTCATCAGTATTCCCGATAAGCGCCTTCAGGAGCTTGAAAAATTACAACCTACCGAAAAAGTAATCCCGGCCGCGGTTGAGATCGTGGATATTCCCGGCCTTACAAAAGGGGCCAACCAGGGAGAAGGTGTTGGAAATAAGTTTCTGGCCGATATACGTAATACCGATGCCCTGATCCATGTGGTAAGATGTTTTGATAATGAGAGTCTGCCACATATCGAAGGTTCGATAGATCCTGTTAGGGATATTGAAACTATCGATTTTGAATTGCAGGTAAAAGACCTTGAGTCCGTTGAAAAGAAGATTACCCGGTTCGAGAAGGCTGCAAAAGTGGGCGAAAAGAAGGCCAAACAAGGAATTGATATATTGAACCATGTGAAGAAGAGGCTGGAGGATTTTCAAAATATCAGGGATATGGATCTGAGTGACGGAGAAAAGGAAGAAGTGGATGATCTGTTCCTTTTGACAGCCAAGCCGGTTATGTACGTCTGCAATGTTGACGAAGAATCGGCTATAAAAGGTAACCGGTATGTGACAAATGTGAACGAGTTTCTTAAGGATAAGAATACGGAGATACTTGTTATTGCTGCCCAGATCGAAGCCGAGATATCTGAACTGGAAACTGAAAATGACCGGAATGAATTTCTCAAAGATATCGGATTATCAGAACCGGGGGTGAATAAGCTTTTGCGTTCAGCCTATTCACTTTTGGATCTGAGCTCGTTTTTTACCGTGGGGCCAAAGGAGATCCGTGCATGGACCATTCACAAGGGGATGACAGCACCCCAGGCAGCAGGTGTGATACATAGTGATATGGAACGGGGATTTATCCGGGCCGAGGTAATGAAATACGACGATTTTGTATCTCTCGGATCAGAACATGCCTGTCGTGAAAAAGGAAAATTCCATGTTGAAGGTAAAAATTACGTGGTGGAGGATGGTGATATCCTGCATATTCGTTTCAATGTTTGATTGAGAACTGTTATCCTCCATACCTTAAAGCGTAATGCATAAGATGGGACATTCTGAACAAACACTAATTATATATTTGCCATGATTGCATGAAAAGAATGTTTATTCTATATAATATTATGGATTGAAAACTGTTATTTATTTTTAAAATGTGCGGATTTTTAAAGGCATTTTTTACCAGATTTAATATATGAATAATGCAGGGTAGATTAATTATTTAATAGAGATGGATATAAAGCGATTTATTTCATGTGTAATTGTTCTTGCAGTATTTTTAACCGGTTCATATTCAGTCATTGCCCAGGACCACGCGAAGATACCTTCGGACAAGCCCGGGATCATTATAGGATTGGTAATAGGTCAGATGCGCCAGGATTACCTTTTCAGGTACTGGAACAAGTTTGGTAATGATGGCTTTAAGAAGTTGATCAATGAAGGTACATTTTGCAAAAATGCAAGATTCAATTATTTGTTTTCGCAGCAAGGTGTAGGACATGCAACTATTGCTACAGGCACAAACCCGTCCGATCACGGGATCATAGGCAAAGAATGGTATGCCAGTCTGCCCGATAAGACAGTATACAGTACACTTGATGACGGTGTTGAGACTGTTGGTGGCAGTTATGATGCCGGAAGGATGTCGCCCTCCAACCTGATGTCATCTACATTTGCCGATGAGTTAAAACTTTCAAACAATTTCCGGTCAAAAGTTTTCGCGGTATCCCTTTCTCCTGCATCCGTGGTTTTTTCTGCCGGACATACGGCAAATGGCGCGTACTGGTTTGATGATGTCAGTGGTAACTTTGTAACCAGCTCGTATTATGTTGATACTTTACCGGTATGGGCGCGTGAAGTGAATTCAAAAAACCTGGCTGATACATACCTGGACAGGGAATGGAATACCCTTCTTACAATAGATAAATATACTGAAAGTCTCCCGGATAAAAACGGGTACGAAACCGGTATCAAAGGGGTTACGACTTTCCCTTATGATCTTTCAGGACTAAGTAAGCTGAAAGGAAAGAAGAGGGATTATAGTATGATCAGGAAAGTACCTTTCGGGAATAACCTGGTAAAAGATTTTGCAACATCATTGATCATCAATGAACAGCTTGGAGATGATGAGCATACCGATATTATAATTATCGGGTTTGATGCAATGGAACAGATAGGTAATCTGTACGGCCCCCATTCGGTTGAGGTTGAGGATGCTTTTCTTCGTCTTGACAGGGATATAGCACATTTTTTAAAGTTTATTGATGAGAATATCGGGAAAGAAAATGCACTTGTGTTTCTGACCGCGGAGCACGGAGTGTCATATGTGCCGGATTTTTTGAATGATGTGAGTATTCCTGCCGGCTATTTCAATTACAACAGCGCGTTATCTCTTCTGGGAAGTTATTTGAATGTGCTTTACGGTCAGGGAGACTGGTTTAAGTCTTATCATGCACAGCAGATCTACCTTAATCGCCGGCTTATTGAAGATGCCCGGATACCCCTTCCTGAAATTCAGGATGTTGTGTCACAGTTTATGTTGCAATTTACAGGAGTAGTCAATACTATCTCAGCCCATACGCTTCAAACCACCTGGTTTTCAGAAGGAATTTTTGAAAAGATTCAAAACGGATACAACCAGAAACGTTCGGGTGATGTTATTATTAATCTGAGGTCAGGATGGGTGGAAAAGAATGGTGCTTCAACCAACCACAGTTCATCATATACTTATGATACCAGGGTGCCCTTGATATGGTATGGATGGAAAGTAGGACGGGGAACTGTCAGTCGTGAGGTTGACCTGATAGATATTGCCCCGACAATTTCTACATTTCTTAATATTGCTTATCCGAATACCTGCACAGGGCGGACTATCCAGGAATTGGTAAAGTAAGGTTGCAGGGTGAATGGAAAAAGGAAAGTTGGACGGTTGAGTATGAAGACAAAAAAAGCGGGAGGGCATCCCGCTTCCGTCAAACAAAACTACTAACTAAACCAACTTGGGCAAAACCGTCTAACCAATTTAATCTATGTTTGTTTTTAAATTTGTTATCGTCGTTATTTGTTAGATGATACGGTAAAAGCATAACATGGTTTTTTAAATTGGATAAACTGCAATGAATAATTGACCAATGCAGGAATATTCTAAGTAAGATTATTACCGGTATGGATAATCCCCGTTAAAGTCTTAAAAATCCAGTGAAATTTTAGCCAGGGAATAAAGTATTGAAATATCGTTTTCCACGGCAGTGCTGATCACTACCATATCGGCTCCTGAGCTGTATGCATTATATATTTCTTTTTCGTAATGAATCCCGCCTCCCACGATCAGGGGTACGGAAATATTGCGTTTAACAGTTTTAATTGTCGTATCCTTTATCCGGTTTCGTGCACCGCTTCCGGCCTCAAGATATATGGTTTTGTTACCCATCATTTCACCTGCAACAGCAGTAGCCACTATAAGGTCAGTTTTCGAGAGAGGAATGGGCTTTGTATTGGTAACATATTCAACCGAGCTGGAATTGTTCTCACCTATAAGAATATAACCCGTGGGGATGATCTCCAGGTTTGATTTTTTAAGATATGGTGCGGCCAGCACATGATTTCCTATAAGATAATCGGGATTTCTGCCTGAAAGAAGCGAAAGCAATAAAATTCCATCAGCTTCGCGTGATAGCTGTAACAAACTCCCGGGGAAGAGCAGAACCGGTATAGAACTGTTTTGCTTGATTGTAAGAATTGTGGAGTCAAAGGTGTCTGAAACCAGGCTTCCCCCGACCATTATCAGATCCACCCCGGTTTTATTGGCAGCCTCAATTGTATTGAGCAGGGAATGTTTATCCTGCTTGTCAGGATCAATGAGCAATGCAAACTTTTTTCCGGGCTTACGGATTATATTTTCATATATCATCTTTAGTGATTTATTTCTTGCTTAATATTTTAGTGTCTGTCCATAATGTCCGATATTCTCGTTGCTGTCAAAATTTTAAATCCTCGAATACCTTAGTATACCGCGGTTTAAAATTTTTGCGTGCCTTGATCCCGAACATTCTGAACAGACACATAACCAATAAAATATCTTGACAACTTTATAGACGGACACTACGGACAGACACTACTGGCACGTCCATACGATTATATAATTATCATATGTAAAATATTCAAGGGTAAATGTTTCCTGTATAAAGGGATTGTTTACCCATCCTTTTAATATACCTTTTTCAGCCGGTTCAAAAGCTTCGATAGTCAGGTTTTCCTTAAAATTGATATTTTGTTTGTCACAGATCTTGTATAATGCTTCTTTGGCACACCAATGAACATAAAGGTGAAACTTTCGAAGGTTTTCATCAGGAGTTATATATTCGGCATCGTTAATAAACTTATGTTCAATTTTTCTGATTCTATGTGACATATATTCCAGATCGATCCCTACTCTTCTTTCATGACTCAGAAAAATGGAGGTAAGGTTTCTGGAATGCGATATGCTGATATTGATATCCCTGTTTTTAATCAGGGGTTTCCGGTTTTGATTATATATGATCGACAGATTTTCACTGGCAAGTTCTTTTAATAACACTCTTACGCTTAACCATTCGATTTGACGCGCAAGGCTTTTGAAATCGCGTAATATCATCTCTTCTTCTTTGCACAGCTTTAGTTGTGATCGCAGGTCATCAAATGTTTCGGTTATTTCCCACAGACCCAGTCTGGCATGTGCATTCATGTATTTTTTCCAGATGACTCCCATATAAATAACTGATCAACAAATTTGAGAAAAATTTATTAATTCCATTCTATGGTTTTGATCAGGTGATTGACATCTTCAGTGAAATAATTGATAACCGGTGCCAGTGAATCGGCATTGGGTTTTACTTCAAAATATAATGATCCGCTTAAAAAATGTGTTATGCTGTCCGTCACATAGAAGTTCAGTGAAGAAGCGGTATTACCTTTGATGTTGTATAGTATTCCATATACATCATGCTCCGGGTATATAATTCGTTTTTCTATGATATCGTCAGCTTTTACCAGGTGTTTATAAGCGATGGTTCTTATGTCCTCTGTATATTCAGGAAGGTTTTGTTCAACTCTTTTGTAAGTGAGATAGATTTTTCCTTTGAATCCGGGGAAGATAATATTTAACCAGCAGGGATGGGATGTATTGTCATCAACCCGTTCAATTTCTCCATAAACAGGATATTCAAAAGTATACGGGCAATCTGATATAAATCTGCGATATTCCTTTTCAGGGAAATCTATTCTGAAATATCCCCTGGGTTTTGGAGTATAATCCGGTTTGCAACTGTATATCAGTATAACAAGAACTCCTGCAGCAATTAAAAACAGCTTGTATCGCATTTATCTGTATTTATCAATATTTCTTATGCTTACCTGGATCTCTTTGATTCTCCGGTTATCGACTGAACGGATTTTAAAAACAAAATCCTTATAGGATAGTTTATCATCTTTTTCTGGTATTTCACCGCGAAGCTCCAGTATCAATCCGGCCAGCGTATCATAATCACCTTCAATTTCATTGAATGTGTCCTCATAAATGTTCAATATTTTGTAGAAATCGTGCAACTGGATCTTTCCCTCAAAAATATATGTATTCTCGTTTATTTTTTTGTAATGGATTTCTTCTTCGTCGTATTCATCGGTTATTTCTCCGACAATTTCCTCCAGAATGTCTTCAAGCGTAATTATTCCTGATGTTCCCCCGTATTCATCAATAACGATGGCCAGGTGGATTTTATTTAACTGAAATTCTTTCAGCAGATCACTGATCTTTTTTGTTTCAGGCACATAGTATGGAGGTCTGATCAGGGTTTGCCAGTTAAAGGTTTTCTTATGAATATGTGGAAGAAGGTCCTTTATATAAAGAATGCCCAGTATATGGTCAAGTGTTTCTTCAAACACCGGGATACGTGAGTATCCTGAATCCATGATTACAGGTATGAGATCATTAAACTTTGTTTTAATGTCTGTTCCGATCACATCCACCCTGGCCTGCATAATCTCTTTAACATCAATATTACCAAATTTTATTATGCCTTTCAGGATTTTTTTATCCTCGGCAATTGTTGTATCAGTCATATCAAGTGCATCAGACAGTTCTTCGATTGAAATATTTCTTTTCTTCTTTGCCAGTTTTTTATTCACGACAGATGTGGATTTAACCAGTATGATACTTAGCGGCCAGAAGATCCTGGTAAAAATAACCAGCGGGCGTGCCATTAATTTGGAGAATTTTACCGGGTACTGGTTAGCATATATTTTTGGAATAATCTCACCAAAGAACAATATTAAAAAGGTTATTATAATGACCTTGAAAACAAAGCCAAATACAGGATTCTCTGAAAAATCAAAAAGGCTTGTTGTGATAAAGCTGGATAAGATAACAATACCTACATTAATAAAGTTATTGGTAACGAGGATAGTGGCCAGCAATTTCTCAGGATGGCTGAGATGCCGGATGACTAACTTGTCAGATGTAATTTCTGAATTTTTTAATTGTTCAATGTTGAGGTGATCAAGTGAAAAGTAGGCTACTTCGGATCCTGATATCATTGCCGAGCCACATAGCAATATAATTATGATCAGCAGGCCTGCCGCCGTGCCAAATGATAAAGGATAAACCTGAAAAAGAAAAAGTGATAAGAATTGCCAAAAGTCCGGATCTGCTTCCAAGCCAGTACGAATTTTTTATTATCTAAAAGGGGAGATCGTCACTGCTTCCCTGGTTTTCAGAAAGATTTTCATTACTAGTGTTTTCTGAGGAATTATTGGTGTTTTCTGAGGGAGTGACTGATCTTTCCTGATCATCAGGTGAAGCCGAATAATCTGAGGATGGTTTTCCCAGCATTTGCATGTTATCTCCAACAATTTCTGTTGTATACCGTTTATTACCGTCCCGATCGTCCCAGGAGCGGGTACGTATACGTCCTTCAATATAAAGTTGTGACCCTTTTTTAACGTATTTTTCAGCAATCTCAGCCAGTCTCCTCCACAAAACAATATTATGCCATTCCGTGGAAGTAACCAGTTCACCATTTTTGTTTTTATATGTTTCACTTGTTGCCATCCGGAAATTACATACTGCAGTGCCACTGTCAAGGTATCTGACATCCGGATCAATACCGACAAAACCAACAAGTATTGCTTTGTTAACTGACATATTGAATTTTTGGTTAATTTACAGCAAAAATACAAAAAAAATATTGAACGCTAATAATTTCTGAACATTCAAAACCATAACCACTCCGAATCATGCGCGCGCGTTACAACGCGCGCGAGCTTCCAAATGCCGCGAGTCTGTGAATTGTGGCTGCCGCATTTGCGAACTGCGCGGGCCTTGCTGGATTTGCTGGCGCGGATTTGTAACCCGTGCCTGTATTATTTTGCTATGGCCAATTAAACATTTTAATTGCCGAAATCCCGGTCAACAGGGGTTTTACCAAAAGGTATCACAAGCAGTATATGGATCATTTTTAATAAAATATAGAAAATTAATTGATTAGTATTTTAATTATCGGCAGAAAGTAATTATATTTGCAATTCAATACAGAAAAATAATGTAATATATTGATAATTAAAGATTTTAAAAATGACGAAAGCTGATATCGTAAACGAAATTTCCAAAAACACAGGAATTGAAAAAATTACTGTACAAAAGTCAGTTGAAGCTTTTATGGAAGCTGTGAAAGATTCTCTTGTCAACGAGAAGAATGTTTATTTAAGGGGTTTTGGTAGTTTTATTGTGAAAAAAAGAGCCCAGAAAACCGCAAGGAATATTTCCAAGAACACCACAATCATTATACCTGAGCATTTTATTCCTGCTTTTAAACCTGCAAAATCTTTTGTTAATAAGGTTAAGTCAAATGTAAAGTAGCTGTTAGACGATTGCAAATTGTTAATTAAATTGATTATTATGCCAAGCGGAAAGAAGAGAAAGAGACATAAGATGGCTACTCATAAGCGTAAAAAGCGCTTACGGAAAAACAGACATAAGAAGAAGAAATAAAATCGTAATTATATGATACTGTGGAATAAACCTAAAGTGATAGCTTTAGGTTTATTATATTTGTATTGTACATAGCGAGCCATTATAATAGTATACGGATCATGGGTGAAGTGGTGAGCAAAGAACTTGTCATTGATGTATCTACTTCCGAAATCGATATCGCCCTTCTGGAGAATAAGAAACTGGTCGAGCTTAGTAAGGAAAAAAGCAGCCTGAAATTTTCTGTTGGAGATATTTACCTGGGTAAAGTAAAAAAAGTCATGCCCGGGTTGAATGCAGCATTTGTAGATGTTGGTTTTGAAAAAGATGCTTTTTTACATTATCTCGATCTTGGACCACAGTTCAGAACAATACATAAATATCTGAACATTATTTATAAACGGAGAGGTAAAATTCCATCATGGCAAAAATTTAAGCGTGAGCCCGATATCGATAAGAACGGGAAGATCGCGGATGTTTTATCTTCCGGCCAGATAGTGCTGGTTCAGATTGCCAAAGAACCAATTTCGACAAAAGGGCCCCGGTTAACCTCAGAAATTTCTATTGCAGGCAGGAATATTGTATTAATGCCTTCCTATAATAAGGTTTCCGTATCACAAAAGATCGAATCAAACGAAGAAAAAAACAGGCTGAAAACCTTGTTAAAAAGCATACGCCCGAATAATTACGGTATCATTGTCAGAACTGTTGCCGAAGGGAAGAAAGTAAAACAACTTGATGAAGAGCTTCGAACACTGATAAAAAAGTGGGAACTTGCATTTGAGAATCTGAAAGATAATAAGCCCCCGTTTTTATTTATTAGTGAGATAGGAAGGATCACTGCAATGCTGCGTGATGTTCTGAGTACATCGTTCAATAATATCTATGTCAATGATGAGACAGTATGGCGTGAACTGAAAGATTTTATCGGTACAATAGCTCCCGAGAAGGAAAAAATAGTAAACTTTTATAAGGGAAATACACCGATTTTTGAACGGTATGGCATTGAGAAGCAAATTAAATCTTCGTTTGGGGAAACCGTATCATTTAAAAACGGTGCATATCTCATTATTGAACATACGGAAGCTTTGCATGTAATAGATGTGAACAGTGGAAACAGGGCTAAAACAGTCAACGACCAGGAAACCAATGCCATTGAAGTGAATCTGGCTGCCGCTGATGAAATTGCCAGGCAATTGCGGCTAAGGGATATGGGTGGTATAATAGTTGTTGATTTCATAGATATGCATTCACAGGATCATAAGCAGAAAGTGTTTGATCGTATGAAGGATGCTATGGAAAGTGACCGTACCAAACATAGCATCTTACCCCTGAGCAAATTTGGCCTTATGCAAATTACCCGGCAGCGGGTAAGGCCCGAGATGCATATTAATATTCGGGAAAAATGCCCGACTTGCGGTGGAACCGGCGAAATAACACCAAGTATTTTACTTGTTGATAAGATCGAAAATCATCTTGCACATTTGTTGGATAAAAGAAAGTACAGGTCATTATTTTTAAAAGTACATCCGTTTATTGCTTCGCACCTTACAAAAGGTTTTTGGCCGATAAAGCAACGCTGGAGGCTAAAGTTGAAATGCAAAATCAGAATAATTCCGATATCGTCCTATGATTTTCTGGAGTTTCATGTATTCGACAGTACTGGAGAAGAAGTATTGATGTAAATTTTTTAATTTTTCTTTTAATTTGTGTAAGAAAATTCGTATCATTACAAAGCTAATTATTTATATATATAAATATATGGTAAGCATAAAATATTATTTTAACAGAATATTATTCATTCCGGCTGCATTTGTAATTACAACAATGTTTGCGAATGCCCAGGTCCTTGATCCGGTAGAATGGGACTTTTCTGCTGAAGTAAGGGATGAAAACCGTGTAGATCTGGTTTTTAAAGCCTCAATAGAAGAGAACTGGCATATGTATGGTATGCAAATTCCGGAAGGTGGTCCGATAGCAACCTCCATCATTATTGAAGCAGATAAGAGCTTTGAAAAAGCCGGCAGTATGAAAGCGGAACCTGAGCCGGTTATTAAATATGACAAAACTTTTAAAATGGAGATCGGTTTGTTTAGTGATGTTGTTGTTTTTAAACAAGCTGTAAAACGACTGACTGATGATTCCTTCATTGTTTCGGGGATAGCTGAATATATGGTTTGTGATGATCAGCGTTGTCTTCCTCCCGAGGAGATTGAATTTACTATTTTCATACCGGAAACGGAGCCTTCAGCAATAAAAGAAACAAAAGATAGCGAAGAGGCGGGCCTTCAAAGTAAGGCATCAGGACAGGCTGAGCCCGTCAATGATATTTCTGATTTGGTTATAGCGGATGAAGGGGTTGATCCATTAAATGCAGGGAGGAAAGGATCAATGACTGATACGGAAAAGGGTGATAGTGACAATAAAGATAAAACCTTATGGGGAATTTTTCTGGTGGCTTTGCTGGGGGGATTGGGCGGTATACTGACTCCCTGTGTTTATCCTATGATCCCTTTGACTGTCTCATTTTTCATGAGGGGTAAAAAGAGCAGGGCGCAAACCCTATACAAAGGTTTATTCTTCGGGTTATCGATTATCGCCATTTATACATTTGTAGGATTATTAGCGGGGCTGACCAGGATTGACCTGGCAAACGCGGTTTCAACACACTGGCTTCCGAATGTGTTCTTTTTTTTAATTTTTATTTTGCTGGCGTTCTCATTTTTCGGCTTGTATGAAATTATTTTACCGGGTAGCCTGGCAAATAGGGTGGACCAGAAGGCAGATAAAGGGGGCTTGCTAGGGCCGTTTTTTATGGCGCTGGCCACGGCTATCATTTCATTTTCGTGCACAGGGCCAATTGTCGGCATATTGCTGGGAAGTGCTATGCAGGGAGAGGTATTGCAACCCGTAGTTGGTATGTTCGGGTTCGGGCTTTCATTCAGCCTTCCCTTTACCCTGCTGGCAATATTTCCGGGTATGATGGGCAAACTGCCAAAATCCGGCGGTTGGCTGAATGCGGTAAAAGTATTTATTGCCTTCATAATGCTGGCTTTTTCACTGATATTTATCGTGAATATCAGCGAAACATATAATCTAAATATACTGGGCAGGAATATGTTCCTTTCACTGTGGATTGTTATGTTCACATTGCTCGGTTTTTATCTTCTGGGTAAATTCAGGTTCGCGCGTGATCCTGAATTAAAACATATTTCGGTTTCAAGGTTAATAGCAGTGATAATAACATTTACTTTCGTTATGTATTTGTTTACAGGCCTTCTTGGAGCGCCTCTCAGGTCTTTGGCATCTTTTCTGCCGACGGCAGGTGCTGAGTATTCTACTATTGTAAGCGGACCTTCCGAAGAAGCCGGGATCAGGGTCAGTGCTTATGAACAGGAACTTTGCGGTGAACCGAAGTACGCGGATTTTTTGCACCTGCCCCATGGTTTACAGGGATATTTTGAATACAACCAGGCTCTGGCCTGTGCAAAAGAACTGGATAAACCCCTGTTTATTGATTTTGCCGGCCATTCATGCAAAAACTGTAAACAAATGTATGGACAGGTGTGGTCAGACCCGGATGTGCAAAGTATACTGGCTGAGGACTTTATCATTGTGGCTTTGTATACGGATGATAAAACCAGATTACCTGGAACGGAATGGGTCACCTCATCTATTGACGGAAGGGTGAAGAAAACAATGGGCAGGGTGAACAAAGATATTCAGATCAGTAAGTTCGGTTCAAATGCATTGCCCATGTATGCTATTGTTGACGGTGACGGGAATATGCTGACCGAAGAAATATATGTGTATAATACGGATGTTGATGATTTTATTGAATGGCTGAAAGAGGGTAAACAGTGAACAGACCCTAATTAGTGTCTGTCCATAAAGTCCCATTTGCCGCGTTACGCTTGTCCGAAAA